>QHZW01000041.1 GCA_003224815.1 Acidobacteriota bacterium | reverse complement strand
CTGGGCCTGCGCATCGGGCCGCAGCGCCCCGATGGGTTTCACGAACTACGCACCGTGTATCAGACCGTCGCGCTGCATGATTTGATCAGGGTGTCGGTCGCCCGGGGATCGGGGATTGAGATTCGCTGCGATGATCCGCGAGTGCCGCGGGATAAGACGAATACTTGCTGGAAAATGGTCGAGTGCGCCATGCTGGCACTCAAGGTGCGTGGGCGCGTGGTGATTGAGATTGAAAAACGCTTGCCGGTGCAGGGCGGATTGGGAGGAGCATCGGGAAATGCAGTGGCGGCCCTGATCGCGCTGGAGCGAGCGTTGCAGAAGCAAATATCTGGGCCGGAGAGGCTGAGAATTGCCGCGGAAGTAGGGTCGGATTTGCCGCTGTTTCTGGTCGGCGGGACGGTGTTGGGGGTGGGACGAGGAGAAGAGGTTTATCCGTTGCCGGACTTACCGGCAATGGAGTGCGTTGTGGCATTGCCGGAAATAGCTGTGTCCACTCCGAACGCTTTTCTAGAGTGGGATCGGCTTTTGAAAGAGCCTGCCGAGCTGCGCTCGACCTGGACGGGCAAGAGCGCCCGTTCCCACATGGCTGGTCGTGACCCAGCCGATCTGCGCGAAGAGAAATTGACGCCCTCAAACGGCTCCGATAGAATGTTGGAGTTCGGTCGTGAGATTTCTGCGTGGCTGAATGCGGGGCCGGTAGCAAGCAAGCCCCGCAGATCCGGTGTCTCCGCACGAGGCGGAGGCCGGGCCGAGAACCCACTGCTCGACCTTGTCCGTACCGGGATAGAAAACGACTTCGAGAAGGTCGTCTTTCCAAAGCATCCCGAATTGCGCGAGGTCAAGAGTGTGCTCGAACGAGCGGGCGCAAAGTATGCGTCTTTGTCTGGCTCCGGGTCGGCGGTTTACGGTTTATTTGATTCGAGGGCGCGGGCTGATAATGCCGCCAAGAAATTGAAGAAAAGCGGCACCCGGGCAGTGGTCACGAGCACGTTGACGCGGCGGCAGTATTGGAAGAAGCTCCTAGCTCCTAGCCTCTAGCAAGCAAGCGCATGAGATTGCTGGGAGCTAGTCGCTAGAAGCTAGCGGCTGGTTTACTGGGCCGTCGACTAATGGTAGGTTGAGGCGCTAGGCGGGCGTGAGCGAAGCGGGAGCCCACTGCCGAAATCCTGAGCGATGCGAAGGATCTCAGGAATCAGTCGGCGCAGAAGTTGGTTTACTGGGCCGTCGACTAATGGTAGGTCAAGTGCCTTTGGAGCACTTTGTCTAGGTTCGAATCCTAGCGGCCCAGCCAGAAAACGGTCGCACGTCGTTCGTCCCACGTCGTGCGTGGAATGGTCTTGCCGACGACCGACGACCTGCGACCCACGACAAATTTGCAACTATGGCAACCACAATCGCCACCGCGGAAAAAAAGATGAACGCTGACGAGAAGCACGAGCGCAAGCCGCAACGCGCACGTGTGGATGACAAGTTCAAAATTTTCTGCGGTACGGCGAATCAGCCATTGGCCGATGAAGTTTGCGCTTTCCTCGGGATGAGCCGCGGGCTTGCGTTGGTCAGGAGATTTGCTGACGGCGAAGCCTACGTGCAGATTCAGGAAAACGTGCGTGGCGCAGACGTCTTCGTCATGCAGCCGACCTGCCGTCCGGTGGATCAGCACTTGATGGAACTGCTGCTGATGATTGACGCACTCAAGCGGGCATCAGCGCGGCGCATCACCGCTGTGATGCCGTATTACGGATATGGGCGGCAGGATCGCAAAGACAAGCCGCGGGCGCCGATTTCAGCCAAGCTGGTTGCGGATCTGCTAACCACGGCGGGCGCAGACCGGGCATTGCTGATTGATCCGCACGCGCCTCAGATACAGGGATTTTTTAATATACCGGTGGACCACTTGTTCGCATCGCCGGTGCTGGTGGACCATTTCAAGAAATTGCAGTTGCCGAATTTAACCGTAGTTTCTCCGGATGCCGGCGGAGTGGAACGCGCTCGGTTCTTTGCGAAGAAAGTTGATGCCGCGCTGGCCATCGTTGATAAGCGCCGCGTGGAAGCAAATGTCGCCGAAGTGATGAATGTCATCGGCGACGTTAGCGGCCGGACTTGTCTGGTCATTGACGACCTGATTGATACCGCGGGCACATTGGTGAAAACCGCAGGCGCGCTGATGGAAAGCGGGGCAAGCACGGTTTACGCATGCTGTTCACATCCGGTTCTTTCCCCTCCAGCGGTAGAGAATCTTTCGGCTTCATGCATTAAGGAAGTTGTAGTCACTAACACCGTGCCTCTGTCGCTTGAGGCACAGGCGGCGACAATCGCGCATGGCGGCAAGATACATGTTCTATCCATCGCTGGGTTGATCGGACGCGCGATCCAGTCGATTCACGAAGAGACGTCCGTGAGCAAACTGTTTTTATAGGAATTAAATATGCCGACAGTAACAGCTGAACAAAACTTTCTCGAAGCACAGCCGCGCACTCCGGGCACGAAGAACGATGCCCGCCGCGTGCGCAAGCAGGGCAAAGTTCCCGCTGTGGTTTATGGTGCGGGTAAAGACGCGACGCCGGTCAGCGTTGATCCACGGCAGGTTTCGCGCATTCTGCATTCGGCTACGGGCCACAACACGGTTTTTGATCTGGCCGTTGATGGCGAGCGCACCAAAGCCATGATCGTGGATTGGCAATACGAGCCAATTAAAGGTTCGCTGCTTCACATTGATGTGAAGCGGATCGCCATGGACCAGAAGCTCAAGGTCAACGTGCCAATCGAACTTATTGGCGAGCCCGCGGGCGTGAAGCAGCAGGGCGGAATTCTCGAGCAGATCACTCGCGAAGTGGAAGTCGAGTGCTTGCCCGGAGACATCCCGAACCAGATCGAACTCGATGTCAGCGAACTGGTCTTCAACATGGTTTTGCGTGTTGCTGATCTTCCAAAAAGCGACAAGCTGAAGTTTCTGACCGACGCAGACCAGCCTGTTGCGCACGTTATCAGCATTAAGGAAGAAGAAGCGCCGGCGGCGGAGGTCATCGCGGGTGCAGCCGCAGCTCCGGCTGAGCCTGAGGTCATGAAGAAGGGTAAGCAGGAGACTGCGGAAGAAGGCGGGGAGACTGCTGCTCCGGAGAAGGCTGAGAAGAAGGAAAAGAAATAGGAAAGCCGTCGCACGTCGTTCGTCGTATGTCGTTCGCAAAACCGGCCGAAAAATGGTTTGGCTTTGGTCGGGGCTGCAGTGGTCGAAAGTCGGTTTTTGGCGGACGACGCACGACGAACGACGGACGACGCAATGAAGCTGATCGTTGGGCTTGGCAATCCGGCACAAGACTACGAATTCACGCCGCACAATTTGGGCTTTCTTGTGATTGATCGCATCGCCGACGATCACAACTTGGAAGTACGAAATCGGCAGTGCGGGGCACTGACGGCGCGAACGACGATCAGGGATGAGCAGGTAGTTCTTGCGAAACCCGAGACGTTCATGAACCTGAGCGGCAATGCTGTCCGGGAGCTGATTGAGAAGAACGACTTGAGTCCGGAGTCGGATTTGATCGTGGTTCAGGACGAACTGGATTTTCCGTTCGGAACGTTGAGAGTGCACAGGAACCGCAGTTCAGCTGGGCACAACGGGATTGAGTCGATTATCGACTCGTTGGGTACGAAAGACTTTGTGCGCATCCGAATTGGCGTTGCTCCGGATCACGCGGTACGAGACGGGAAAGAGTACCTGCTTTCGCCGCTGAGCAAGACGTGGCTAAAGGCACTGGAACCGATTTTGACAGATGCGGCTGCAGCTGCAGAAATGATCGTGAAAGAAGGTCCGGCAGCGGCGATGCAAAGATTCAATCGGAGGCCGGAAGAAGAAGATACGTAGATCGTTCGGTGACTGACGCCACCTCAGAACGGCAAGATTTTGGAGAAACCATGAATCGTACTTATGAATTGATGTTTATTGTTCGGCCTGACATGCCCGAGGAGGAACAGGACAAGCTTATCTCGTACCTCGAGAACGCGGTCACGACTTCGGGCGGGCAGGTGAAGAACGTGGAAAAAATGGGCAAGCGCCGCTTGGCATACACAGTGCGTAAGTTTCATGACGGCTTGTACATTCTTCTGACGTTTCAAGGCAGTGGCGGGCTGGTGCATGAACTCGAGCGGCGGCTGCGCGTAAACGAGCCGGTAATCAAGTTCCTCAGTGTGCGCATTGACGAGGAGCAGAAGCGTCTCGACAAGATCAAAGCGATCCGTGACTCGAAGCGTAAGGTGCCCCCGGCCCCGGCAACTCCGGAGCCAGCAGGTGAAGCCCCGGCAGTGACGGCGTAAAAGCCGTCGTGCGTCGTTGGTCGTCCGTCGTCGCGAGCTTGTGAAGCGAGTAAGCTCCGTTGCCAACGCGAACATTTGCGGACGACGTGTGACGAACGATGGTAGTAATCGGCGGCACAGGGCAGAACAAATCTTTTAGCGAACGACGTACGACGAATGACGTACGGCAGATTTAAAGGAGCATCATGGCAGACGAAACTAGACCAACATCAGGCGAGGGACAATCCAGCGGCGGCGGCGGCGGCGAGCGTCGACCTCAGCGTTCAGGCCCCGGCGGTGGGCGCGAAGGCGGACCCGGCGGACGTAAGTATTTCCGCCGCAAGAAAGTGTGCAAGTTCTGCACCGAGAAGATCGATTCGATCAATTACAAAGATGTGCGCCTGCTGGCGCAATTTGTTGCGGAAAGCGGCAAGATCGTGCCGCGCCGGTTGACCGGTGTATGCACACCGCATCAGCGGCGGCTGAGTTCGGCGATTAAGCTGGCGCGCAACATCGCGCTGTTGCCGTTCGCAGGACGCGCGGCATAAAAACCTCTCTCCGCGAATTAACGCGGATTTTCATGGATGAGTGTTTCTGATCCGTGTTTATCTGCATAAATCTGTGGAAACGAATTTGAATTGATCCATGTTCATACACGTGAATCAGTCGGAAACGAATCTGAAATGGAGTGATGCGATGGAAGTCATTCTTAAAGAAGATGTAATGAAGCTGGGCTCGCGTGGCGACGTCGTGAAAGTCGCCGAGGGCTATGGCCGGAACTTTCTGCTGCCGCGCAAGTTGGCTATCGAAGCCACTACTGGCAATAAGAAAGTTGTCGAGCAAATGCGCGCGGCTGCCCTGCGCCGCTCGGCAAAAGAAAAGGCCCAGGCGGAAGAATTGTCCAAGCAGTTCGATGGCCTGTCGGTTTCGTTCCAGCGTCGCTCGGGAGAAAACGATCAGCTCTTCGGCTCGGTCACTTCTGGAGACATCGCCGAATCGCTGGCAAAGAAAGGTTTCAACCTGGATCGCCGTAAGATTCAGCTGCACGAGCCGCTGAAGTCGATCGGCGAGTTCACCCTTCCAGTGAAGCTGCACAAAGACGTCACTGCGCATTTGAAGGTCGTGATCGAGAAAGAAGCCGCAGAATAAGTTGCTTTTATAAACTAAGAATCTCCCGCGTAAGCGGGAGATTCTTTTTTAGACTGCGAATGTCGCCGCATGCAGACTTGCTCGCGCGGAGAGCATCTATAGAAGCCTACAGATGTTGATCGCGATACTCATTGCGGTTTTGGCAGTTCTTCTGTCAGGAATTCTCCTGATGCGCTTCCGCAAGCGGACGCTTGCGGCTTTCAATCTTGCAGTTACAAACCGGATTACTGGCCGTTTTGCCGGTTGGCTGCCTGGCTTCGGAATTGTCACCCATTTAGGCCGCAAATCAGGCCGGGTGTATCGCACGCCCGTGAACGTTTTTCGTGTTTCAAATGGATTCGCAATCGCACTCACCTATGGTCGTGAGAGCGAGTGGGTCAAGAACGTTCTGACCGCCAATGGATGCGAACTCGAGACGCGCGGCCAACGATATCAGCTTTCACAGCCAACGATCGTGCACGACCCACCCGGCAACAGTTCCCAGTTCCCGTGCGCGTGATCCTCGGATTCGTCGGTGCGAATGATTTCATGCAGCTGTCGATTTCGAATTGAAATGGCTCCGGACCTGCAACCCTCAGCAGATCGTGTTCACTGCTTTGGACCGCCGCCGTCGGCCCGCGTCGGTCAGGGTGCGGGGCCGAAGCGTGGAAGAGCGGCCATTAATCGCCGCGTAGAAGCAAGCTTCTACACACGGACTTCATCGATGGCTGTGTCCTTATCGAACATTTTCGATAGTCGTTCGGCGAGCTCAGAATGGGTGCCGCCTTTTGCAACCTTTAAAACGCAAGTAAGTCCGACTGCCTTGAATGTGAAGCTCCCGTCCCCTTCATTGGTGTCCAGCATAAAGCAATGCCCGTTCTCCAAATCGGGGTGATGTGAGCAATGTTCCCAAAGGATCAAGAGCTCCATCGGCAGAGCCCGTCGGTTCGTCGCATTCAGGATGTAGCATTCGTTGGTGCTGAATGCGACCTTGCCAGAGTATTTCGAGACTCCTACGAATGGCTGCCGTCCATGCATATGCCTAAACGTCCCTTAGTAATTCACGCTGAAGCGCTGCTTTTCGACATGCTGAAATATCCCGAACCCATTGTCCCCGAACGCGAGGTGAGCGATATTTGCAAGGATGTGAACGACGCGCAAAGGATTCGCCATCTCCTCCGTCGCTTTGCCGTGCTTGTGTTGCGCCATTATCTCGACTGCATTATCTATCTCTCTTTTTAGTTCAGAATGAAGGAGCTCTCGGTACGCGGCACTGAACATCGCCTGGCTGCCTAGTTGCTCCATGGAATCTTTGAAAAGGCCCCATGCCGGACCCGCTGATCGCTTCCTGAGCCGCTTGAGTATTCGCGTTTCAGCACGACCTTTTAGCGTGCAATACTCCTGATAGGCTGTATAGGCTGCAAGCGTGAGAGAGGACTCGACAAAGTCGCGTCCCGCCGTCGCCAATCTGGCCGGATCTGTTTGTGAGACATATTGTGCAAGAGGGGCAGATAGCGGGTACGGTAAACACGCCGCCAAATCCACCAGCTCATTCCAAGATCTTTCCTGAGAACGCCTCTCGAATATCTGAATTGAGGTCTGATTGACGAACGAAACTGAAGTGTTGCTCGTTCCAAAATCCAACCCGAGATAGGCTTTCCCGATAGGCAGCGAGTCACCAGTGGTCATGTCCAAGAAAAAGGGTCTGCCCTGCTGAGCTACTGTGTCTGCCTCCGTTCGACCCTGTCGATAAATGAATCGAGGCGTCGCTGTGCCGTCCTCAGCGACTCCGAGCTCAAGCGTAAGATCCGGATCGAATCTGAAATTCTTCGGGGTATGAACAGTCTTCTCTTCTACGTTTTGTAGGTTTTGGATGTCATTTGGATCAAAACTCGATCGCAGAAAATAGTAGTTAAGGCAGCGCCGCGGCGCTCTGTCTAAATGCACTCGCCAGCGCATAGACCGATCTCGAAACGCTGTCAGGACACTGGCGCTTGGTAGAAGGACGCCTGGAATATCCGCTTTAGGTAGGCTGACGTCACGCGGGATGAATTTCTTTATCTCGTGCCCACTCTCATCGGGATCAAGAATTAGGCATACCCTATTGTAAGTAACGGCAGAGAAGTCGCCTTCGGCCGTGTAGTACCGTCTCGCGCACTCTGCGGCAAGGCCCTTAGAGACCACCTCTTGAAAGTCCTTAAGAGTCAGAATCTCTGCCTGATTTAGTTCAGTATCAAAATCGCGGCGCAGCAGCTCGATAAGCCAACGAATATTGGCCGATCCGCCGGAAAGAAGAACGACGGTTACGGGAGCACCACTGAGATCCTGTTTTGCTCGTTGCAATGCAAACCCGATAATGGGTCGCAGATGCGGTTCCCAAACCTTGGCCCGAAATGCAGAACGGAGCTCGCCCGCCGAAAATTGTACATTTACTGCCGTGGGTGAAGCGCTAAATGGGTCCTCTGGAGCGGCAACTGGAACGGAAAGGGTTGAGAGGCGCGTCGAGTCCCCTCTTTTCGCCACTTGCGGTAAAACTCAAAGGCTTTGTTAATCCTTGCCTGTATGTTGCGTGGCGTAAGAGTTTTTCTGATGATCTCTTCTGCGATTACCCTATTGACGAAAAAGCCGCCAATCGGGTTCGACGACGCCGACAGAGGTCTGGCCATCCTCTTGCCTTCACTGATATTAATGTCACCTTCCTTTGGGTCGCGATGACACAAACATCGAATGTGCCGCCTCCGAAGTCAATCACCAGCGCGTGGTACTTTCTGCGTTCTGCCACTAAAGGGTGCTTCTCGCGACGTATCTGTAGTATAGGTACACAGCAAATGGTTCCGGCAAGAAAACAACATTTTCGAATCCTTTGCCCTCAAGAATTCTGCGAATATTTGTTCGGTAGTTAGCGACCCAATTTTCATCCACGAGCTCGTCCTGCATCGCGAGTGGCTCTGCGACCAAAATGTTTGCGTCTCGCTTTAGATCCCGTGCTTCGAGCATCGGGAGACGTTGGAGACCACTCCTTGCAAGAATGAAGCCGTTATTTCGCCGGCGGACCTCTCATTCTTGTCGGCGCAATAAAAGCGGCGCACAGACAAACTGCCGGGTTTCTGGTTTCCCAGGTCTACCTTGAAATCCTCATTTAAATCCTCACGATCACGGGCGAGCGATAAAGCCTCGTTCCCGACAGATGGTTCATTGCGTTGACGGTAGTAAACGACGGTTGGAATGTTCGTCCCGCCGTGGACGTCAACAAGCTCAATTGCATTTATGAAAAATTCTTTTTGACCCATGTTTTCCAGTACGACTACTGGACTCCTCACTCACTCTCCCTCGCCCACCTTTAACACCGCCAAGAACGCCTCTTGCGGAATATCTACTCGCCCGATGCGCTTCATGCGCTTTTTGCCTTCTTTTTGTTTTTCGAGGAGCTTGCGCTTGCGGGAAATGTCGCCGCCATAGCACTTCGCGAGGACGTTTTTGCGCATGGCGTGCACCGTCTCGCGGGCGATGATCTTCGCACCGATCGAAGCCTGAATAGGGACCTCAAACATCTGCCGCGGAATCAGTGCGCGCATTTTCGAGACCAGAGACTTGCCGCGTTCGTAGGCAAAGTCGCGATGCACAATGATCGAGAGCGCGTCCACTGGATCGCCAGCGACTAGTATGTCGAGCTTTACCATGGGCGATTCCCAGCTGCCGGAAAGGTGGTAATCCAAAGACGCGTATCCGCGCGAGACCGATTTCAGCCGATCATAGAAATCGAGAACGATCTCGTTCAGCGGCAGTTCGTATTGCAGCATGACGCG
>QHZW01000406.1 GCA_003224815.1 Acidobacteriota bacterium | reverse complement strand
TTAGCTTCGGCGTGAGCAATTTTTCCAGTTCCGGTCTGACGTTCATGCAGAGTCCACCTCTGGTGGGGATCGCGATGAGGTTCGACGGATACCCCGTAGAATTGATGTTAGACACTGGAGCTTCTTCCCTGATGCTGTTTCACTCACATTGGCGAATGGCACCGAAGGTGAGCCACGTTCAACATTCAACCAATCTTGCCGGAGATCTTGTGCGGCGAATGGTGGAATTCAAGACGGCTACGATCGGGACGTTGGACTTAGGCAGACAAAACGCATACTTCGTTGAGGATGGGAATAACGCACAGTCAGAATTCGATGGGCTTGTGAATCCAGCACTTTTGGGCTTTCGTCAGATCTCTTTTGATTTCGCACAAAATCGGTTTGAATGGATCAGATAGTTGTTCGGACCGCCACGGATGAGACAGCCGTCGCTTCGTTCAGTAACGAGGTTTTTTTCTTCATCACACATCATTCACATCTTCTTCAACTCATCTCGTTATTGATTCGTTAAACCGTGAACGTTCATTTCATAGTCACTATCTCGATCCCTGGGTTGTTTGACACTCTTTTTTTTAAGATCAGCGACGCGGTTTGGCAAGCTGCTATCTCACCAGGGGCTGATTCGTGTGCACAAAAAGGTATGCAGGCGTAGGTTTGTAAGCTGCTGATTTCTATAGGCCGCAATCCAGAGGATTACACCGATTGAACATAGAGCATGGAGTTCGGTGTCTGAACCTCTAAAGATCCTCTTCTCCGTTTGCCCCGCGAAACGTAATCGGGCGGAAGCGGCCTGAGTGGGGATGACGCTCTGAACCGCGCAGTCAACTTTTCTGCAAGCAGCGCGACAAGCGCATCGGCATTGGACGGTTTAATGATGTAATCGTCGATTCCGAGGTGAATGCCTTCGACCGCACTCTGCACGCCGGGTATCCGGTGAGAACGATGGCAACGCAATGAGGATTCGTCTCCTGCATGGCACGAATGACTGTGTAGCCGTCGCTTTCAGCGCGACGTTCTGGCGATGCTTCTCGCGCTTCAGCGTTCTGAACAGTGTTCATGAGGTTTTGCGCCATGTTTATGACGCAATATCGCTGCCCGGATTGTGGAGCCTCCGAAACATATCCTTCACGTCCGCTGCGCGAATTGCTTCCGAATGTCGAGTGAGGCATTCAAATGTCACGGATTTTCTTCTCACCCGTCGATCACCTCTGTAGGATAAATCCTGAAATTCTGTGCTATGAAAAGAGCTCTAACGCTTTGGCGGCCCTTGTTGATCCTTCTGTTCGCGACGAAGCTGCCAATCTGACTGTGACGGCTCGCAAGGTAGGCGATGATGCTATAGCGGACGCTACGACCCGAAGCGACAGCTCCAAGAAACTTCGTAACCGAATAGCGCATAGCTCCTGCGGTTAACCAGGCCGCTGCAATGGGAAAGGGTGGCGGGATGAGTGTGGCTGCGAATACGCTCCAAAAGCCCCATTTCTCATAACGCTTGTACCCGCTTTGAACTTTTCTCCTTGGCAGCTTCTTTTCTAAGGCTTCTCTTCCACCCCTCTTTCCCAAAGCGTATGTGACGTAGGCTCCGAAGAGCGAACCAGCGGTCGCCATCAGGGCGTAGTAGATCCAGCTGCGTCGGTGTCCGGCTAATAACCAAATCATCAGAATATCCATGCCACTCGGTAGCGGAATTGCAGAGTTGTCGACCAACCCGATTAGAACCAGACCAGGACCTCCGAAATTGACAAGTGAAGCTATGAAGCTGGACGATTTCAGCGTAAGAGATGCCTCAGTGATTCGCATGTAAGAGGGCGTGCTCGCATTTCTGTTGCCGGCGCGTGGATCAAAGTTGGACCATCGGTGACCACTTGGTAATAAATGGTCGAAGTCAGAGGTGCGGTCCCCAGCATTTTCCGCCTGTATACATTAGCTTCGGTGTATCGTCGCAATCTGAGTGAATTATTACGGTGGTATGGAATTCCCAAGCGTTAGGTTTTTAGGCGCACTCACGTCGGAGTCGGCACCGTCGCACAGGGTCGTCCTTCCGATTCGCATATTCTAAAGCTGGTTCCCCGGTCGGGCCTAAATGTCGCACACTACCGAGGCGTAGAAGGCGCCGCAGCGGCTTCTGCGCCACAATGATTCACAGCTTTCGGCGACCGAACGCAGCCGAATGCGCCTCGCCGAAAGGACATTTCGGGTTATAATTCCGAAAATTTGAAGATGGAGGCTGCTCATCATGACCTTAGGCGAAGAGCTTCGGAGAAAATACGTGTTGACCAGCCTGAAGGCGAAAGGTGCTCCCTTCGCGCTGCTGGCGATCAACGAGGCGCTTGACGCAGCAGCGGAGATAGCTCAGCAAGAACATGCGCCCGTAATTGCAGCACGCGTCCGGAGATTAAAGTGGGCAGACGACAAAATGGCTCCCGTCTCGGTCCACGGGAGAGTGTCGGTCTCCAAATTTGCGTGAATTCTCGCCCTCGTTGACCCGGGATGCTTCGCCCTTCACCTCAAACAGGCGTCTCCGGCTTTTTAATCTCCAGTATTGATTATCTCCGTGCCGTTTTGCTCTCTTATCCGAGCACGTAGGGTTTGGCATCAAAAGAATGTATGTGACTGCCCCGGCCGTTGGTCGGCGATGCATCTTTGGGTTGCCAAAGATATAAAATCATCTGGATGATGACCGAAAAAGAAATTGATGAGTTGAAGTCTTTAGTCGGGAAAATCGCCGCCGTTCTCGCCCAGCAGCAGCGAGTAATAAATGAGCGGAACATCAAGTCCATCCACAAGGCGGAAGACTTTGTCCGTGAGTCGGTGAAAAATTTGAAAGCAGCGCAAGCGGAGCTACACAAAGCGGACAAACAATAGGTGCGCTGACCGGGTTTGCCTTTCCTTTTGACGAAATGCCACCACACGTCAAATGCCCTACTCACAAAGAGCTTGCGGTGTTCGAAAGCTTTTCCGATTACGCAGAGACTCTGAAATCTGCGATCAACGAGAGCAACGATGCTATGGGGCTAACCAGAATCGATCCGCACGCCGAAGCGACATTCGAGCGGTACAGCTGAATAATATGGCGAAACGAATTCTCAAGATCGTCAAACTTACACCTATCGCACTTAGCTATTGCGAGAGCTGCGATGCGCAATTCCAATCCCATCAACCCGTCGAGGATGACGCAGAAGCTGAGATGAGAATCTTATTTGAGAAGCACAAGTGTAGCGATTTCAGGGTGCGACACTAGAAGCTATGCAGCTTCTCTAGGCTATCCGCAGCTGCCTGCATTACAGAAGACGGCCGTTTTCTTCGGCTGCGCCTCCGTAAATAGAACATATTGCCATAGAGTTGAACTAAGAGCTTGTTGGATCAGGTTACGTTCATGGAATTGCCAACCCTTGTAGGCTGCCATCAGAGCACAGTCAATTGCAGTCAACGCCGGGGTCGCAAATGCTTGGGAAGGTTTTGGTTTGGCAATATTTGCGACCACTACGCGGGTTGCGGGCGGTCAGGAGCGATGTGTTCGCGCCTAATGATCCTGCCCTTTGCTTCAGTGCCGTCCGGCCGGCGAACGGTTAGGACGTCACCAGTCACTCGTGCGGGAATTCGAGCGTTTCTCCCCAAGTGAAAAAATTTATCATCTCGCTCCAAAGGGGCTCGTATACGGCAGTGTAGATAGTGCCATTGATAGCGACTGAGAGCTGCCGCATGACGCCACCAACGACGCTGACGATCATACTGGAATGGGGAAGATCGAAATCAACAAGGATCCCGCAAGAATAACCTTCCGGCAGTCCGCCCTGACATCCGATTGCTCTGATTTCATCTAATTGCTCGTAATGGATTACTGGATGAGCCTGCGCGAGCGCCAGACTAGTCAAAAGAATCAGCAGAGGCGTTTGCTTGAGCATAGGCTTCGTTGATTTCCCCGCCTTCGCCCTCTTCGCATGATGCGAATCGGACGGAGCTATTGATTCGTTTTTCACCGCTCTTTGACAAACGTCAGCGACGGAATAAACTAATCGGCGTTTCGCATATCGCACCATTCCGTCCCACATTGTTCGAATTCAGGAGAACCAAATGCGTTCTGCCGTGCTTGCTTTTTTCCTCCTTGCTACCAGCCACACTGTCCTCGCGCAGAATAATCCTCCCCCATCCTCATCCGAGCCCAGTGTTCAAGCTCTGCTCGAGCGCATCCAGCAGTTGGAGAAACGCATCAGCGACCTGGAAGCCCGCGAGAACAACCGCGAAAATAATAAGCAGGCCACTCTGCAGCCTCGGGCGGCGCCTCCCGGCGAAGTGACACAGGCGCAGCCCCCACCGCCTGTCCCACCGTCTCCCGCTGGAGGCGAGCATGATCATCTTTCCAACGCGACCGTCGTACGCGAAGCCGAAGAGCATTACCCATCGCTTCAGATCAGAGGATTCGGCGACGTGGATTTCTCTGCCAGCGATCAGAAGGACTCAGTCAGCGGATTCAACCTCGGCCAGTTCGTGCTGCACTTCGCTTCTCCGTTGTCGCGCAAGGTCTCTTACTTTGGCGAGGTAAGCTTTACGGCTCAGCCCGCAAGCTATGAACTCCAGGTGGAACGTAGCATCATCCGCTACGACTACAACGAC
>QHZW01000040.1 GCA_003224815.1 Acidobacteriota bacterium | reverse complement strand
GCCAATCTTGCGTACCGGATCGTGGACCTGATTCATCGCAGCTTTCTGGTTCCGTCCTGCAACGTTGATCTAAACAGGTTTCACCCGCGTCCTTGTCTGCAGTTCTACATTGGCCGATGCCTCGGCCCCTGCGTTGAAGGCTTGACCACGCCAGAGATCTATCAGGAAGCCGTTCGCGACGTGAAATTGTTCCTCGATGGCCAACAGGCTGAACTGGGGAAGTCGCTACGCGAGCGCATGGCCCGCGCTGCTGACGCACAGGAGTTCGAGCGCGCAGGCAAATATCGCGACCTGATCTCCACCGTTGAGCAATTACAGGAAAAGCAGCGCATCGCAGCCGCCGAAGGGGACGACGCCGATGTGTTTGGGTATCACTACGAAACCGGCATGCTGGCGGTGAACTTGTTTCACATGCGCGGCGGCCGGGTGCTCGATCGGCGCGAATTCTTCTGGGAAGATTTGCCGGAATTGGAACCCAGCACAGAATCAGAGCTCTCCACGGGTCGTGTGGGAACAGGCGACTCGACCGTTCATGTCGAGCGGAGCTCGACACTGGTACCCACCGCCGTCGAAGAAATTGCGGAGCTGCGCTCCGCCGGACGGGCGGGGGCGTCCGTCCCCACACAAGCTGTGGTAGAGCACAGCTCGGTGCAGAGATTCGACCCCTCCCAATTCTTCTCTCAATTCCTTACCCAGCTGTATATTGGACAGCCCTACGTCCCACGCAACATCTTTCTGCCCGTTGATTTCGAAGATCGCGAATCGCTGGAAGAAGTCCTCTCTGAACAGATGTCGGACAAGAATGTCCGACCCACACGAGTGCACATACTTGTTCCCTCGCGCGGCGACAAGCGATCGCTCCTCGACCTTGCCGCGAACAATGCCAAGCAGCTTTACGATCAGCGCTTCCGCGTGATGAAACCGAATGCCCGCGCCATTCAAGAAGCTCTGCAGGACGCGCTCGCGCTGCCCGAACTGCCGAAGCGGATCGAGTGCTTCGATATCTCTCACATTCAAGGCGCGGAGACCGTCGCGTCCATGGTCGTATGGGAAGACGGCAAGATGAAAAAATCCGACTATCGCAAATTCATCATCCGCTCGGTCGATGGCGTGGACGACTTCGCATCGATGCGCGAAGTTGTCACCCGACGTTACAAGCGTATTCAGGAAGAAAAGAAAGACATGCCGAGCCTTATTCTGATCGACGGGGGACTGGGCCAACTCCACGCCGCTGCCGAGGCCCTGGCGAGATTGCAGATCATCAATCAGCCGCTCGCCTCAATTGCGAAGCGTGAAGAAGTCATTTATGTCTGCGGGCAGGAAAATGAGCCCATAGCTCTCGATCACCACAATCCCGTGCTGCACCTGGTGCAATTGATCCGCGATGAGGCCCACCGCTTTGCCGTGACTTTCCACCGCAAGCGCCGCCAGATTCGCGATCGCGCTACTGAACTCCGCGAAATTCCCGGTGTCGGCGAGCGCACCACACGCCGACTGCTACAGCACTTCGGCAGCTTGCAAGCGGTGAAACACGCCGATGTCGCCGCACTCTCGGCCGTGGTTACCCGAACTCAGGCTGAAGCCATCCTGCAACATTTCCAGAGGTAGCCTTCACCACCGACGTGTGGGCACGGGGGCCCTCGCCCGTGCGGTCGAGCAAAGCTCGACGCTTTTACCAGCCACTTGAACCGCGGCTATGGCTTCAACGGGAACGTGTTGATTAGTCCGCTTACGCGCGATACTCTCGTTTCATTCATGTGTTAAATTCGCAGACCATGCTCTCTCAAATTCGCAGTGCCATTGTCGGTCTGCTTCTGCTCACGCTAGTCGCTTCCGCCCAGGATCGCCACACTGCACGCTCGATGGTGGTCAGCGAATACGGAATCGTGGCGACCACTCATGTTCAGGCGTCGCAGGCAGGCGCGGAGATTTTGCGCAAGGGCGGCTCCGCCGTGGACGCGGCGATTGCTGCCAACGCTGTTCTCGGCGTAACTGAGCCGATGATGAACGGAATTGGCGGCGACCTGTTCGCGATTTATTGGGACGCGAAGTCCGGGAAGCTCTACGGCCTGAACTCAAGCGGCTGGGCGCCGCAAGGTCTCACTCTCGAGCACATGAAAGCCAAGGGCGCGGCGAAGATGCCACTTCGGAGCATCGACACGGTTACTGTTCCCGGAGCGGTGGCTGGATGGAACGCCTTGCACGATCGCTTCGGCAAACTGGCATGGAAACACCTGTTCGGTCCAGCGATCTTTTATGCCGATCACGGCTATCCGGTTCCTGAACTGATTCACGGCTTTTGGAGTGACGCTCCGGAGACTTTCGCGCACGATCCCGAAGGTCAACGGGTGTATCTGCCCAAAGGCAAAGTGCCGGAAATTGGCGAGCTCTTCCGCAATCCTGATCTCGGGAAGGCCTTGCGCGCAATCTCCGATAACGGGGCCAATGCCTACTACAAAGGTGAAATCGCAAAGGCGATTCTCAGCACCTCGCAAGCGCTCGGTGGAACCATGTCCGCCGAAGATCTTGCCGACTTCAAGCCGGAGTGGGTCGAGCCCATCTCGACAACTTACCGTGGCTGGACAGTTTACGAACTTCCTCCCAACGGCCAGGGCATGGCTGCGCTTGAAATGCTGAATATTATGGAGATGACGCCAGCTTCTCCCGATGGACCACTCACTGTTGCCGAGCTTCACAAGAAGATCGAGGCTATGAAACTCGCCTATGCCGATCTCGAACACTACAACGCCGACCCACATTTCGCGAAGGTCCCCGTCCAAGGATTGCTCTCAAAGGAATATGCCAAAGAACGTGCACAACAGATTGACGCGAATCATGCGAACTGTGACGTGAGCTATGGCGCTCCGCACAGTGATACAACTTACCTCACTGCGGTTGATCGCGAAGGCAACATCGTTTCTTTGATTCAAAGTAATTACGAGGGTTTTGGCTCAGGCATTACGGTTCGCGGCATGGGATTCGTACTGCAGGATAGAGGCGCTTTATTTTCGCTTGACCCAAATTCTTCAAACGTGCTCGCTCCACACAAGCGTCCATTCCATACCATTATTCCTGCGTTCATGCAGCGCGGGGATCAGCACATCGGCTTCGGCATCATGGGAGGCGCGAACCAGCCTCTTGCGCATGCACAATTCGTATCAAATGTCGCCGATTATGGAATGAATCTCCAGCAGGCCCTGGAGAATGCTCGTTTCACCGTGCATCCCGATCGCGGCTGCAGCATCTACATCGAGTCACGTGTGACGCCAGATGTCAGGGACAAACTTTCAGCTATGGGACACAAGCTTCACGTTGACAAGGAATATTCGACGCACATGGGACGCGGCAATGCCGTCCTGCACGACTCCAAAAGTAATATGAACTATGGCGGATCAGACGCTCGCGCCGACGGCTCCGCCGAACCCGAACCGCCACCCGCCTGGAAGTGAAGGGCTACAGGTCATATGTGGACAGCCACCCCGGCTGTGTGTTCGACATTCCTCAGCGGCTAAAGCCGCGCCACGTGTTCCTGTTTTTCGGCACGACTAGAAGTCATGCCCTGCCCGTTCTTGCCGTTTCCTTTGATACGAAATCCGTTCACTCTCTCCCGCCGTGAGTAAGTCCTTAAATCTTTTTTCCGGCACAATCTCTCGCAGAAACTCCTCCGAAAAATTATTCGCCAGTTCACGCGCCTGATCGAGCGGTGTCTTCTCGCTTCGCAACAGCGCAATCTGCACCTCGCGCCGGGTCGCCCATTTGCGACGCCCACTCACCAGTCTAAATAAGGTTCCCGGTGCCCTCGCCTTCATGAGCGCTTGCACGATTAATGCCTCCGTCAACCGCGCATTGTCGAGCGCCGGTGAGATCACCCGCTCATCATCTTCTTGCAACAGCGCCGCTGCGACTCGCCCTGATGACCGCTTCGCCAATGAAATCTTTTCTCCTGTCGAGATCGACTCTGCGCGGACGATAATCTGATCTTCTGCCGCCCGCTTTATATCCGCAGCTACTGCTGGCGTAAGACTCACCTGCATCAGTTCAAATGTAAACATCCGTCGCAGCAACGGAATTGAAATGTGTCGTGGCGCGCGCCGATGCAGCACCACAGCCAATGCCACTTTGCGGCTCTTCGCTGCCGCCGGACGTTTCGCCAAAGAAGCGATCTCCGTCGCGCCGATATCGGTTCGTTGTAGTGCGGCGAGCGCCTCGTCTTCAGTACAGTCAAGGGTCGGCTGAGTTCCTGGCTGATCCTGTAGCGGTTCGTCGGGTGAGGAGAACTTTTTAGACTCCGGACTCATTGGGCCGAGCCCTGCTTGTGCCACACACTAAATTCTCGCCGCGCCCGCTGCAGCGCGCCTAATACAGGATTCACTTCCACATCCGCGCACATCGCGCCTGGACACAGCCGGTGCAATTCCGTGCGGAATGCATCTTTCACCAACACGCTTCCGGCAAACACGCCTCCGTGGGTTGCGATCGAAACATGCTCCGCATTGGTAAACAATCGCTCGACCACGATTGCCGCCGTTTCTGCCAATTCCCTTCCCGCTCGCTCCAGCACTTGCATCGCAGGCTTATCACCGTTTTCCGCGGCTAATAAAACCAGCGGCAATAATTTCGCAAAGTCCATCACCGGATCAGTATTTGCTTTCACCGCCACATCATGCACATCGCCCGCGCCAAGCTCCTGGATCATCAGTCTCAACAGCAACGAGTTTTCTGTGCGATCATGCGCGCGCAGCGCCGCGCGAATTGCTTCCGCGCCAATCCAGTGTCCTGAACCTTCATCGGAAATCAGCCGCCCCCATCCTCCCGCACGTAGCGCCTCTCCGCGATCATTTCTTCCATACGCGATTGCGCCCGTTCCAGCGATGACAATCACTCCTGCTCCGCCGCCGAACGCGCTTTCCAGCGCAATCTCCATGTCGCCGATTACTTCGATCGCGCCGCCAACAAGCCCAATGAGCACTCTCTGCACCAGGCTTGCAACCCCGTCATCTGCCGCCCCGGCAACTCCGGCACATGTCCGCGCGATCTGCTGCGGCGACACGCCCGCCTGCACACAGGCTTCGTTGATTGCCCCTGAAAGAGAATCTCGCGCGCACGCCTCACCCACGCGCACGATATTGCAGCCCGATCCCCTGCCCGTTGCCAGCTCCGAATGTTCGTCACCGATTACGCAGCGCGTCTTGGTTCCGCCGCCATCAATTCCCAGAAAGAAGGGCACGAAGAGATTCTAATCGCGACTGCGCGAAAAACTATTCACCACGGAGACACGGAGGCACAGAGAAAACAGGGGAAAGTAAGGAGAATGGCCAGTCCTTGCTAGTTGTTACATCTCACAAACTGATGCCAATGGCTTGATCATCACATTTTTCGGTGACTCTGTATTTCCGTGATGATGGGTGGGAAAGCTCTATTGCGTTCGCACCACCAGTGTTCCGGCAATCATGTCGTGCAGCGCTTGCTTGCGCGCGGTGAACCCGGCCATGATGTAGCCGATCATCAAAATCATTCGAGAAAGAATCTTCGAGAAATAACGCGCGCTTGCTCGCGCAAACGAAATGCGGCTCCCATGTTCGTCCGTCACCTTCAAGCGCAGCGCCATCTTTCCGAGCGTCGCTTGTTTGGACGAACTCTCCATGGCCGCTTCGTAAATCCATCCCGCGCAAAGAAACATTGTCCAGATCACAATGCCGCGTACCAGGTGAATGCCGATACCCGGCATATCCACGCGCCCGCCTGCGACTCCGATCATGAGCGCCAGCATACCCGAGACTGGCCACACCACAATGCCCAGTGCCAGTGCGTCGATTATGGCGGCAACGAAGCGGATCCAGAAGCCGCCGTACCGCGCGGCAGGAGCGGGCGAAGAATACACCGGCGCCGCATATGGCGGTTGCTCCGAAGGCGCCGCCGTCGCCGGATCCGCCGGCCCTTGCGGGCGCGGAGTAACTTCCGGCCCGATAGCTGCGGTCGCAGTTGTTTCGCTTCCAAACGGACTACCGCAATTCGCGCAAAACTTCGCCAGCGCAGAATTCTGCGTTCCACACCGATTGCAATAGATCACGTCAGTCATGAGCGGAGACTATAGCTTGACTGCACAGGGTTGTAAAGGTGAGAAAGATCAGCATTCAGCAAATCCACTCGATCAGCGATCTGAGATTAACTCTGCGAACTGCAGATTGCACCTTTGTCTAACAGTGAGTGGTGAATGCTGACCGCTGAGTGCTGACTCCTACCTCGGCGCCCATTGCGGATTTGCGGTTAACAGCCCGTTCACCACGCAAATCTGATAAGCCACAAACAGCCCAAAGCCCAGGCTGAGCACGCCGGACGCAAGCGCGATACGCCGGAAGAAATTGTGGCCGCCGCGAGCTAGATGAAAAGCGGATGCGATGCTCATCGTGATCACCATCATCCCCGCGATCGTCCCGGCTCCGAACACTAGCAGATATGCAATCGCCCAGCGCGCATCGCGGATCGTGGCCAGGACCAGCAACGCAACTGCTGCCGAACCAGCCATACCATGCACGATTCCAATCATTAGAGGACGCAGCGGCCGGTAAGCGGTAAATCCCACCATCATACGATCGAGCTTTGCTAATGGCGTCTGATCCGGCGCATGCGGATGCTGCTCCGGCACGTGGCTGTGCGGGTGCATGTGAACGTAGTCGCCATGGGCATGATGATGCGAGTGAATTGCCGCATCCGCCAGAACCGGAACAGAACGGAAGAAGCTCCTTACATTGAAGAGCCCGAGCAGGATCAGCATCGCTCCAACGGCCAGTTCCATGCTCAATCCGATACGTGGCGAAATAACTAATCCCAGCAAAATTATGGCTGCGCCGACCACGAAGATCGTGAGCGTGTGACCCAACCCCCAGAACGCGCCAATCCAGGCAGCCTTCGACACGCGCCGCTCGCGACTGATTATGGTCGTCACTGCGATCACATGGTCAGGATCGGTCGCGTGCCGCATCCCCAGAAAAAATCCCAGCGCAATGATAGAGAGAAAATTGATCATGCCGGTCTCGGCCACGATGCAGCCGCTTGTGACACTTATAAAAGCGTAACACCCATCCAGTTGACGATTTTCGCACAATTTACATTTTGCATGCCCAGCCGAAAAATGGGCTGGCCACAAAGTAGAGAGGCCAAAGAAAGGAACTTCTTGCACCCAACAAATTGTGCGAAGATCTCCTTCTTCCCACGCACACAGATATAAAGAAAGGATGAGCCATGCGCCATACATGCACGACCGTGTTGTTCATCAGTCTTTGTGCGGTTTTTGTCTCAACCCTTGCCTCCGCCCAGGACTACTCCAAAATTGAGGTTTTTGGCGGGTATTCCTACCTCCACGTCGATACGCAGGGTATCTCCAATTCCTCGCTAATTGCGCTGTGCACCGGCATTATCGGCGCACCCTGTCCCGGCACTTTCAAGATACGTCCGGGTTTTCAAGGCTGGGAGGCCTCCGGGCAATTCAATCTGAATCACTGGTTAGGGATTAAAGCAGATCTCAGCGGCCATTACGGAAATTTGATCGGCGCCACTTTCAATTCCGGTCCGCCGTTTCTTCCACGGGCCTTCTCCGGCCCTGACGAGCACATCTACGATTATCTTTTCGGACCAGTGGTGTCGCACCGTGCTCCTCGGTACACGGTTTTTGCGCACAGTTTGTTCGGCGTTGAGCACGTAGGCTTCGGCAACTTTCGCGTGCCGGACAATTCGACTATGAGCTTGTGAACTCTTCCGGCAATGGCCATGGACATCAAAACGGTTTCCGTTTCTCAAGCGGCATCGTCTTTGGATTTGGCGGGAAGTAGGAGAGACCGACTCGACTGGATAGTCCACTTCTCGATGGCTTTTGCGAGAAGTGGGTTGAAACTACCCGTGTCCCAGCTCTTTCACAATATTGCTGACGAACACCTTCGCATCACCGAATAGCATGAGCGTCTGATCCATGTAATAAAGAGGATTATCGATGCCAGCGAAGCCCGGATTCATGCTGCGCTTGATGACCATGACTGTGTGCGACCTCTCCACATCCAGCACCGGCATTCCGTAAATCGGACTCGACTTGTCGGTCTTCGCCGCGGGATTGGTCACATCATTTGCGCCGATTATCAAGGACACGTCCACCTGCGGAAAGTCGCCGTTGATATCGTCCATCTCCATCAGGCGATCGTAAGGGACATCAGCTTCCGCCAGCAGCACGTTCATGTGTCCGGGCATTCGGCCCGCCACCGGATGAATCGCACACCGCACATCGACTCCACGCTTGGTGAGTGCGTCGTAGAGTTCCCGCACCTTGTGCTGTGCCTGTGCCACTGCCATCCCGTATCCGGGAACCACGACGACGCGGCTCGCTGCTGACTTGACCAAATGCTCCGAACAGCACGTTGGTGAACGAGCGGTTCATCGCCTTCGACATGATGACCGACAGAATGAAGCCCGAAGACCCATCAAGCGCACCAGCAACAATCAGCAGCTTGTTATTGAGAACAAAGCCCATTGCCGCCGCCGAAAGTCCGGCATAAGAATTCAAAAGCGAGATGACCGTGGGCATGTCCGCCCCGCCGATCGGGATCACCAGCATCACACCAAACACCAGCGCAATTCCCACCATGACTGGATATAAATGCGGCGCGCCCGGGTTGCGTACCAGGTAAACCGCAATGCCGATCGCCACCACCAGCATCGAAAGATTGAAAAGATTTTGACCCTTAAAGGTGATCGGCCGCTGCGGTAGCACTTCTTGCAGTTTGCCCGCCGCCATCAGGCTGCCCGTGACTGTCAGTCCGCCGAGAATCACCTCGCAGCACAGCACCGACATTTTGAACGGCGGTATATTCGTGCCGCCAAGGTAATACTCGGCTGTGCCAACCAGCGTGACGCAAAACGCGCCGAATGCATGGCTGAGCGCCGTCCGTTGCGGCACCGCCGTCATCTGCACCAGACCGAGCGGAACACCGATCGCCGTGCCGATTCCCAGTGCGACAAAAATCCAGCCGTAGCTGATGGCGATGTGCTCGAGCTTGCCTTCGATCCCGAGCTGTAGCAGTGTGCCGCCAATGGCCAGCACCATCCCGGTCTCGCCCGCAAGAATTCCACGGCGTGCAGTCGGCGGCGCGTTCATCCAGCGAAGCGCAAGAATAAAGAGAGCGCTCGCAATGAGGTAAATCAGTCCAATGAAGCTTTGACTGCCCACGAACTCTGTCATGATTTTGCAGGCGTTCCCGCTGCGCCGGTTTTCGGGTTGGGACGGCTCGACTTGAACATCTTCAACATGCGGTCGGTGATCAGAAATCCGCCGACGATGTTGCTGGTTGCGGCAATCACCGCCAGAATTCCTAAAATGAACGACAGCGTGCTCTCATGTCGGCCCACCAGCACAATCGCGCCAACAACGGCAATCGCATCGAGCGCATTGGTGATGGACATCAGCGGCGTATGCAGTAGCGGCGAGATGCGCTTGATGACCTCAAACCCAATGAACCCCGCCAGCATGAACACAAACAAACCATCAACGAGTGCAGTTCCCATTCTTCTTCACCACAATTCTCGAGGGTGCCCCATCCTTGCCCGATTTTGGCAAGGGTGGGGATTTTGACTTCATGACGTTGATGCAGAATCTACAAAAAGCCGGTTGCCCGACACTTTTCGCGTCTTTGCATAAGGGTGGCGACTACTGCCCACTGACCACTGCCGTCGGCAGCCCGAGCATCTCCCTCACTCGCATGTTCACCACTTCCCCACCCTGCGTCAACAACGTATCGCGGATAATGTCATCGCTCTCCGCCGGACGCACCTGACCATCCTTCACAAGATTGGTCAGAAAGGAAGTCAGATTTCGTGCATAAACCTGGCTTGAGTGATACGGCGCGGTCCCCGCAAGATTAAGCGGTCCAATAACTGTAATGCCCTGCACCACAACGGTCTCGCCCGGACGCGTGAGTTCGCAATTCCCACCTCGTTCTGCAGCGAGGTCCAAAATCACCGAGCCCGGAGCCATTCCCTTCGCCATCGCTTCCGTGACCAACACCGGCGCTCTCTTTCCTGGAACCACGGCCGTCGTAATCACGGCATCGTTTTCAGCGATCACTTTGCCCAGCAGCTCGCGCTGCTTTGCGTAAAATGCTTCATCCTGAGCCTTCGCGTATCCACGTGCATCCTGCGCGTCTCCGGTTTCAAGGGGCAACTCCACAAAACGTCCGCCCAAGCTCTGCACCTGCTCCTTCACTGCCGGACGCACATCGTAAGCTGAAACGACTGCGCCCAACCGCTTCGCGGTCGCGATCGCCTGCAATCCTGCAACACCCGCTCCAATCACCAGCACTCGGGATGGTGTAATTGTTCCCGCCGCCGTTGTCATCATTGGGAAAATCCGCGGTAGCGCATCGGCCACGGCAATCACCGCCTTGTATCCCGCTATCGAGGCCATTGACGACAATGCGTCCATGCTCTGCGCCCTTGTCGTGCGCGGCATCAACTCCACGGCAAAAGCTGTCGCGCCGGTTTGCGCCACCTGCTGCACCGCTTCCGCCGACGCCAGCGGACGCAAAAATCCAATCAGAATCTGCCCACGCCGCAGCAGGGCGCGCCCTTCTCCTGATACTGCGCATCGGGATATCCCGCGGCTACGCCAGCCCCCGCCTGAATGACGACTTCCAGGCCAGCCTTCGCGAGCATGGGAACAACAGCCGGCGTCAGCGCGACTCGCCGCTCTCCTGGATAGATTTCTTTAGGGACCCCAACGATCACGAACTAGTCTCCTTCGACTTCGCTCAGGACAAGCCTTTGAGGAACGGAAATTCTACCCGTAAATTCCACACAATAAAAGTAATCATAGAAGACCGCGCTTCGTAGGGTGCCCCACTTCTCGCCGCCTTTGCGAGAAGTGGGTAAAAGTTCGAGCTTCCGCACAATCTCCACCGTCGAGAATTTCGTTAGAACACTGATAGTTCCGGCCCCTGTGGAGACGCCTTTTCCAGCAACTCTCCTGAATGAATCCTTCTCACCGCGTATCCATCTATTACTCAGAATAATCCCGCATCTAATTTCACCTTAACAAAGGACTCTCCCATGCCCGCCACCATGAAAGCTGTCCAGATCTCTCGCCCATCCGGAAACTTTGAAATCGTCGAACGCCCAATTCCTGAACCAGCTCGCGGTCAGGTTCGCATAAAGGTTGAAGCCTGCGGAGTCTGTCACAGCGATCTGCTGGTAAAAGAAGGTCACTGGCCAGGCATTCAGTATCCACGTGTGCCCGGACACGAGATTGCCGGCCGTGTTGACGCAGTTGGCGCTGACCTTACCCTATGGAAGCCTGGCCAGCGCGTCGGGGTCGGTTGGCACGGTGGACACTGCTTCATTTGCAATGCTTGCCGCCGTGGCGATTTCATCAACTGTGAAAACGAGAAGATCACCGCCATCAGCTTCGATGGCGGCTACGCCGAATATGTGATTGCGCCCGCCGAAGCCGTCGCCGCAATCCCTGCAAATCTTCCCGCGCCAGAAGCTGCTCCGTTGCTGTGTGCCGGAATTACTGTTTTCAACGCGCTCCGAAACGCGGGTGCGCGCGCCGGAGACACTGTTGCCGTTCAGGGCATCGGCGGACTGGGACACCTCGGTATTCAATACGCCCGTCGCATGGGATTTCAGACTATCGCCATTGGCCGTGGCGCGGACAAAGCTCCTCTCGCCGAAAAACTGGGCGCGCACCAATACATCGACACGAACGCTTCGAATCCTGTCGAGGAACTGAAGAAACTTGGTGGCGCAAACCTTATTTTCGCCACCGCGCCCGATTCAAAATCCATGTCTGCGCTCTTCGATGGCCTTGCACCCAACGGCAAGTTGCTCATTGTCGGCGCAGCATTCGACCCGCTTACGATCTCGCCGATTCAATTCATTAACGGACGCCGTTGCGTTCAAGGCTGGGCTTCCGGAACCGCGAAAGACTCCGAAGAGACCATGCAATTCAGCGCGCTCAGTGGCGTTCGTCCGATGATCGAAAAGTTCCCGCTCGAAAAAGCCGCCGAAGGCTACGATCAAATGCTTTCCGGACGCGCCCGCTTCCGCGCGATAATCACGACGAATTGAAACTGAAGTGAGCGTCACGGGAAGATGTACTTCTGATCGCAGTGTACAAAGCATTATTGTTGATCGTGAGTAGCTGCCCACCTAGAATCCGGCCACCTTCAGTTGCCTTTTCGCGCTGCTGAAAAAACGAAAACATACTTGGAGACGCTGGATGAATTCCGTAAAGCTTACTGCCGTGGTGTGCCTGTGCGTGTTGTCGGTACCTGCGTTTGCGGGAACAGTCCCGCGTTCCAAGCACGTCTGGATTATCACCGAGGAAAATCGCAGCTACGAGAGCGTAATCGGGAGTTCGTACATGCCTTATTACAACTCTTTGGTCAAGAAGTACGCCTTATCCGCGAATTACTATTCAAATCTTCATGGTTCTCTTTCAGCCTTGATGCGACTGGTGGCTGGACAAAACGTGACCACGAATAGCAACACGACTTCTTGTTTCGATGTGGACAACATCGTGCGGCATTTGCTGTTCCATGGCATGACCTGGAAGACATACCAGGAAGATATGCCGTACGCCGGCTATCGCGGGCTGGGCTGGGCGAACTATGTTCGCAGGCACAATCCACTGATTGACTTTGTAGACGTCTGTGCTCCCAGCCAGCGGCTAAACAGTGTTCCGTTCACACAGCTTGCCAAAGACATCTCGAACCACGCCACCCCAAACTATGCGTACATCACTCCCAACCTGCTGCACGACGGGCACGACGGATCGCGAGCGCAAGCCGACTGGTGGCTCAAGCAACAAGTTCCTAAGATACTGGCCCGCCCCGAGTTTCAATCCGGTGGAGATGGGCTCCTGTTCATTGTCTGGGATGAGGGCAATCTGTACACCGATTTTCGCTGCAGTCCCTCGGTCTCGAAGGGTTGCGGCGGCCGAGTTGCAACGCTCGTGATCGGGCCCAAGGTCAAACACAATTTCAAGTCCTGGAAGGTCTATCATCACGAGAATTTATTGCGAACAGTCTGTAACGCTCTGGGATTCGCGACCTGCCCCGGAGCAGGTGCTAAGGCTTCTGCAATGACAGATTTCTTCTGAAGAGTCGCCAGTCAGACGCTGCGCGGAATGATTTGGGGAGGTTGCGACCATTTTCGAAGACCGCCACAAACAGGAAGGCCACCGCTTTTAGCCGTGCCGATTAGTTTCACGCGACTGCGGCATTAGCCGCTGAGGGCCAGCCGCGGTTCGAAGATCTACGCTCAGCACCTTGCACCGGCATGCTGGTACAGGTGCAGGTACAACCTACGTTGCAATGACCGTGGGCAAAGTTCGGAACTCTGGTGTTATCATGAGCTTGCTGCCTTTTGAGCGGGAGTAGTTCAGCGGTAGAACGCCAGCTTCCCAAGCTGGATGCCACGGGTTCGATCCCCGTCTCCCGCTCCAGTTCTTCAGCTCTCATAACAAGCAGTTCTAATTCCCGCAGCAGCGAGAGACGATGGCAGCCACCGTAAGTACGGGTTGAGACCCATCATCCAAAAATGAGGTTTAGTAGATGGTAATCTCACTAGACCATGGCCCTGGTAATCCGCAGATCGAAGATTCATGCCGATGG
>QHZW01000405.1 GCA_003224815.1 Acidobacteriota bacterium | reverse complement strand
GTTTGACGAGCGAAGACTTCGCTTGCTCCAACGCCTTCGCGCTCAAACTATCCAGCATGGGTGATGCAAACATGGAAATGCCGATCGTATTGAACGTGATGTCGTCTCCCACGAAATCACGCGCCATGGAAAACGCAAGCTGTTCGACCCCTGCCTTACTGGCGCCGTAGACTGCGCTGCCCGGGCTGCCAAGCGGCACCGCAATCGAGGAGAGATAAATCAGCCTCCCAAATCCACCGCGCTTCATCAGCCGCAATGCGTGCCGACTCACCAGAAATGCTCCCAGAAGATTCGTGCGAATCATCTCTTCGGCCTTGCCCCCACTTAGAAGCAACGCGTGCGCCGGCGTATACACCGCAGCCGAATAGATCAATACTTGCAGAGGTGAAGCCTGAGCAATCTGCTGAAATGCCGCCTTGATGGAATCCTCGCTCGTCACATTCGCGCAAAAGTGGCGGTACCCTTCGCAAGCAAAATCCGAAGCATTTCGACTGATTCCAAAAACGGTATGGCCCGCGTGAGCATAGTGTTCGGCCAGAACGCGGCCGACTCCCTGTCTGCTGCCCGCAATCAGAATTGTGGAACCGGACTTCACGGTTAGGCTTTACTCAGCACCCTCTCCACATATTCGGCTAACGTGCCGATCGTGCGAAACGGGTGTTCTTCAGCCGCCATATTATCTTCATCAACCAACACGACCGATTTACCCAGTGTTTTTTGAATCCGCTCTTCAAGCGCAACCACCAGGTTGACGAATGTCAGCGAATCGACGCCAGAGTCGCTGCCTAGTAGCCGGGCTTCGGGAGATTTTTGCAGCGGCGCATCCTCAGCGGTGACCGCATCAACGTCATCAATCGCAGAATAAACCAGGGCTAAAATATCTTCGCGCAATCTCTACCTCTCTTTCATAACAATTGCAACCCCTGAACATCTCTTAGACTGTCATCGAGAAACTGCAACCTGCATCTCCACCCTTTTGCCGACTGCCCTTACCGCCGGCAGCCCGGAAAACGCCGCATTCGGACGTGTGATCAAGTCTGTCAAAATTGTTTGAAAATCCTCCGCCATTTGGACAATAGTTTCTTTCTTAAATAAATCCGAGCAGTACTCAAAATAACTCGCGCCATTTACGAATTCGCCTATCTCCAATGCCAAATCGAATTTTGCGGTTCCGTTATCCAACACTTCCACTGCGCCAGCGGTCACTCCGTCCAGTTCCAGTCTTGGATAGGGCGTTTGCGGCGCGCGAAAATTAACTTGAAAAAGCGGGGTGCGGCTCGGATCGCGCGGCGGCTGCACCGCATCCACCACCATGTGCAGTGGAAGGTCGGAGTGCGTGATCGCACTGAAGAGATTCACATCCACCTTGCGGATCAATCGTCGAAAGCTCAGATCATTCTCGAGCTGAACTCGCAAGACAACGGTGTTTACAAAAAAACCAATAAGGTTTTCAATTCCGCGGCATCGCGGAGCGCAGGGCGTTCCCACGGAAATATCATTCAGCCCGGTGTAGCAATGAAGCAACACCACGAATGCAGCACATAAAGAACGGTACGACGTGGTTCCACTCTCCGCGAAAAACCTTTCAGCCGAAGCGAACAGCTCTGGTGAAAACCGGAAATAATATTTCGCCCCGCGCATGGTGTGCACTGCCGGGCGAGGGAAATCAAGGGGCAGATCAACGAGCGGTGCGCCTCGGAGCTGGCGATTCCAGTAGGAATTCAAAATCGCAAGACGCTCATCCGTGAGCGCGCGTCGCTGCCAGGCAACAAAATCGAAATAGTCAATCTCAAGCTCCGGAAGCGCAGCAGGTTTGCCGGCTATCTCCGCGTTATAGAAGTCTGCCAGGTCGCTGAAAAGAATCTCCACTGATCCACCCTCGAACACGATGTGGTGGATGACGCTCAGCAACATGTATTCGTGTTCGCCAGTGCGAACAAGCAACGCGCGAAACATGGGATCGCGTGCAAGATTGAACGGCCGGGCCGCCTCTTCGTTTATCAGGCGTGATAACTCCTTGTGTTGGGCATCTCCTGAAATCTCGCGCAAATCCAGCTCCCGAAACCCGAGCGCCCGCTTCTTTGGGACCACAGGAACAGGACGACCGGCCGAACTCAGAAACGCCGTTCGTAGTACCTCGTGCCGCTGCATGACGCATTCGAGAGCTTTGTGCAGAGCGGAAATATCGAGTGCGCCGCTCAATCGAAGCAATAGTGGAGTGTTGTAAACCGCATTTCCCGGCGACAGTTGATCCAGGTACCACAGCCTTTCCTGCCCAAACGAGAGCGCCCGCGGCTCCTCCGCCGCTCGCCGTCGGACCACCAGGTCGGCTTTCGTCTTGGCAGGCTTCTCCACGAGACCTAATCTATCTTATGTAAGTACCCTGAACGCAGCCGTGCCATCGCCGCGCCCTGAAACGAAAGTAACACTAGAGTGCTAGAGAAACA
>QHZW01000265.1 GCA_003224815.1 Acidobacteriota bacterium | reverse complement strand
CTCTGAGGTGATGCAATTTTTATGATCCAACTTAAAAATCTTGAACGCAGTTACAAGTCTCCCGCCGGACAGTTTTGGGTCCTGCGGCGCGTGAACCTGGAGATTCGCGAAGGCGAGTTCATCACCGTGATGGGGCCGTCCGGGGCAGGGAAGTCTTCGCTGTTGAACGTTCTAGCCCTGCTCGATGATGGTTGGGACGGCGAATACTGGTTTCGCGAGCAACCTATCCACGAACTCAAGCGGAAGCAGCGCGCCGACCTCGCCAAGAAAAACATCGGCATGGTGTTCCAGAGCTATCATCTGCTCGACGATCTTACCGTTCGCGAGAACATAGACCTTCCACTTTCTTATAAAGACATTCCCAATCGGCAGCGCCAGGGCATGGTGGCGGACACGCTCGATCGTTTTCAGATTGTCGCCAAAAAAGACTTGTTTCCAAGCCAACTATCCGGCGGCCAGCAGCAGTTAGTCGGGGTAGCGCGTGCGGTAATTCACCGGCCGGCGCTCCTTCTCGCAGACGAACCGACCGGCAACCTACATTCCTCGCAAGCAAAGGAGATCATGGAACTTTTTCGCGAGCTCAATCAGCAAGGAACTACCATTGTTCAGGTCACTCACTCCGAAGCGAACGCTGCCTTCGGATCGCGCACCATAGAAATGCGCGATGGATGGATGGTGCACGATACGGCGAATCCCGACCTTCACCCGGCTGAGGCGGTGAAACAATGAGGGGTTCTACCTCACTGTCCGTCGTTTGGGTCTTGTTCACGGCGAGTGCTCTTGGGCAGACCAGCAATTCTCCTGCTGCCGGCGTGCCCAAAATCGATAGTTCTGACGTTTTCAAAATGCCGGGCTCGCATAGCCCGCTCAACGCTTACACCCCGAGCGAAGCGCCAGCACCGCAGTTGAAGAACTCTGTGCGACTGAACCAACTTATTCGAGACGGAAAGCTCTACCTTTCCCTGGAGGACGCAATCCGGCTTGCGCTCGAAAACAACCTTGATATCGCCATCGCGCGCTACAACCTGCCGATCGCTGATATGGACGTTCTTCGCACCAAAGCCGGGGGCGTTTTTCGAGGCGTGAACGCTGGAGTTGTGCAAGGCACGCCTGGCGGCGGAGTTGGAGGATTTGGCACAGGTGCTCCGGGTGCCGGCGCGGGAGGCACAACCGCCGGTGCCGGTGGTGCGGGTGCTGGCGCTTCGGGCCTCGTGCAGTCAACGCTGGGAGTTGGTGCGCCGGTCTCATCATACGATCCGCTTATTACGGGGGCGATCGGTGCTGAACATCAGACCAGCCCGCTTGCGAACCAGCAGATCTACGGAGTCCCGCTGTTGCAGCTCAACACCGGCCAGGCGAATTTCGGATTTAGCCAGGCCTTCGCGACAGGATCGAGTGTCGCTTTCGAGTTCAACAACAATCGGCAGACTACTAACAGCCCATTCTTTAACCTGTCTCCGGCGTTGGGTTCGATGTATCGATTCACATTTCAGCAGCAATTGCTCGCCGGGTTCGGCTTGGGTCCCAACTTGCGATATCTGAGGATCGCCAGAAACAACAAAAAGATTTCTGACATCGCATTCAAAGATCAGGTAATGGCGACGGTCACTCAGATCAAAAATATCTATTGGGACCTCGTCAACGCGTATGAACAGTCGCAGGTGAACGAACAGTCGCTGGCCTTCGCCCAACATTCACTCGACAATGCCCGGAAACAGTTGCAATTACAAAGCATTCCTGCGATGGACGTCATGCGCGCCGAAGCAGAGGTATCAAAGCGGGATCAGGACCTTACGGTCGCGCGGACAAGCTTGCAGTTGCAAGAGTTGCTGATGAAGAATGCTCTCACCCGCAGTCTGGATGATCCAGTGCTGGAATCTGTTCCGGTTTTGCCCACGGACCGCCTGGGTTCCTCCCAGGCTCCCGCAGTAAGCAACCGACCCGTGCAGGAGTTAATCCAGCAGGCGTTACAGGACCGGCCAGAGCTTACTGAATCCGATGTTGATCTTGTAAACCGGCAAATCAGCCGCAAGGCGGCGAAGAATGCTCTGTTGCCCTCGCTGTCACTGGTGGCGTTCTACGGAGGGTCGGGATTGGCGGGCCCTTTGAATCCGGTTTACAACGTGCCCGGCGTTCCCAATGTCTCGACGGTGCCGACTGATTTTTCCGGTGCCCTGGCGAACACCTTCAACAATACTGCCCCGGACTACTACATTGGATTCAATCTGAACATTCCGATTCGTAATCGAGTCGCGAAAGCAGACCAATATCGCTCCGAACTCGAATACCGCCAAGCTGAGCTGCGGCGCGAAGAACTGCGCAAACAAATTCGGATTGAGGTTCGAAATGCCGAGTACGCGCTCGAACAGACCGCGGCACGGGTTCAAGCTGCGCAGAAGGCGCGCGATCTGGCACAGCGTACATTTGAAATCACGCAAAAAGAGCAGACTCTCGGCGCAGGTTCAACCTTCCAAACCATGACCGCACAGCGTGATCTCGCGTTGGCTGAGCTTGGCCTGGTGACCGCTCGCACGGTGTATGAGAAAGCAAAAATCGAGGTTGATCGTGCGACCGGAGCGACTTTGGAACATAATGGAATTCAGATTGAGGACGCGATCAAAGAGCCGCCGGCCGCAATCGGCAACACGACGCAGTAACCATGCCTATTTCCGCCAAAGCCTCTGACGTGTCGATCCCCGCAGTGCTGACGCGTACTTCCCATCGGCCCAGAATCCTTGCAGCGGATGACCAACAGCACATTCTCGACGCGCTGGAACTCCTGCTGAAGCCGCAAGGCTACAAAGTGGATTTAGTCCGCTCGCCGGAACTCGTCCGCGAAGCGCTCAGCGTATCGCAATATGACGCGGTCCTGATTGATCTCAACTACACGCGCGATACAACGTCCGGAGGTGAAGGACTCGATCTGCTCTCGTCTCTGGTTTCACAGGACAGCACTCTGCCTGTCATCGTGATGACAGCTTGGGGAAATGTGGAGCTGGCGGTCGAAGCCATGCGTCGTGGAGCACGCGACTTCATTCAGAAGCCATGGGAAAACGAGCGTTTGCTTTCCATTTTGCGTACGCAGGTCGAGCTTCATCGGGCCTTGCAGCAAGCCGAGCGCTTGGCTGCTGAAAACCGGCTGTTGCACGCTCAAGGACGCCCTGAATTTATCGCTACCGCGCCATCGATGGCTACGGTCCTCGAGACAATCACGCATATCGCTCCCTCGGACGCGAATGTCCTCGTCACAGGAGAGCACGGAACCGGCAAAGAAGTGGTCGCGCGCACAATACACGCGCTTTCACAGCGTAGTCATCGTCCGTTGATTTCGGTGAATACCGGCGGCCTAGCTGAGGGCGTTTTCGAGAGCGAGCTGTTCGGCCATGTTAAGGGTGCATTCACGGATGCGCGCATCGACCGCATCGGGCGATTCGAGCTCGCCGATGGCGGAACTATTTTTCTGGATGAGATCGGCAATGTCCCGCTGCGCCAACAGGCGAAGCTCTTGCGAGTGGTCGAGTCCGGCGAGATGGAGCGCGTGGGGTCTTCCCAAAGCAAGAAAGTTGACGTGAGGTTGATCTCTGCTACGAACGCTGACTTGAAAGCTGCGTCGCAGTCAGGACAGTTTCGCGAAGACCTGTTGTTTCGGCTTAACACGGTTGAAATCCATTTGCCGGCGTTGCGCGAACGCCGTGAAGATATTCCCGTGCTGGCCATGCATTTTCTTTCGCAGTATGCGACAAGATATCGTCGTCCTGTAAAAGGATTCGATCCCACGGCAATCCAGACTCTGATGCAGTATGCATGGCCGGGCAATGTTCGCGAGCTAGAACACACGCTCGAGCGCGCAGTGCTCATGTGCCGCACGGAGCAGATACAGCCGGGTGATCTCGGACTTGGTAGTCACCGGCCAATGGCACAAAATCTCGAGGAATTGAGTCTGGAGGCAGTTGAAAGTATCCTGATTCGCAAAGCGCTGCAGCGCTTCCAAGGCAATGTGAGTCAGGCGGCGGAGGCGCTCGGGTTAAGCCGCGGCGCATTATACCGCCGGATGGAAAAGTATGGGCTCTAGCCCGGGCAAAAACCCTTTTTCTCAAAAAAGAAAACCACAGCGAGCACCGTTTGAGCGTCGAGTCATCCGTCTTTGCGTCGTATTGGTCGCCCCGGGAATTCTCGTCAGCGGTATTCTCATATGGCTCCAGCCGTGGGCGATAGCGTCGAAACTAATTCTCCTTGGGATTGAGTGCTTTGCCTGCCTGCTCATAGGTGCTGCGCTTCTGGACCACGTCGTTCATCCGCTGCAGACGTTAGCGAACGTGGTCGGAGCGCTGCGAGACGAGGATTACTCCTTTCGCGCGCGCCTTGCCGTTCCTGAGGATGCGCTGGGCGAACTGTCGCTAGAGGTAAATGCGCTCGCTGATTTGCTCGCGCAACATCGCACCGGAGCCATAGAAGCTGCCGCATTGTTGCAGCGCGTGGTTGAAGAGGTCGAGATTCCAATTTTTGCTTTTGATCCAGCGAGCAAGCTGCGTTTGCTGAATTCCGCTGGCGAGAAACTCCTGCAGCGGCCCACAGCGCAGCTTCTGGGGAAGACAGCTTCGGAGTTGCATCTTGAAGAATCCCTCCGGTGCGAGAACGAAACCTTAGTAGAGCTCGAATTCGGGACGCGAGCCAGGTGGTTTGTGCGGAGAAGCATGTTTAGACAGCAGGGAATTCCGCACACGCTAGTGGTGCTCTCGGATGTCAGCCGCGCTCTGAGAGAAGAAGAACGCCGTGCATGGCAGCGGCTCATCCGAGTCATGGGGCATGAGTTAAACAACTCTCTCGCGCCCATTAAGTCCATTGCAGGCAGCCTGAGCGCAAGGATCTCCGGAAGCGATCTTCGCGCTGAAGAGCGGCAAGACTTCGAACGCGGTTTGAGCATCATCGAAAGCCGTGCTGAGTCGCTTAACCGTTTTCTTCAGGCATATCGTCAGCTTGCCCAGATGCCGCCGCCGGCAATTAGAGAATGCTCGATCGATGCACTTGTAAAGCGGGTGGCGGCACTGGAGCAGCCAGTCCCGGTGCATGTAGTGGCGGGGCCGCCGGTGACAATTGGCGCTGATCCCGACCAACTCGAGCAGATGCTGATCAATTTGGTACGTAACGCGGCTGAGGCCGTATTGGAATCCAGAGCCTCTGCAGAGTCAGTAAATGGCGACTCTGCGAAAAGGGCAGAGCCGGAACATCCCATCGTCATTACCTGGCTGGCAAGCGACAAGAATGTCGTCATTACGGTTTTGGACAGCGGTCCCGGTTTAATGAATCCCAGTAATGCCTTTGTTCCTTTCTATACGACTAAACCGCAGGGAAGCGGGATTGGATTGATTCTTTCTCGGCAAATATGTGAGGCGCACGGCGGGTCGCTCGAATTGACCAATGCCATCGGACGGCAAGGTTGTGTGGCCAGGGCGGTCTTACCCAGCAAGATTCCACGATCCATGGAGAACGCCCGAAGAGAGGCTGTCTCAATGTTCCCGAACCGCCCAAACCCAAACTAAAGATACCTCGACAGACACCTTTCGTTATGTAACGCTTGATCAAAGTTGAGCCGAAATCGAGGTGGTCCGTGAAGAAGCTTAAATTCGTCGTTTCACTCACGACAGACGACAACGATTACCAGATGGAGCAGGCGGTTGAAGCATCGAAAGTGGCTGCCAAACTCGGCGTCGAAATTCAAATCATGTACGCCGAGAATGATGCCATTGTGCAGAGCCAGCAACTGCTCAAGATCATTCAGTCGAATACCGAGCCGCACCCTGATGGAATCATTTTCGAGCCAGTCGGCGGCACGGCCATGCCCCAAGTAGCACGCGCCGCCGCTGCCGCTGGAATTGGATGGGTAGTGCTGAACCGCGAGGTCGACTATCTTGTTGATCTGCGCCGAAATTTTAAGGTTCCACTGTTCTCGCTGACTTCGGACCACGAGGAGATCGGCCGAATTCAGGGCCGCCAAATCGCAGCCCTTCTGCCCCAAGGCGGGTCGGTCCTGTTAATTCAAGGACCTGCGGAAAGCCTCGCCGCACGGCAGCGTGCTACCGGAATGCAAGAAACTAAGCCGGCCAGCGTGCAAGTCAAATCTATGAAAGCGAACTGGACCGAGGCCAGCGCGTACAAGGCGGTCAGCTCATGGCTCAAGCTCTCGACATCGCAGCCATACACGATGAATGCGATTGTCGCTCAGGATGACTCGATGTCCTTGGGTGCCCGAAAGGCGTTCCAAGAAATCCCGCAATCTGTCGCAAGAGAGCAGTGGCTCGCGATGCCTTTCCTCGGAATCGATGGAATGCCAAAAACAGGGCAAGCATATGTCCGGCAAGGTTGGCTGGCGGCAACGATTATTGTCCCAACAAACACCGGAACTGCCATTGAAATGCTGACGACAGCGCTTCGGACAGGAACAAATCCGCCAGAGAAGACGCTGATCGGTGCACAGTCCTTTCCCTCTATTGAAGATCTTTCCAGGAAACGATCTCAGAAAGGCCACGCCTCAGGAAAGTCGTAAGAACACTGATGCCTTCTACTCGTGCCTGAGAGCTTCGATGGGATCCAGTCGGGAGGCGCGAAGCGCCGGAATCATGCCGCTTATTAAGCCTACTGCGCCAAGAATAACGGTTGAGATAATCAGCGTTCCCGGAGCGATGATTAGCCGGATATCACCGGCCTCTCCGTTCTTGGCGAAGGCACTGTATAAGGTGAGCCTTCCAACTGAAAGCGCCACCACGTAGGCAAGAACAACCCCCAGCAATCCTCCTATGAAGGTGATGGTCAAGGCCTCAGCCAGGAACTGTCCTAAGATGTAACGTCGTCGCGCTCCGAGCGCCTTCTGTACGCCAATCTCTCTCGTACGCTGGGTTACCGAAACCAGCATGATGTTCATCAGACCAACTCCGCCGATGCCGAGTGTGAGCGTGCCGATGAAGCCCATCAAAATCTTCAATCCCATCGTGATCATTTCAAACTGATGCAGTTGCACCATAAGATTGAAGACCCGAATCGCCTGGCGATCCGACTGGTTGATCTTGTGTGGGACCGCGAGAATGCCGCGCACCGCTAGCTCTAGCCGTTCGTATTCCGGCGTTTGATAGTTGAACCAGATCGAATCCAGGTAGCGCGTATCCTTAAGATCGCTCATCGTGGTGAAGGGAACGTAAACCACGCGATTGATGTCATCATTCCCCTCTTGCATCTTGGCGCTTAAGACGCCGACAACTTCAAAGCCGAGGCCATCCACCCGAATGCGTTCGCCTAGTGCGTTGCGGCCTGAAAATAATTTCTCCTTTGCCTCAGAGCCTATGACTGCGACGCGGGCGCGTTGAATCTGATCTTCAAGGTTGTAGAAACGCCCCTGGTCCAGCTTGAGAGAACGCACATCGAACACGTTCGGGTTATTTCCAGTGACCTGCCAGCTGAACACTCGGGTGTCGTATTGAACATTGGCCGGTTTGCTGACTTCGGGAGTGATACGCGAAATCTGCGGAAGATTGGTCGTGAGCATTTCGACATCTTCCTGTGTAAACCTGACCGGTATGCCAGCCTTTTGTCCACCCGCCTGCATGGAGGTCTTACCCGGTACAACTATGACCAGCTTGGTGCCGAAGTTGGCAAAGATGTTCGCGCAGGCCTGGCCGAATCCGGTGCCGTAAGCAAGCAGCATGACAACAGTGGCTATACCCCACCCCATGCCCAGCATGGTCAGAGCAGTGCGGCGGCGGTTATGACGCATTGCCGTGTAGGCTTCCTGCAGCAAATCGCGAAACATGAATTATTCCTGACGCAGCGCTTCGACAGGTTGCAGCAGCGCCGCTTTGCGGGCCGGATATACGCCAGCCACGACCCCCGCCAAGGTCAGACTCCCGATCGCCAGTATCGCAGACATGGGCACCAATTTCGGCGGATCGAATCCGCCAGGGCCGTGGACGTTTCCGCCCAAGGCCATCAATCCCGCTGCCAGGAGCATGCCAATCATGCCGCTGCC
>QHZW01000455.1 GCA_003224815.1 Acidobacteriota bacterium | reverse complement strand
GCACGCTTCTCTATATTGGTTCATTCGGCTACATTGCTTCTCTCGGCATGGTTGCCTGGGGATTCTTCCAGGCGCACTACTCGATCATTCCCATTTGCGTTTTCGCCTTTATCGCCGCTCACGCGATCGGCCAGGGTGCGGTGATCTGGGTCTTCATCTCCGAAATATTTCCCAACCGCCATCGGGCAGAGGGCCAAAGCCTGGGCAGCTTTACCCACTGGATCTTTGCTGCCTTGCTCACAACTTTTTTCCCGAAGATGGTCTCATCCTTTCCTCCTGGATACGTGTTTGCATTCTTCGCCGGTATGATGTGCTTCCAGTTAGTGTGGGTAAAAACAATGGTTCCAGAGACCAAGAACATCCCCCTCGAGCAGTTACAAAAGGAATTGGCAGTTGAATGATCGCATGCTGCACAGCGCGAAAGAATAGGCCACTCGCGCCTAATCATCGTGCGCCTGAGTGAAGAGGCTTCACTCAAGTCGGAAACCGGCGACATTGCGGCCGGTCGAACAGTGCCATGCGGTAGCGTTCCTCGCTCGCGGTTTTCAGCGGAATGCGGCTTGGGCTGAAGAGTCTAATTGGTACCGCCAAACGGGCTTCTGATTATTGACGGACTAACTTCTGAGATTGTCTGTTATTCGAAGGGCGATTAAACGCGCACTTGGGTACTTTGACCCCAAAAGACTACCTTGCAGCGGTAACACTCGGGAATACGTCCTTTACTTCTTAGCTGCCCTGACTTTCGCCCAGCGTGCGTAGCAGCTGCCTCAAATCCGGGAATACAAGGCACAGTATTCCCCATCGCCATCCTTAGATGCTGCTGCGTGCGACAGCAAATCGTCACCGTCGAGGACAGGCACTACAATGTCCCACAATGGTGAAACGCGCAGCACCGAAGAAGCGACCACGCAAGGCAAAGCCGGGCACGAAGGGGTTGGCGCCCGCGGAATGTCGATTAACCGCACCGTCAGGTGCTGCAGCCGAGGTTGCGAACACAATCGAGAAGACTGGAGGATGCGTAGTCGGATCGTATAAGGAACCGCTCGGCGGTCACCCCGCCTTGATTTCCATTTTGCCGATCGACGCCGTCGCGCCAACTCCGTTTCAGCGGGACCTGTCCGATGCTCATCACAAGCGACTTGCAGACGTTATAAATAAGACCGGCCGTTTCCTCGATCCAATAATCGTGGTTCCTGCACCAGAAAGCGGTTTCTGGACTCCTAATGGGCGGCACAGGCTTGAGGCCATGCGTCGCCTCGGAGCAAAGTCGATTTCTGCTCTTGTCGTGGCTGATCGCGAAGTGGCGTGGCAAATCCTAGCCTTGAATACCGAGAAGGCCCACAACCTTAAAGAACGCGCCCTGGAGGTCATTCGCATCTACCGCGGACTCCTGGATGAGGACGCATCGCGACCTGAATCGCAGTTTGCGTTTTATTTGGAGGAAGCTGCGCTGGTCACTCTTGGTGTTTGCTATGAACGCGTGCCACGCTTTGGTGGTGCCGTGTATCACCCGATTTTGAGGCGGCTGGAACACTTCACCGGTGAGCCGCTCAGAAATGCAAACAAAGATCACCAAAAGTGCGCAGGAATGATCCTCGATCTTGAAGAGAAGGTCGCGCAAGTGGTGAAGAAGCTCAAAGAACGTGGTCTGGTGAGCCCGTATCTGCGCTCATTCGTCATAGCCCGAATCAATCCTCTGCGCTGGATCAAAGGCGAACCCCCCGCACTCGAAGAAGTGTTCAAGACCATGCGCGAACGAGCGGGCAAGTTCAATGTCGAAAAGATCAGGTCACAGGATCTCGCAGGAGCGGCTGGGCCGCCGGACTAAGAGACATAGAGTTTCTGCCTGAGTTGGGAGAGGCGGTCATGGCGAAGAAGAAGGCTGTTACTGTACAAATGGCGTTAAGTGAGGCGCGAATCTTTTCGAGGTCGAGCTTGCGACGGGCAGGCATGCGGATTAAGGCAATGTTACCGCCTTCGTGGCGAGGTCGCGATCCGCTGAAAATTGTGTGGCCAAAAACGGCCTCCGGGAAGAGATAGCCGTTGCTATTTGGTAAATTAGGGAGAATGTCCACGCACGGCGCGCAAAGCAACGAACTGCTGGTGTCCACGTTGTCGACCGCCAAAAATAGGCTCCAGTACTTGACCCTGAATGACTGGATGTTAATCATCGATCGCGCCGAAAACTGAAATTCAAGAAAGGTGAGGTGCTGATTGAGCAAGGAAAACAGCTGGATCTTGTTTACATACTTGCAAGCGGAAAGGTAAACGTTACTGCGTCCGGCCGTTTTTTGGCGCAGGTAGGCCCCGGACAAGTCTGCGGCGAAATGGCATTTCTGGAGAGCGGCCTAGCCAGTGCGACCGCCACGGCAGAAGAAAACGTGGAGGCATACGCTCTTCAATGGAAACAGTTGATTGATCTTGTTGAACTTTTTCCGCATCTCGCGTCGCGCTTCTATCGTTCAGTGGCTATAAATCTGTCGCGAAGACTTCGAGAGCAGATTGCGCGCAAACAGAGCGGAGCTTAGGGTATGCTCTCCGATTACGAGTGTAATCGCCAGTAGCCCGTCAGAGAAGCCACACCGTGAAGTTACGCTGCGGCTTTATCTCTTGCGTTTCGCGGGAATGAACGTTCCACCGCACCACGGGCACTCTAAGCGTTCGCCATCCACGCGCTTGATTTCT
>QHZW01000264.1 GCA_003224815.1 Acidobacteriota bacterium | reverse complement strand
AGGGCAACATTGTGTGCCTTCGATCCGGTGAAATACTGCATAGCAGAGCCGAATGAGTCCGGTGCGAGCAGGCGAACATCCACCTGCATGTCGCCGCGCATGCGGAAGCTGATTTTGTTTTCTCCGCGCGCGATGATCTCCATGAGACCCGGCAGCTTAATGATGTGATCGATGAGTTTCTGGCGTTCGGTGTCGTCGCAACATGCCGGGCCAGTTACGAGAATGTCGAGGTCGCCGACTGTTTCGCGGCCTCGGCGCAATGATCCAGCGGGCGTAGCTTTTTCAACGCCGGGATAGTGGCGCAAGTGGTCAGCAATTTTCTCCGCTTGCTTTTCGGCGACATCTATAAGAAAGCGGCCGGCTATGCGGCGGTAATCCTCGATCGCCTTTAGGAGCTTGGTTTCGTGCTTCTCGCCCATGCGAGGAAGAATTCGAATCTTGCCCTCGCGCGCGAGACTCTCCACGCCTTCAAGATCGGAAACCTGATAGGCGCTCCAGATCAGCGCGATCGTTTTCGGGCCCAGACCCTGCACTTTGAGCAACTGCAGCATCGAGGGGCGATATTTGGTGAGCAATTCGGCATGTAGCTTAAGCCGTCCTTCCCCGAGCATCTCTTTCAGGTTCTGCAGCATGCCTTTGCCAATGCCGGAAATGGCGAGCAACTGCTTGTCATTGCCGATCAGATCTGAAATTTGCTGCGGGTGCGCTTCAATGGCTTCAGCGGCATTGCGATAAGAACGGATGCGGAACGAATCCGCGCCGTCAATCTCCATCAGATCGGCAGTTTCGTAAAGGATTCCCGCGATGGACTTGTTATCCACAGGAAGAGATTAGCAAAGATGATTTCCACGGGCGAGAACGCCCGTGCCCCACACACCTTATTTTCCGACAGTCTGATCAAAAAACGTCGCCATCATTTCCAGAGCTTGTTGCGTTTCAGGCAATTGAAAGTGATACCAGAACGCATGAGGAAGCGCTTCGAAGACTACAAGCCTTGCATCCACTCCGGCTTGCAATAGCGCCACATGAAATATGGACGTATTGCTTAACAGGAGGTCGCGTGTGCTGGTGACGAGCAGAGTTGGTGGAAAGCCACGCAGGTCGGCGAACAAGGGCGAAAGCACCGGATCGCGCGCATCGGTATTGCCCACGTATGGATCGTCATGACGTTCGTTGGGGTCTTGCGGCGAGATATTACCGGAGAATCCATTCAGTGCAAACAACTGTTGCGAATCGGCAGTGCGGCTGAAGTCTGCGAGCCCGGAAAAAATTCCGAGCGCTGCAGGAAGCGGCAAGCCGGACTGCTTCAGCTTGACTGCCACTTCTCCGGTGAGGATCGCACCCGCGGACGTGCCGAAGATTCCAATGTTGTTTGGCTTGTAAGTTTTCAGCAATTCTTTGTACACGCCAATGACGTCATCAACGGCGGCGGGAAAAGGACTTTCGGGCGCGAGTCGATAGTAAACGGAAACCACTTTGATCTTCGCCAGATTCGCGATCGGAATGCCCTCGATCAGCGACCCCGAATCGGTGATGAACCCACCGCCATGCAGGTTTATGAGCACTTTGCTTTTGTTAGCGTCCGGTGTTTCGAGTGGATCGATGATATCCGTGTTCGTGCTCAATTTCCTTTAGCCACTTCTGTGCCTCAGGACTTACGGTGTTCGGCATCGGAACCACGCGCGTGACGTGAGCGCTGCCGTCGGAGTTGAAGGTGGCGGAGTCAGGATTACTGGACGCTGAACTCTGCGAGTGAGCGTGCGACGCCGCAACGCAAACGACGATTGGCAGCAGTAAGAAGAATGTTCTACGCATAATCTGATTGCCGCTCATTCCCGTCGGCGCACCCCATGCCCCATCGATTTTCTCGAGCGCTTCCGAAAAAAGCTAATCCGAGAATTTACCCTCTCGGCCCAGTGCGCGTCTATTGCAAAAGGAGCCTGTTTCTCGGCTATCGGGCATCGGGCTGCCCTATACTCAACTTCTATGTATTGGTATCGACTGCTGGTGATGTGCTTCTCATTCGCGCCATGCGTGGCGCAAGACTCGACATTTCAGCCCATTGAACAGTGGAAATCGGCGGTGCTCAAAGGCGACGCAATGGCGCTGAAGTCTTTTTACAGTGTCATGCCGTCCGCGCAGATTAGCACGACTTCCGGCAAGGGCAACGCCGACTCGGACGTGGCGTTCTGGACGGGATTAAAAGCCCGAACCATGGATCTGACAATCGCAGAAGCGAGTTCTCCACAGCCGGGCGTTGAAAGCTTCACGCTGCAAATAAGAATTGTTGGCCCGAATGGCCGACGTACCAATGTAGTCGAAGGTCAGGCATGGCAAAACCAGAGAGGCGTGTGGAGATTAGTCGGAGCGAAGCGGGATATCGCAAAGCTGGAACAGCCAAGTCATCCGGAACAGGAGAAGATTTATCCTACCGGCGATGCGCGCGAGCAGATTCGCCAGGCTATGGCGCGGGCCGATAAAAGCCACAAAAACATCCTTCTGGTTTTTGGCGCTGACTGGTGTTACGACTGCCACGTGCTCGAAAAGGCATTTCACCGTCCGGACATTGCATCGGTACTAACGCCTAACTTCCAGGTTGTCGATGTCGATATCGGAAACGGCAACAAAAATCTCGATTTGGCAGCCCAGTACGAAGTGCCACTTAATCGCGGAGTTCCGGCGATAGCGATTCTTGATTCAAAAGGCAAACTGCTCTACAGCCAGAAAAACGGCGAGTGGGAACGGGCACGTGCCCTGGGCCCAGAACAGTTGGTGGCCTTGCTCAAGCAGTGGAAGCCGCGAGCAAAATAACACGTCTACAACTGTAGACTTCGCCTATGGCCAGCGCGGAGGCATGGGGCGCGTCATGGGTTTTGGCTGCTGCGGAGACGCCGCTGCGGCAATCGCCTTCGGTGGTGCCGCAGTTGGTTCATCCAGATCGGTCAAGACCGCGTTATCGTCGTCGTCGTTTTCTGCGAGCAATGGTGCCACTTCGCGGAGTTTCTCCGCCGCCTGCTGCAACATCTCAATCTGCTTTCCCAATTGGGCGTACTTGGCCTGTTTACGCCGCAGAACCTCGTGGATGTCCTTCATACGACCCCCTGCTGGGAATTCCCCTATTTGCGAATTTAAGGACGCATGGAATCAGGGTCAACGAGGAACCACAAGCATCGGTTACGGCAGTAATGATAAGCATGAAGGGTCGGAGGCGCTATGGTCGACTGCGTGTTTGGCTGATTTTCGGCTTTTCGCGCGGAATCCGGACGGTCGACTGTGAAATGCGCAAACAACTCTTCATTGTTTAACTCGGCGTAGACTACCTGATTTCGAGTTAAGTAATTAACAACACAGGTGTTGTCAGATTTTATGGCGATGGACTTCTGTGACCCCGCACTTTGTCCGAAAAAATACAGTATCTCCCTGATAGCCTTGCCCTACACCAAACATTTAGACATACATTCAGCCCCAACGCGAAGGAGACGGAAGGCAGGCGTTGGTTGTACCTCCCCTTTATCCGGCGCCTGCCGCCTCCCTAAATTCTTCGCAAGCAAAGCGCCCCTCCCCCCTTTCAGATTCTCTGCAGCAACATGTAATTAATCTTCGTGTGAGCCTTCGCGAACCCGTTATTGCGGCCTAACCACCAGATGTTTGACCGCGTCGAAGGCAAGTTTCAGCCTTGAGGAGCATTGGCCGCAAACCCAGAAGTGAGAAATTGTCCTCGAGAATGCTCCCCGGGACACGTGTCTGCCGGCTTCCGGCTCGGATGGAGGGTTTATCGGTCGGATCTCGAACTGAAATAATCGGCCGTGTTTTAGAGGGCCAAGAGGAATTGCCGCAATCCGAATTAGCACAACGCGACGTCATTTCGGTTCGGCAGATTGTTGTATCTCATCAAAACGACCGGTTCGGAATAGGGTAGGTCGGGCAGGGAATTAAAACATTTTCACAGGCTGGACTAGTTCTTGCTTATTCAGCCGCTGCCTGGGAATGTTTTTCGGGAAAGAATGTCCCACCAGCGAGAACGGATCGAACCGCCTCCAGCAGGTCCCGTGCAGCCTCGCTTTTTGCCACCGCGCCTCGAATCGTTCCGGTTTTGAAGCGTCCCACCACATCTTCCGAAAGATGCAGCGAAAACATGATCACCGGAATATCGGGACGTTCCGCGGCGATGCGAGCGGCGGCTTCCAGCCCATTCATTTCAGGCATGGTGATGTCCATGATGATAATGTCCGGCGACGAGAGCAGGGCGATATCAACGGCCTCCCGCCCGCTCTTCGCCTCGGCGTAAACTGACCAATTGGCAACGGATTCGAGAAGGTTGCGAATCCCTAACCGCATCACCTCATGGTCGTCGGCTACGAGAATTCGAACGTCGCTTGTGGGAAGATGGGCGCTGTCGGGAGTTAAGCCTGACATGGTTAAAGACACGCTAGGATACACCTCAAAAGGCCGAATTCCCACCCGCAGGAGCACTGTATGTTCCCACCGAGGCACAGAAGGGTAAGTGTTTGATGGATATCACATACTGAAATTGATCACGTGTTATCGAAGCTATATAGCAGCAATTCTCGTCGCAATACGGTAAATCAGGTAGGCTCTGTCTAAGTAGCTTAAGTTGGCTGCATTGCCACCGGCCAGACAGCTCGAATTGCCTGTCCCACTACAAGTTTCTGAGTCTTAATCGGATATGGCGCAGCGCTTCTTGGCGGTATCGAATGTACGCCGAACGCAGCCGTGGCTCTTCGGTCGAGCCGCGGACGCTTTCGAGAGCCATTCTGCAAAAGCCGGTCCTGAAGGTGGAGTAGGCAAGCAGATAGCCTGATAGGCGCCGCCTAGCGTCATCCCCGGAATGGCGTTGAAATTCCCGAACGAGATGCTCGGTCGACGCTCCATCCAGCGCCCATTCAACGGAGATTCCAGCCAGGTCCCATGCGATGTCACACGGGCCAGGAAAAAAGTGGTTGTCACCGTGGTCGATGGCATCGGTCTTAACGAATGTCTCTGCACTGGTGGCGATCCACTCATATGACTGCATGCGGCCATCGACCAGAACTGGCTGACTGGAAGAGAGCTCATCGTCGTCAAAAACTATATTTGTTCCAAACTCCTGCTGGATATTGAATTCCACCATCTCTTTGAGTTGAGAGGCTCCGCAGCGGTCATCGGTAAAGTTCGAAGCTCGGAATGCACAATATCGAGCCATTTGGTCCAGAAGTGATGGGTTGATGTCCGCAGCGCGAAGATGCCGACCTTCGAGCAGATCGTAAGCCAGAAAACCATCTCCGGCGTCCGCAACATGGGGACCAAACCCAGCTTGGGACAGTGCAAACGCGCGCTCGCGAGCTTCAGCTCCAACCCTTCCCATGCCCTCGAACTTATAGAGCATTTGCTGATCAGGTGAGATGAATTTGAGCCTCTCCGTCTGAGTCCAGCTCTCCGGCCACTTCCGCTCCTCGGCCAAAAAAACTTCACGCCAGCACCCCCCCCCTGCATAAAGACAGTCTTTGAATCGCGCATTGACTGAAGGAGACGTAGCGATATAACGAAACTCGCTCCATCGGCTCGCGGCATTTTCGGCGCAAAGAGACTCAGGATCGGGCTGTCGGCTTCCGACGATGGTAATCCGGTCCCGCTGAATGCCTGCCCCCAGCAGCGCCTCTGCGACTGAAAGGAATGTCGAGCCGCTGCGTCCTGGACCTTCATCCACGACTACGAACTGAGATCCCTTTGCCGCCTGCTCGCGAATCCATTGCAGATGGGCGTAGTCAAAATCAGTCCTGCGGGAATACGGGTGACCCGATGGACGAACTGTGACGCGCGATGTGGGGTGCCCATCGTTTCTGAGTGCGGCAGTCGTCACCGCACTCAGAGTGGCCCCGATGCTCCGAATCCCAATCACCGCACATGTCCGCGGTTCCTTCGCAAAATGTGAGATCACTCGTGCGAAATCGAGCGGATGGAGCGCATAGTAAGTAAAGCCTTCCGGCGGCGAGATGCTGACCCATTCGGGTGGTTGCAGACGCTCGACCATCTGGCCTGCTCTATCCGCATGTGCGCTGTTGCCGGTGGACACGGCCAAAGCGAGGGCGTCAGTCAGGTCCGCCGAAAATGTCGCAGAGGGATGCGCGGCATCGGCCAGTGCGGCCTCGAACTCGCCGGCCTGGATTAAGGCGTCCACCCATCCTAATGACCCGCGCTGCAGTTGGCTTGAGATTCCGCGCAGGATCGCCGCTCCTGAAATTGTCCTGCGGCCTTCGCGGAAAATCCAGGGATCGCGTGACGCCGCATCGTTTGAGGAAGATACGGAATCGCGTGACTCGAACTTTTCCAGTTTTCCCGGAGAACTGATCGAATCCGAAATGGCGCCAGCCGTGAAACCTGCCACTGGGTGTAAACCTCCGCGTTAACACGAATTTGGACTTGTGCAGCGCAGGCCCATCATGATGTAGGAACAGCCTGTGCCTTACTTTTGGCCTTTATCTCGTTGGTGTTGTGGTTAAGCGTCGATGCAGCGTCGAACTCAATTTTCGATGCGCGTCTTGGAAGGTAAGATGTCTCTTCCATACAACACAACTCTCGCTTCAGAACATCGGCCTCGACGTTCAACTGAACATCCCAGCTGGGAATGCAGCTTCAAAAGGCGACCCCGCATCGAAGTTGTCGAACCAGAGAACGTTAGTTGCGGCGGCTTTTTCCGTGGCCTACGACGCAGCAAGGACTTTCCATGAAACTGGTTATCTTCGGCCTGACGATCAGTTCATCGTGGGGGAATGGGCATGCGACCTTGTGGCGGGGCTTGTGTAAGGCCTTGTCGGCCCAGGGCCATGAGGTCACGTTTTTTGAGCGGGACGTCTCGTATTATGCGAATCATCGCGACTTGTTTGCGCCACAGAACTATCACTTGTCCCTTTATCCGACCTGGAACAGTGTCCGGCCGGAAGCTGAAGCCGCCGTGCACGATTCGGATGCGGCCATCGTGACTTCCTATTGTCCGGATGCGCAATCAGCTTCAGACCTGATTCTCGGCTCCTCGGCTCTCAAAATCTTCTACGACCTGGACACTGCAGTGACGCTCGAGAAGTTGCGCTCCGAGGGTGATGTCAGCTATGTGCCGCGCGAGGGTCTCGCGAAATTCGATCTTGTTCTGAGTTACGTGGGTGGAACTGCACTCGACGACCTTCGAGAGCTTCTGCAGGCAAGAAAAGCCGCGCCGCTCTACGGAAGCGTCGATCCTGAAATGTATAAACCTGTTCCGAGCTCGGAACATTACGAGTCCGATCTTTCGTATTTGGGAACTTATGCGGGTGATCGCCAGCATGCATTGCAGAAACTGTTCCTGGAGCCTGCCAACCGTCTGCCCAAAAGGAAGTTTCTGCTCGGCGGTGCACAATATCCCGAGGACTTTCCTTGGAACGACAATGTGTGGTTCGTCAGGCACGTGCCCCCGCCGGAACATCCCGCCTTTTACTGCTCATCACGCACCACGCTGAATGTGACCCGCGGAGCCATGGCCGAGGTTGGCTATTGCCCATCAGGAAGGTTATTTGAAGCGGCTGCTTGCGGAACGCCAATTGTCAGCGACTCGTGGCAGGGGCTGGCTGATTTTTTTGAGCCGGGAAAGGAATTGTTGGTGGCGCGATCACCGGATGACGTGGTTCAGGCGCTTACCCGTGACCAGCAAGAATTGGAGTGCATTGGGTGCGCTGCACGCGAGCGCGTTCTCAAGGAACATACTGCTGAACATCGCAGCCGCGAACTGGTGCAGCTAATGGAGGCAGCATGAAGCATCGCTGGGGAATTATTCCAGCTGCAGGGCTGGGCACGCGAATCCAGCCCCTGGCATTTTCCAAAGAGCTGCTGCCGGTGGGCACGCGATTAGACGGAACCATCGAACGGCCGCGCGCAGTCTCCGAATATCTGTTGGATCGCATGCTGATGGCTGGAGTGGATCGCATCTGTTTCGTAATTTCTCCGACCAAGACGGACATCGTCAGCTATTTCGGCGCAAGGATCGGAGATGCGTCCATCTGCTACGTGGTCCAGCAGAATCCGCACGGACTGTGTGATGCACTCTTCAGTGCGCTGCCGTTCATCGCGCCCGAGGATGAGATTTGCATTGGTTTGCCGGACACGATCTGGTTTCCGGCACAGGGTTTCGAGCTATTGCCGGATGGACAATTTTCATTTTTGCTGTTCCCAGTGGATCGTCCCGAGCTGTTCGACGCGGTTCTCACTGATGATCGCGGACAAGTCCAGCGAATCCAGGTGAAAGAACCAAATGCCGCGTCTCATTGGATTTGGGGAGCGTTCAAATTAACAGGCTCTCACTTCGACGCGCTGCACCGGCTGTGGATCGAAAGACGGGGCAGCGATGAGTACCTCGGCACATTGGTGAATGAATACATTGCACGGGGAGAACCGGCGCACGCCGTCGCACGCGGAGAAGTTTACGTTGACGTAGGCACGTTGCATGGCTATCGCGAAGCGGTGCGCGTACTTTCCGAACAAGCAGTTGCGCATGAACTTGCAAGCTAAACGCGAAGTTTGGCGAAACACTTTGAAAACCTTAAAAGGCGCCACTCCGGATCCATCCCTGCGCGTTGTACTTTTAGCCGCACATCCGGACGACGAAACCATCGGTGCCTCCGCGCTTTTAGCGAAAGTTCCGCAAACTTATGTTGTCTATTTGACTGATGGCGCGCCACTTGATGCTAAGTTCTGGTCTCCTGACGCGCACGATTCGCGCGAGGAATATGCCGCAATGCGACGGGCCGAAGCGCAGCGTGCGCTCTCTTGCGCGGGAATTCCGCCAGACCAGATCGCCTGGCTGGGCGGGATTGACCAGGAGGCGATTCACGCAGCTACGACACTGACCGCACGCTTTGCCGAATATTTGAGCGCGCGTCGCCCCGACGTCGTACTCACACATCCCTACGAAGTCGGTCATCCTGACCATGACACTGCCGCTTTGGTCGCCAGCGCAGCGATTTCGCACTTTGCCGCCGAAACTTTGTTGCTCGAGATGACTTCATATCACGCGCGGGCAGGGCAGTGTGTAACAGGCGAATTCCTCGACTTTGATCCAGCCGCAGAAATCGAATTCGAATTGACCGATGAAGAGCAACGGCGCAAGCGGCAGATGCTGAATGCGCATGCCTCGCAACACGCGGTTCTCGCCGGCTTCAGTGTTGACCGCGAGCGCTTCCGTCCTGCGCCTGCTTACGATTTTTCGAAACCGCCTCACGAAGGCCGGTTGTGGTACGAGTGCATGCATTGGCCGATGACGGGAAGCCACTGGCGCTCATTGGCAACTGCCGCGATTCGTGAGATGCAGGAGTGCAATGCCGCTCACAGTGCTTAGTGTCGCGTACCCGTTGGCGAAGGTTTCGCCAGGCACGGCCGGTGGAGCGGAACAAGTTCTGCACACGATGGACAAAGCTCTCGTGCATCACGGACACCGCTCAATCGTCCTCGCGGCGGCTGGATCGCGATGTCATGGCCTTTTAATTCCCGTGCGAGTTTCCGATGCCGAACTCGATTTCAGGGCTAAGCGGCAAGCGCGAGAAAGTTTTCGGCATGCGATCCACCGCGCGCTGTCCGAATTCAACGTGGATGTCGTCCATATGCACGGGTTGGATTTTCATGAATATCTGCCCGATGGAGACATTCCCGTCGTTGTGACGTTGCATCTCCCGCTTGCGTGGTACGACGTGTCGCACCTACGAAAGCGACGCGACAACACGGCCTTAGTCGCGGTCTCGGGCAGCCAGGCAAACACAGATATGCGTTGATCATGGGAAGGATTTGCCCTGAGAAAGGCATTCATCTAGCTCTCGATGCCGCAACGATCGCAGAAATTCCTGTAACCATCGCCGGGAAAGCGTTTGACTATCCCGAGCATCGGCAATATTTCGAGGATGTCTTCAGACCTCGGCTCGGTCCCCATGTGCGATTCATGGGCTCCATCGGTGGAAAACGCAAGGCCCAATTACTCGCGGGAGCAAGATGCATACTCGTGCCCAGCCAGGCGCCGGAAACCAGTTCGCTGGTCGCAATGGAAGCGATGGCGTCAGGAACACCGGTCGTGGCGTGGCGGAGCGGAGCCTTGAGAGACGTTGTCGACCACGGCCGCACCGGATGGCTGGTCTCGAGCGTGGAGGAAATGGCTTCAGCAATAGCACGCATACACGAGATTGATTCGGCTGAGTGTCGCACTGAAGCAGAACACAGATTTTCGTCTGAACAAATGTTCTCAAAATATGTGAGTCTGTACGATCGGGTCACAATGGCCAGCAGTGCAATGGAGTTGCAGCCTGCATGAACGTCACTGCACAGGCGATAGCGGGCAAGGCGCAATCCCTTAACCCGCGAATCCTGCAGAGTCCTGCTGACATTCGAAGCCTCACGCCGGAATGGATCGATATCTACGGGCGATGTCCAGGAGCGACCCCATTCCAAAGGCCGGAATGGCTGCTCGCATGGATTGAGGCGTTCGCTCCACGCGAACTTTTCGCCATCGAAGTTCGTGATCGCCAGCGGCTGGTCGGCCTCGCGCTGCTGCTTATCTATCCGCGCGATGACCAGAGCGTGTTGGCGTTCGCCGGCGGAGGAGTTTCCGATTATTTGGGGATGCTCTGCGAGGCCGGCAGAGAAGCCGACCTATTGCAAGCCGTGATCGCCGCCGTTCAGGCGGATTGGAGTGTTCTCGAGCTGACTGATCTGCGTCCCAACTCAGAAATTCTGAAGCTGCACTCGCTGAAACCCTACATACTCGAACACGATCTCTGTTTCGTCCTCGATTTGCCCAGCACGCATGACGAACTTTTGCACATCTTCTCGAGGCGTCAAAGGGCAAATCTACGCAATGCGCGCTCGCGTTTGAAGCATGCCGGAGGCGCAATCATCGAAACTGCCACGCAGGATAACTTGTTAGAGTTTCTGGACGACCTCTTCCGTCTACACACGAGCCGCTGGTCACAGTCAGGCAAGCCCGGCGTGTTGCACGATGAACGCGTGCGGCAGTTTCATCGCATCTGTGCCCCTGCCTTGCATTCCCGGGGAATTCTGAAACTGCATCGCATGCGGGTGAATGGCCATACAGCCGCAATTCTCTATTCTTTATGGGAGCGCGACACGGTGTTCTGCTATCTGCAGGGGTTTGATCCTGAATATGCGACGCTCAGCCCAGGGACACAGCTGATGTTTGCCGTTATGAGGGAGGCGATAGATGCCGGCATTCGCAAATTCGACTTTCTCCGCGGGCAGGAGTCTTACAAGCAACACTGGCGGCCTCAGCCCTCGCCCACGTTTCATATCGCCTTAGCGAGAGATCAGCTCACGCGGCTCATCTGCAATACTTAGCCTTCACATACGGCGGCCAAAACAGCCGCCTACATAAATTCCCTCAAGGCTCCTTGTGTTCGACCTTACAGGATGCTACTCAAAACGCTAACCGATGAAAGGGATTTCCCTTGTGTTCCCAACACACTAGAGTTCGAGAGAGATACCGAACCACGAGCAGACGTTGACCGATCTCTTTACCGACTGGTGATTCCAATGATGAGACTTGAGACAGCTAATCGGCGCGACTGGCAAGGCTTCACGCGAATCCTGGAAGTCATGAGTTTGCTGGACGAGATTGAAGACCACTCCAAAGAAGACATTCAGGAGAGAGTTGAAAATTTTTGTGAGCTGCCGCCCAATCCCGGTCAGACCATGAGTATGGAGGAGGTCGTGTTCTGGGCCGGAGTCGCCAGTGGAATGGAATATTGGCGGCATGCTGAGGAAGACACGCTGGACCCGGCGGATGCAGAGAAGATGCTCGTGTTTTCATCGATCTTTGCTCACTCGATGAAGAACGCCATTGTGGACCTGGCTCTTGGGGATCTCGAGGCGGACGACAAGAAGCCTTTCCAGCGATTGGGATCGCACATTGGTTGGTAATCGTAGCCAGCTCGCACCGGCGCCTTCTGTGCGGCGGCCGTAACGTCTCCGGGGAGCGAATGAG
>QHZW01000263.1 GCA_003224815.1 Acidobacteriota bacterium | reverse complement strand
AGATGAAATATCCCGGCATTCTGTTCCGCAACTGTTCAACGATTTGCTGCGCATGAGCCGGGTCATCCACTTTCAGGTAAATCTGGCTGAGCCTCCCAACATTTCCGGTGAGGGCCTGAAGCACATTCAGCCGCGCACAAATGCGAGACAGTTTGCCAGACTCAAAGATTCCCGACACTCTCCAGGTGTGATTTGCCAGTGTGATTGCGCTTCCAACGTCGAGTTTCTTCTCCCTCGCGTAGTATTCATCGACGATGATGTCATCATCATTCTGAAACGGGCCACCCCTGACAAACCGGAAGCCGCCGCTCAGTCGGTTGAATTGAGCGAGATCGATACCTGTCATGAGGTCGAGACCACCGAGAGGTTGACCCATTGTGCCTGTGGCAAATGTGACATGAGGCTGCTTCATCAAGATAGGAACCAGCTTCTCGCTCATGGGTGAAGAACTAAGACTGATGAGGGAACTCGCAGGCGGACGGACCAAAATGTCAGCCCCGATTCCGCGGGCACGACGGGCTGTTTCGTCGAGTGTTCCGTAACTCACCCCAACCAGCGTGAGCATCATCGTGACCTCAATGCTGATTGCGAACACGCTCAGACATGTCCGAACAGGCCGCTGGCGCAGGTTCTCAAAGACGAGTTTATTGAGCAAGCCCACCCCCGACAGCCGGACGCAGATGCGCGCGGAATTTTGAAACGCAACCCCGGACAATGTGTCGATTCATCCCCTAAACCCGTCGACCGACCGTGATGAACAGTCCACCCTCGTGCCCCAGGGTGCGAATCCATCCCAATTGCGCCAGCCAGCCTTCAAAACGCCAATTGTCTTCAGCACTCGCGAACAACTCATCCCACTCCTGATTGAGCATCGCGCTTGGGTATGTGCGGACGTAATCGACTCCATTCTCGGCGAACCAGCCCTGCACCTCGGTCAGGGTGTGACGGTGCTCCTCAGGATGTTGATACTGATCTCTCATCCACGCTCTTCGCCGTGCCGGCTCATTCTCTCGATCGCGTAGCACGGGATCGAACAAGGGGAAACGGTATCCGGATAACCGTGCGACCAAACGCCGCAGTCGAAACGGGATGCGCGCGAATGCGTTGTAAAGCCCGAGTACGATCATTCCGCCCGGCCGGACGAGCCGTGCGATCCGAGCGAATGCCGCGCGCGGATCTGGAGTATGGTGCAGTACCCCCGACGAGTAAACCACATCGAAAGCGCCCGCGCGTAGACCCGGACCTTGGAGATCGGTTTCTATGAACTGCACCTGATCGAGTCCGAAGCGTCGCGCCGCGGCTGCGCCCAGCTTTAGTGAAGCGCGGGTGAGATCGGCGCCGATCACAACCCGATGAGCGCGCGCCAAATATAGACTCATCTGGCCCGTGCCACACCCGATCTCTACGATGCGAGCATCACCGGGGATCGCGCGGTCGATCAGGCGCGCGAACTCACTTCGCTCGGCGCGTGCTCGCAACCAGCTCAGACTGTCGTGTGGCGGATAGTTCGGAAACGGCGCGACCTCGTAAAAGCGCCGCACGGTTTCGGTTCGCGTGTCGCTGGATAGGCGCAGGTTGGGAATGCCATCGGGTGCTTCGTAGCGAGCACCGCAAACTCGACACGACAAATTTGCAAGGAGCGAGCCCGCACAAGCCGGGCACGCGAGTAGCTCCAGATGGACGTCCACCGGTTACCAGATTGAATAGATGAATGGAGCTAACACTTCGACGGTTGTTCCAATGATGAGCAGCAGCCCGGTCACGCACAAAAAAATCGCCAACGGAGTGAGCCAGCGCTTGTCTGAATCGCTGTGCCATAACCCATGTGCCAGCTGTCCCATCGATCCGAACGTGCTGCCGAACACAATCAGGCCACGTCGGGACCTGCCACGCTTTTTAATCATGCGACCTCCTCCTTAGGTCTTGCCACTGGTGTTTTTGCCACTGGCGCGGCACGCTTCATCACTCGGGTCTGACCGGCGACCAGCACATCAATTCCACAGCGTAGGAATGTCGAGTATCCTTCGACCGCACGATTGACAATCGGTTCCCCGGCCAAGTTGAACGATGTATTGAGCAGAACGGGCATCCCGCTGCGCCGCCCATATGCCTCCAGCAGCGCGTGCAGGCGCGGTGCCATCTCCCGCTCCAGTGCCTGTAATCGAGCTGTCCCATCGACATGAGTGATGGCCCGCAGCCTCGATTGCCATTCGCGGCGTACAGGAAACACGCCGGACATGAAACGCGCCAGCCGCGCTCCGCCCGGAGGAACATCGAAATACCGCGCTGCCACTTCGATGGGCACTACGGGTGCGAACGGGCGGAACGGTTCGCGGTACTTGATCTCGCGGTTGAGCCGATCACGCATTTCAGTGGTATGCGGTGCAGCGAGAATGCTGCGGTGACCGAGTGCGCGCGGCCCGAATTCAAGAGGGCCCTCCATCCACCCGACGATGCGACCGCCAGCCAAGTCGTCAGCAATCTCATTGATGAGCGCGCCGTCCTGGAACTCCTCGATGCGCTGACCGTCCTCGCGTGCGAGGCGCGCCAGCTCAGATCCATCAGCAGAGGGACCCCAAAACGGGTGATCGGGTACATCGCGATCTGGATTTCCAAAGTGAACGCGGTCGGCGTAAAGCGCCGCGCCCATTGCGCATCCAGCGTCGCCCGGGGCTGGTGGGACGAATATCCGCTCGAAGCCCGATTCCGCAAGCAGGCGCGCGTTGGCAACCCCGTTCAAAGCAACGCCACCCCCCAAACATAGATCCGGCAAACGGGTTTCCTGATGGAGTGCTCGGGCTATGTCTACCAGCGTGTCTTCCAGTACCAGCTGCACGCTGGCGGCGCAATCCGCGTAGCGTTGTCCTTCCGCAGTGTCCAGATCAATCGGTTCATACGGATTGCGTGGTGGACCAAACAGTTCGATGAACTGCGATGAATAACAGCGCTCTGCAGTGGTATGAAATTCAAAATAGTCGAGATCGAGTGCGAACGCGCCATCGGGTGTGCGCCGAATCAGCTTGCGGACTTGATCAACCAGCGTTGGCCGTCCATAACCAGCGAGGCCCATGACTTTGTACTCGTCCTCATTCACCTTGAAACCGAGATAGGCGGTGAACGTCGAATACAGCATTCCCAGGGAATGCGGAAATCTGATTTCACGGAAGCGCCTGATTGTTGTCGGGCCGTTTGCGGTGCGTTCGCCGTCGCCGACCGAAAGCGTCGCCCACTCGCCTACCGCATCGGTCGTCAAAATCGCGGCCCGACGGGTCGGCGCCGTGAGAAATGCGGCGGCAGCGTGCGACTGGTGATGCTCGGTAAACAGGACCTTGCGCCCGGGCACACCCAAATGCGACGAAATAATTCCCCGCATCCAGACTTTTTCGCCAAGTGAATTCTTCATCGCCTGGGGGAAAGTGCGCCAAGAGCGCGGGAAAGCTCGCAACGCGCAAGTGAGGATACGATCGAACTTCAACATCGGGCGTTCGTAGAAGACGACGGCGTCCAGTTCATCCGGCTCGACGCCCGCATGCTGAAGACACGACTCAATCGACAGCAGCGGAAAAGCGGCGTCGCCCTTGTGTCTTGATAACCGTTCCTCCTGGACGGCACAGACGGGGACGCCATCGATGACCAGGGCCGCGGCCGAGTCGTGGTAGTGCGCTGAAATACCGAGGATGTTCATTTCAATATTGACTCTGGAGTGATCCACTGGCTTTCGGCGACACAAGACTCCAACCGGGAATCTCCCGTCGCTCGGCGCGCTTGGCCAGCCAAGCGAAGAGAGGCAACAAGACGAAGTATTGAATTATCAGCAGAATCGAACCGAGAACTCCGGCAATCGCAGTCGCTAGTCGCAAATAGCTTTTCCATAATCGACTGAGGCGCGCACGCCACAGATGGCGGCGATGACGCTGCGGAGCGATCCGGGCGAGTTGCGTACGTGTGTAGTTCATGTGAAAAGTTTCGTCATGCAAAATCTCTTCGAAAATTGCGCGCGTCGGCGGATCGTGCTGCATCACGTCGCGATAAACGGTGAACCGGCTGGCCGCCGCCTTCTCCGATAAATGAAGAAAAGCGAGCATGGTGTAGTCCGATTCATCGTCAACCTGTAGATCATCCAGACCGTGGCCGCCAGGCGCAAGCCAGTCACCTTGGAAACTCCCGTTAGAGCGGGATGGCAACGTGCCCAAAAGTGCCGCTGCCCGGCGACGGAACAAAACGCCGTGACGAAACTCGTCGATGGCGTGCTCCAAGTAGAGGCGACGCAAGAGGCGGTCTGAGGTAACTTCGGCTGCTCGCAAAATATCGCGTCCGCCATCGGTCTCTGTCTCGCCGAAGCGGAGCAGCTTTTGCACACGACGTTCTGCATCGCTCCAAATCCAGCGATGTACAGGGGTCAGCATCCGATCAAATGCTGTGGGTCGCTCATGAGGCCGAGCAGTATCCATTGCTCATGAGATGTGCAGCTTATGCTCACGGTTGTCGATGTGCAGTTAGGTTTTCATGTCAAAAGTTTGTCCTTGCACAACGTGCTAAATGCTTTGGTATATGGTGGGAGAGATCTGCTAACACTGCAAGATTGGCTGGTTCGTTCCTCCAGCAAAATTAGTGACTTGGCCGCGGATGGTAAACCTACCTTCCATTCAGTCGAGCGCCTCAGGTATCCCATGTTGTTGGCACAAAAGTCGAGGTGAGCATTTGGGGAGCATGCCTCCGGAACATCGCCATCAGCGGTTCGAATATTTTGCGGCACGTTTGATTGCCGAGATCGCGTTCGCGTCCGTCGGTATCGCGCTCCTCGCATGCGCATTCGTCGCCAATCAGAGATTCCTTGACAGGCATTTCGTACCCTCTTTTTTCCTGCCCCGCCATTGGTACGTGGTGCTGGAAACGTTCGGACGACTGGTCATGGTCGCCTTCGGCTCCTTGCTTGTGCTCGTCGTGCGGCCTCGCGCTGCACGCTTCGCGGCGCGGGCGCCCGCACGTACGCTCCACGTGCTCATCGCCGTTATCCTGGCGCTCGGCGCAAGCGAGTTGGTGCTGCGCCATGTTCATCTCCGCCCGGCGGAATGGCTGTCCCCCAATGACGAACCCCGCCGCCAACCGGATCCGCGACTCGGGTGGACCTGGGTGCCGGCACGAATAGGGCACAAGACTATCAGCGGGCGCGTCATCGACTACGCCATCGATCCCGCAGGATATCGGGTCAGCCGTGTGGATCAACCTATTGATCCCGACCAGCCGACGATCTTGTTTACCGGTGAGTCGGTGATGTTCGGCGAAGGGCTCACTTACGATGAGAGTGTGCCTGCGCAAGTCGCTGCGATGATGGGGATGCAGACTGCGAATTTGGCCGTCCACGGCTATGGCAACGACCAGGCCTATCTCCGGTTTCAGACAGAGTTGCCCCGTTTTCGTCGGCCAGTGGCCGTGGTGTCGCTTTTCATGACGGCACTCTTCGGCCGGAACCTCGATGAGGACCGGCCGCATCTCGGCCCCGGTCTTGTCTGGCTTCCATGCAAACCCAGCTCACGGATCGGATCGCTGGCGAAGCTGCTCGTGCCGTACCGCGCAGACGCTACGGTCGAACGCGGTGTCACGGTAACCCGCGAAGTGCTTCACGCCACCAGTGAACTGGCACGAGAGCATGGGGCAACTCCATTGCTCGTGGTGGTACAGTTTGGCCACGAAGAGCCGCCCGAACAGGCGTTGCGTCACCGAATCGTCGATGACACAGGCATGCCTGATGTCCTGGTCGAGATTGATTCGAAGTGGCGCCTGGCTTGGGACCGGCACCCCAACGCACGCGCCGCTCACGCCATCGCGGTTGCAATCGCGGCTGAACTACGACAACGACTCAGCGGCGCGGTCAAGTAGGCGTCTTTGACTTTGCCGCGTTCAAAAGCATTAGAAGCGTCTCACGTTCGAGGCTACGAACATCCCGATCCTGCGAAAGCCAAGCAATTCAAGCGCTGGCGCGAGTTGACAAAGGTGCGAGACGAGAACGAAAAGAAGACAGTGCGCATCCGAATCGGTTTCGTACTAGCAGATCGCAGCTCTGTCGGGGAACGGCCACTCTAAACGGGATTCATCACAGCGGCTACTGCCGCCACCAAAGTTCAGTTTGGACGACGAGATCGACTTCCCGGCCCATGTTTGTCGAACTCTGCCGCAATATTTATCCTTAAAATGACATTGTTGATGCAGCAACCTTCTCATGCCCCATCGCACCGATGACATTCGTATCAAGTGGACCAAGGTGGTTCTTCCTCCGATCTTCCTGGAGGAAGAAATGCCCGCCACGGAAAAGTCATCTTCCACCGTTTACCAGGCGCGCCTTGAGATTGCCGACATTCTTCATGGCAAGGATGATCGCTTGCTCGTTGTCGTTGGCCCGTGCTCGATCCATGACACAAAAGCCGCTTCAGAGTATGCGTCCCTTCTAAAAACTGCCATCGACGAACTGTCGGCCGATCTGCGCGTTGTCATGCGGGTCTACTTCGAGAAGCCCCGCACTACCATTGGCTGGAAGGGGCTAATTAACGATCCGCATCTCGATCAGTCGTACAAGATCAATGATGGTCTGCGGCTCGCGCGGCGCTTGCTGCTCGATTTAGCGGAAATGGGAGTGCCTGCAGGGACTGAATTCCTCGACATGATCATCCCGCAGTATTTGGTGGGGCTGGTGAGTTGGGGCGCGATTGGGGCGCGCACTACTGAGAGCCAGGTACATCGCGAGTTGGTTTCCGGTCTGTCTTGTCCCGTAGGTTTCAAGAACGGCACCTCCGGCGACGTTCAGATTGCGATTGAGGCGGTACGCTCAGTTGCTCATCCGCACACGTTCTTAGGCCACACGAAGAATGGGCAGTCGGCAATTTTTGTTTAAAGAAGGCTGGTTTAGTCCCGCGTGTGATGGTCGATTGCAGTCATGCCAACAGCAAGAAAGATCATCGACGGCAGCCAGCAGTTTGCAGGGCGGTAACGGAACAGATCGCCGATGGGAGCCGGAACATTATTGGTGTGATGCTCGAGAGCAATTTGGTTGCCGGCGCACAGAAGCTGACCGACAGGGAACATCTCGTTTACGGGCAGAGCATCACCGATCCCTGCATGGGATGGGACGAAACACTGGTCCTGCTAAGGGAGCTTGCGGCAGGTGTTCGATCAGGTCGTCGGCGCACGCCAGTAGAATCGGCAAGCGTGACCCAGTTCTGTGAGTAAGGGAAGGCGTCTTTGGAAATTAGTCACGCTACCGGACCTTTTTAATCTGGTGTAGCATCCTTGCCACGAGGTTCACCATGTCGACGAACGCAACCTCATTGCGAAGCGACGTAACTTCAGTCCAACCGTCCGCAGCAAACGGCTTGGCGCTGGTGCGAGTGACGATCGGCGCGATGTTCGTTTGGGTCTTTTTCGAAAATTTGGGGAAAGGCCTGTACACGCCCGCGGGCTACGCGGGCCTGATCAATTACTACATTCAACACGATCACGCGCCGGCCATATGGAAGTCGGTCATGTGGTTGGCGGCAAGCCACGCCGCGATGGCGGCTCCCATGCAGGGCCTGACCGAGATCGGTCTGGGCGTTCTGCTCGTCATTGGTCTGTTCACCCGACCGGCCGCATTCATTGCATTCTTGTATCTCAGCAGCCTCTGGGTCTCGGAGTGGGGCACCTCATGGATATGGGAACTGCTGGTTCCGGTACTCGCGTCGCTCGGACTGGCAATTGGAAGCGCCGGCCGCAGATGGGGCGTGGACTGTTGGCTGGCGCAACGGTGGCCATCGGCGCCGTGGTGGTTGATTTAAGCTAACGCCACGTGCGAGTGTCCGTCATCATCCCCACTCACAATGAAGCGCAGGCGATTGAACGCGTGCTGGCCGATCTTTCGCTCGCACATCTCCCGCCGGGTTTCGTCCCTGAAGTCATTGTTGTCGATAGCAACTCTAACGACGGCACTCCCGAGATCGCCGCAAAAATGGGAGCCCGTGTCATTGAGGAACCGCGCCGTGGATACGGTCGAGCGTGCCTCACAGGTCTGGCCGCCGCAAATTCCCCAGATATAGTTGTGTTCCTCGACGGCGATTACAGCGACCGCCCCTCTGAGCTGCCAATTCTTTTAGCGCCAATCATTGAAGGACGTGCAGATATCACGCTTGGTTCGCGCCTTCATACACAGAATTCGGCTGGTGCGCTGCCCTGGCATCAGGTGTTTGGGAACCGTCTGGCCACGGCCCTGATCAGAGTTCTGTACGGACTGCAAATCACCGACCTCGGTCCGTTTCGCGCTGCCCGCGCAGGTGTACTACGCGCGCTTGCCCTCGAAGAGACCACCTACGGCTGGGCGGTTGAGATGATCCTCAAAGGTGCCATTGCTGGATACCGCGTGGTTGAAGTGCCGGTGAGCTATTACCGGCGCATAGGACAATCGAAGATCGGTGGTACGTTGAAGGGTACGATCGGGGCCGGTTGGTTCATTCTGAGCTTGATCGTGCGCTATTATTTCCGGCGGCGAAGGGTCGGCGGGACACCACGGCCGGTGTAAGTCCGCGTCAAAACTTTATGAAACTCGATAGTGAGCATAATTTGAACCTGCGCGGCAGGATAGTGATGCCCCGCTGGCGTGATCTCTGGAGGCAAGAATGAAAGCGTCTATGTTTTATCGGATCGCTGCGGTTCTTCTGCTGCTTTTCGCGGCAGGACATACACTCGGTTTCCGCCAGTCTGATCCCAAATGGGGAGTTGATGCCCTTCTTGGCTCAATGCGGTCAATTCATTTTGATGTGCAGGGGTTTAACCGCACGTATTGGGACCTATTTGTAGCTGCCGGATTCTCTCTCGGCATCTTTTATCTATTCGCGGCAATATTGGCATGGCAGCTAGGCGGCCTTCCGGCAGCGACTTTGGCGCTCATGCGCGGCACTACGTGGACGTTCGCATTTTGCTTTGCCGCTATCACGGTTGTGAGCTGCAGATATCTTTTTATCCTACCCATCGCGTTCTCAATCGTGATTACATTATGTTTGACTACAGCGGCATGGCTTTCAGCGAAGCAGGTTTCCATGCCTCGATTGCAATAGTCAGGTCAGGGGATTCAAACTGCATCAAGACCGGTCAGGCAGTGACCGCACACTAGTAATCATGGCGAAAGCACCGAGGCGAGGCACGGTCAAGACTCGGCTGGCGCCGAGCCTTTCTCCTGAGACTGTCACTGATTTCTATTGCTGTCTTCTGGACGACACGCTGACACTGGCACGGTCATTAAACGATGTGGAAGTTGCCATCATGTGCCCGCAGTCGGATGTAAATGAGTTGGCGCAGTTGGCGGGCAGACAAGCCACCGTCGTAGGGCAGAAAGGTGACGGTCTTGCTGCAGGCCTCATTTCGGTGTTTGCACACTTCGCGCCAGATCATCGAAGAGAAGCCCATGAACGGTGCATCATTGCCTTCAACAGCGACAGCCCACACCTGCCGCGTTCTGTTCTCGAAGACGCGTTCGAAACGCTAGCCGCACATGACGTAGTCGTTGGACCAACGCACGACGGAGGCTACTATCTCGTCGGGGCAAAGACTTCTCATCCTACGCTTTTCGGAGTCGACGGAATGAGTACCAGCAGCGCGCTGGAGAGACTCCTGTCGCGCACACGAGCTCTGGAGCTTTCGGTCGGCTTTGCAGATCGTTTTTATGACATCGACGTCGCAGACGACTTGAGCCGCTTGGCGCAGGAGCTGCGTCTCACTCCGCAAAAGGCGCCACGTACGGCGAAATGGCTTAAACAATGGGAGAGATCATGTGGAGCGGGCACTCTTGCCCGCTAGCTCTTGTCAGCGAACCCAAAGCGGACAGGAGTCTCCGCTCCACACGGTAGAACTGTGAAGATCTCGCCCGCGTGGAGAGTGTACATGCTCGGCGCCATGTTACTCGTGGCAATGATCATCTGCTCCCGCAACTTCGTCGATCGAGGTGGACCGCACTTCATGGCCGCTTTGACGGTTGCGGGCATCGCGTATCTCTTAGCCATCCGTGAGTTTTTTCGCGGGCGGGGCCCCATTCGACTTCGCTCAGGGCAGGTCCGCGCCACACAAAGATTTCCGCGTCACTTTGTCGTCCTCGGCCTCATCCTGGCTGCTGTGTGGCACGTTGCATTTCTTCGGCTGCCGCCAGGCGCCGATGACGATGTTCATCGCTACGTTTGGGACGGCCGCCTGCAGCGGCTCGGCTACAACCCCTATATTGTCGTTCCCAGCGACCCTGCTATTAAGGGACTCCATACTCCGGAAACCCGCGACTTGAACAATCAGAATTTGCCGAGCCCATATCCAGCAGGGGCGCAGCTATTCTTTCGGGCCGTGACCGCGATTCACGAATCTACATTCGCACTGAAACTAGCATTTGTGATCTGCGATTTCGGGATTGCTCTGATGTTGCTTGATCTCTTGCGAACCAGCGGACGAGGCGCGCACCTGGTTCTGGCCTATGCCTGGGACCCGTTGTTGGCCATTGAGGTGGCGGGAAGCGGTCACATTGATATTGTCGGAGCGCTGCTATTGGTGATATCGTTCGCCGCGCTCGCGCGCCGTTGGCGTGCCATCGCAGCCCTGACGTTTGGGCTAGCTGTTGCGGTGAAATTTCTGCCGATTGTGTTGCTTCCTCTCTACTGGAAGCGAGTTCGCATTCGCGATGCGGCGCTGGCGGCAGTCGTGGTCGCACTCTTGTACCTGCCATTCGTAGATCACGGCCATATACCACTCGGCTCGCTCGGAGCCTATGTCCAGGGCTTCCGATTTAATGGTCCCGTCTTTGCGGTACTCCATTATGTGGCGCCTCCGCAGTTGCTGGTTGGGCTGGCAGTGCTCGCCGGATTAGCAACTGCAATCTGGCTAAGAAGAGCATCACTCAACTTGTCCCCGGACAAATTTGCTTGGCCCATGGCGGCATCTCTCTTGTTCGCACCGGTCGTATTCCCGTGGTATCTGCTGTGGCTCTTGCCGTTTCTAGCATTCGGTTCAACGCCGCTGATAATCGTTGCCGTCTGGAGCGTAAGCATCATCCCCGTTTATATTCAGTGGCACTCACGCACGCTCACTGGCGTGTGGGGACCGCTTCCGGCTTGGATAATGGCTGTGGAATACGGATGCGTAGCAGTAGCTGCGGCGATTATGGCTTTGCGCCGCATCAGAAGGCCAGCTGTGCAATTCTCAGCGAACGGGGCCGTGTGAAGTGTACCGCGCCCGATACGAATTAATGTATCTTTGAGCGTTCCGCATCATCTCTGACGTATTCGTTGGATCTAATCGAGGAGTGATCCCATGCCAAACCGTACAACGACCATCCGTGTTCTGGCTTTTGCAGTGCTTCTCGTCGCTGCAAACTGCTGGGCGCAACAGCGCGATCCCATTATCGAAAAAATTGCCAAAGCGTATGGCCTTGATTCGTACGACAAGATTGAAGCGATCCGCTACACATGGAATGTAGACATTCCCGGATTGTTCAAAGCCAGCCACAAATGGGAGTGGGAGCCGAAGACCGGAAAAATCACTTACGAGAGTACGGACAAAGACGGTAAGCCGGTCAAAGTCACCTACGACAGCTCTCAACTCAACAGTCAACCCGACCAGGTGAAGAACGAAGTCGAACCGGCTTTCGTCAACGACAACTATTGGCTGCTGTTCCCGCTCCATGCCTATTGGGACAAGAGCGCCACAATAACGAATCAAGGCACGAAAAAACTGCCGATCGGCGCCGGCTCAACCACGCTGGTCTCGGTGAAGTATCCCACCGAAGCCGGCGGATATACGCCCGGCGACACCTGGGACCTCTACGTCGGCAAAGACTACCGTGTTGTGCAATTTGTCTATCACCGCGGCGGGGACAAAAAGCCGAAGCTCGTCACCGCTTCGTGGACGGGCTACAAGAAGGTAGGCCCACTGCTCGTCTCGACTGAACACCGCGGCAACGCTGATGGCAAACCGCTGCACCTCTGGATTACGAACGTGGCGGTTAAGCTCGCGGGTTCGGACAAGTGGGTGGCCGCGCAATAACACGCGCGAGACGAAGTTGTATCGTGGAGCGACGGGCGTCCTCGCCCACCGCCAGCTCAAGCCTGACGTGGAGTTGAGTGGGAACAACAGCTCACCAATAGCAAGGATGCCCAATGACCAGACGAACATTGCTGGAATCGCTTTCTTCTTTGCCATTACTTTCAGCGGCACTCCTGACAGTTTCGCAACGTTCAGACGCTAAGCAATCGGCGACTATGGTCTATGAGCTGCGGGTCTATCACGCAGCGCCAGGGAAATTGGGGGGACTGCTGGCGCGCTTCCGCGACCACACCACCAAACTCTTTGAGACGCATGGAATGAAGGTGATTGCTTACTGGACGCCGTTAGACGAACCGGACAGGAGCAATATGCTTATTTATATCCTTCAGCATCCCAGCCGCGAAGCCGCAACTGCCAACTGGAAATCCTTCCAGGATGACCAGGAGTGGAAGCGAGTGAAAGATGAATCCGAAGCGAACGGCAAATTGGTAGAAAAGATTGACTCAACCTTTATGGCGCTAACCGACTTCTCACCGCGATTGCGATAAGAGAATGGCTCGGCAGAAAAACGGGCAAAGAAGTTACCTCGCTGTCACGACAGTAGTGCAGGAGCTACTCAGCTTGGGCAGATCGCGATTGGCGGCCATCCGGATTTCGAGCGTTCGGCGCTCGCCGCGAATGATCGGACAATAAAAATCAGGCTGCAACAGCGCGCCTTGCAAGCGCCGCCGTCCGGCGCATCCGCCGTGGCACGATTCGCGGAACTCGCAAGGCTCGCAAGCTTGAGGAAGTGTCCGTGCTTGCTCGAAAGGTGTTGAGCGCAGAACATCAACTCCTGCAGAGATCAAGTCCGACAACGGCTCGCCCAATCCCGGCCAATAGACGCAAGGTTGTGTCGTGGCTCGCGGCGTCACGCGTATAGTGCTGACGCCGCAACCTGTTCGAAGCGGCGGGAGTCCTGCCATGGCTCGAACCAGCGGCTCGCCAATCCCAATCACGTCCGTCTCCGCAAAGAGGCGCTCGAATCCTTGCCAGTACTCTTCGTAGCTCAACGCGTAAACGTCCGATCGCACCGCCTGATACACGTTCACCCGCAGGGGAGCTTCGAACTGTTTGGCGACTCTAGCGACATCCGCCAGGCGCAAATAGTTCGACTTCATCATCACGGCGATGATGGTTACGGGAACGCCCAGCTTCACACATCGCTCAGCCTGCTGGTGAATGAGCGCCCAATTGCCAGTACCACGCTGCGCATCTTGCTCCGCTTGCGTGGGGTAGTCGAGGGAGAACTCGATGTCATGGAACGCGCGCAGTTCATGGTCTTCGAGAACAGCAACGCTATGCCCATTGGAAGTGATGGTGAGCTTGACTGATTGCGCGCGCAGGTAGGCAAGAATCGGCTTGAAATCGGGATGCATGCCGTTCTCGCCGGTGCCAAGATTCACCGAGCGAACGGGCAGACGTTCCATCAGCGCCTTCACTTGATCCAGGGAAAGACGATCCGCGCGAGTTGGATCACGGTAGCAGAACGAGCACGTGAGGTTGCACTCATTCGTCAGCCCGAGTCCTAGCGAGATGCCGGCATCAATCGCCGTCACGCGAGATGTGGATGCCGAAGAGTGCGTAGAGCCGCTCATGCATCGTCCCCCTTGCGACATTCAAGCGAAGTGGTTCTGCCGTCCGGTCGCAGGTGAGTAGAGCGTAAATTGAACGGATTCGAAATAACAAGCCGCCTGCTAGAGAATATCGAACCTCCGGGTATTTCTCGATGCAGCGTCGGAACCAGCTCGTGAACTCTTCCGACATAGCGGAGATCACGCTGATGAGCCCGGAGACATTCTCTTCCTTTGTACCGAATGGTCTGTACGACGGCAGCGATGAACAAGAACGCGTCCAACTCGAAGCGGTCGTGAGTGAACACTACCGAGAACCTGCAATCGACATTTGCAATGCGCTGCCGGCAACATGCGCTAAAACATGACGATTATCTGCGAGAAAGTAACGAAACCGATCGCATCGATGACAAAACGGTGTTCACCGTGAAAGGCACGTGAATAGCGCTTCACCGAAAGCTGTTCAGCCTTGTCCAACTGCTCGCAGTGCTCACTACCAGAAAATTGAAACTCTGGGATGCCTTACGGTTATCGGTATTAATAAATGCGGATTCCACTGTATCGACTACAACTTCGCGTGTCCCTAATCTAACCCAACTGCAAGTTCGCCAGCTTCCTGTAAGCGGGCGGCAGAAAAGTTAGGAGAGTTCATGCGCGCCCCTCTATTGATACTGGTATTGATACTGGCCTGCTGTGTCGTGGTGTTTTCCGGATCCACTGTTCTTCCAGCCAATGCTCAACAGAACACGTCCGCTTCTCAGTCTGCGAATACGAATGACGTCGAAGGAACGGTAGCGTCAGTTGGCCGAGATACGTTCGTTGTCAGAACGGACGATAATCAGTTCCAGCTTTTTACCTATGGCCGTGCTGCAGTTCGCACGAAAGCGCTCGCTCGAGGCGCGCGGGTTCGTGTGAGCGCTGGTCCTCCCGACGAGAACGGTACTCGATCCGCCAACGATATTACAGTGTTAAGTGCAGCATCGGGTGGGGCCGCCGGTGGTGACAAGGGAGCTCAGGCGGCTCCCGTACCGGAGAAGGTTCGCGATGTTGAAAGTGACATTAAGCGGGAGAGCCGCCGCTGGCGGTTGGGAGTGCGTGGTGGTGCGGCGTTCGATCCCGAGCTGTTCACCTTCGGCGTTCAATCGCAAATGGGGCCGATCTTCCATCCACGCGTGCTGTTCCGGCCCAATGCCGACTTCGCGTTTGGAGAAGTCACAGATTTGATTGCGCTGAATCTTGAGGCAATTTATCGATTCTCGCCGGCTCATCGCAC
>QHZW01000262.1 GCA_003224815.1 Acidobacteriota bacterium | reverse complement strand
CGGCGATTTATTTTCCGCCATCGCGATTTCCGGGCGTTCCCGCGTGCGAACCGAGACCTTTGAACTGGCCGTAGTCCCATCCCTGGCGCCACATCCAGTACAGATGCACCGCCAGCTTTCGCGCCATGGTAACCTTGGCGATCTTCCGCCCCCGTCGCAGGGCGAGGTGGAAGAACTTACTGCGCCATTGCGGTTGACTCCGCACCGTGACCTGCGCTGCTTCCACTAACAGAAAGCGAAGTAGTATGTGTTGTTAGCAAGTTAAAATGTCCGGTTTTCTTAGCAGGTGACATGTCCGGTTTGAGTTAATGAACCAGCAGCAGTCGGGGCTGTGGGAAAGTGGGAATCCCGCGATTTTTGCGAGACGATCGAGATCGGCCGGGTGTCCACCCATGTGCACTGCAATAATGGCTTTCGTTCTCGGGGTGATCGCTGCCTCAACTAGGTCGGGATCAATGCAGTACGTATCCGGCAGTACGTCTACCATGACCGGCAGCGCTCCGGTGAACAGGACGGCGCTGGCAGTTGCGATAAAGGTGAAGTCGGGAACGATGACTTCATCGCCAGGTCCGACGCTCAGGGCGGCCATTACGACCTCCAGCGCAGCGGTGCCGTTAGTCACCGCAATACCGTGTTTCGCGCGGTGGAACGTCGCGAAGGCACGCTCAAACTCCAAGGTCTTGATTCCGGGAGTGCGCCACCAGACGCGGCTTTCCAGCACTTCCATCAGCGCACGCCGTTCCTTGTCGTCGTACATGGGCCAGTCGGGAAAGGGTTTGGTCTTCGTTTTGTGGCCGCCCAATAGCGCCAGGTCTGGCATCGCGTCCTCCTACAGGCAAAGCACTTTAGCTGCATGTCAGCCAATGGTCAATAGAAATGCTTTAATCCGGGGCGGTGCTGGAAACACGACATGGAGCAAGGTGGTCTTAAACACCATCAGTGAAGACCGTCCTGGAGCAATGTTGAGCTTGACTTATTGCTTACAGCTGGAGTATTAAAGCGGGAATAGTTCAACTCCACTCCCGCGCGGGCCAGAGGGTACCATGGAAGCATCTTCCGCTGCCAGTCGCGCTTTTAAGTCGGCCTTTGCTTTAGTCCTAATCAGTTGTTCCTCCATATTAATTGCGCAAGTTGATCGCGGCAATATCGTGGGTACAGTCAGCGATCCCAGCGGCGCAAACGTGGAAGCAGCAAAGGTAGCCATAAGAAATTTGGCCACCGATCAATCGGTTGAGGTCACAACCGACACCTCCGGCGCATATGCCGCGAACCTGTTGCGCATCGGCACGTACTCCGTCACGGTCGAACGGCAGGGTTTCAAAAAGGCAGTAGAACCCAATGTGGAGGTGGGCGTCAATCAGGTTGTGCGAGTGAACCTGCGCTTGCAGGTAGGAGCTGTAACCGAATCAGTGGAAGTGACCGGAGCCGCGCCGTTGCTTCAAACCGAAACATCGTCGCTTGGAACTATAGAAACCGAGCGACGGATCTCGGACCTTCCCCTGAATGGGCGCAATTTTATTCAGCTTGCATATCTCGGCCCCGGCGCCAACAGCGGTCAGAGTGGATCCAACGTTTCCGGTGGGGTCTTTGAAAACGAACGGGCAAATGAAGCGCTTTCGGTCAACGGGCTGCGGGTTTCGAATAACAACTTCTTGCTGAATGGAGTGGATAACAACGAGTTTGGCCTTGGCGGAGTCGTGGTGCTTCCCCCGCCCGACGCGATTCAGGAATTCCGCACCGAAGAAAACTCCATGAGCGCCGAATTCGGGCGCGGCGGCGCTGCTGTGAATGTGGTATTGAAATCCGGCACGAACAGGGTTCACGGGGGCGCCTATGAATTTATTCGGAATGACAAATTGGACGCGAGGAATTACTTTGCCTCGCCGGCACCTTCGCCGAAGCCCGGATTCAAGCGGAATCAATTCGGCGTTTTTCTTGGAGGACCGATAAAAAAGGACAAGACATTTATTTTCGGCGACTACCAGGGCAGCCGTGTGCGCGAGGCCCTGAGCAATGTATCCACCGTCCCTAATGCAGCTGAACGCGCGGGCGATTTCAGTGATCGGTTAACCGGCGATACTTTTTCGCCGTGTCTAAATCCTGTGCCAAGTGAGGTATTCGACACGGGCACAATCTTTGACCCGTTTAGCACCCATAACTACACGTGCGCGAACGGCGGCAGCGTCCCAATTCGCAACCCGATCAGCTTCAACAACCAATTAAACGTAATCCCGCCAAACATGCTCAACGCCACGGGTGTGAATATCGCTAACTTATATCCGCTGCCCAATGTTCAGGACGTGGTTAACAACTTTCTCTCTAGCCCAAATCGAGTCAACGACCAGGATTCCTTTGATATTCGCTTCGATCATCATTTCCGCGAACAGGATCAAATTTTTATCGGATACAGCTTTGGTGACATACGGAGCTTCCGGCCCGGGCCGTTGGGCGATCTGGGTGGCGCAGACTGCTGTCCTAGCCGTGATAAAACGCGATCACAGCACACAAGCCTCGGCTGGACCCATACATTCTCTACGCACCTGCTCAATGACGCCCATGGCGGTTTCTTTCGCTTCGCGGTGAATGCACTGCCGCTGCTCTTTGGCAAGAACCTGTCAGAGCAGGTCGGCATTCCATTCGCGAATCGTGGTGATGAGAATTCATCAGGATTGTCCTTTATTGATGTTTCCGGCTTCACCTCTCTCGGGGACTCCCTCTGGACACCCGAACACGCCTTCGAGAACATTTATCAAATTGCGGATACGGTCACCTGGGTCCGGAACAAGCATTCCTTCAAGTTCGGCGTTGACTTCCGCCGCCAGCAGCGCAATTTTTTCCAGCTCACAGCCTCGCGCGGACAATTCAGCTTTCCAGGCGAATATACCCACGACCTGACTACTACCGATGGCGGCAGCGGACTAGCCGACTTGCTTCTGGGTATACCGATTTCATCAGCGCAGGATTTTTTAACCGGAATGTATCCAACCCGCTATTGGGATCTGGCGGAGTTCGTGCAGGATGATTACCACATTCGGCCAAACCTTACGTTGAACATTGGCCTGCGCTATGAGGTGACCTCGCCTGCCAATGGCCGGGTTGGCAACTTCGACCTGGATCGCGCCATTGTGGTGAATTCTTACGGATCGAACGCGGTACCCCATGCCGGTGTGAAGTTCGATAAGAGCGACTGGGCGCCACGAGTAGGTCTGGCGTGGTCGCCGCAGAAGGAAACGGTAGTTCACAGTGCATTCGGTATCTTCTACTCGAGCGAAGGCAATATTTTCGATGACCTGGGCCTAAATCCACCCCAACTGGCGTTTACGTCCCGCACCTTCAATGCGGGGCTGCCTCCCACGGCGAGCCAATTAATATCCACCGGATTTTCGCCAACCATTCCTTTTGCAGACCCAAGTCATCCCAGCGGTGTCGTGCGAACCACTGGCCCGGTGCGGCGGATGCCGCGAATCATGGAGTGGAATCTGGGAGTGCAGCACCAGTTCGCGCAAAACTGGGTGGCTGAAATCGGATATGTCGGCACACGTGCCTACCATTTATGGAATCATGAAGTCAGCGATTTGAACCAGCCTTTTGCGCCTTTGGACTCCAACTTCTCTGATCCAACCGGCAACATGGGACGGCCATATTTCAATGTCCTGCCCGATTTAAGCAACGTATTGCCGTTAGATTTTCCACAACTTCAGATGTTCTATAACGCCTTTCAAACTTCGCTCAACAAGCGCTTTTCAAACGGATTCAATTTCCTGGCCTCGTACACGCTGGCCCACAATCTGGGAAATGCAGATGGAAACGTAGGCGCAGCAATCCAGGACGCGCACCACCCCGAGAAGGAGTATGGCCCTGTGCTGCCTGATCTCCGGCACCGGTTCGTGGTCAGCTACATCTATGAGCTGCCAGTTGGACGGGCACGGCATTTCCTCGGTGAACTTGGAGGCGTTGCCGACGCAATCATTGGCGGGTGGCAGATAGGTGGCATCACCAGCGCACAGAGCGGGGAGGCGTTCACCGCCGGAATGTCCGGCGATCTCAGCAATGCGGGCAGTGACAGCTATCGGCCTAACCAAATCGGCAATCCTTACAATTTCTCCATCGATCAGGCTGGGCAGGCGAATCTCGGGTGTGATCCGGGTCACCAGACATTGGGGTGCTGGTACAACCAGGCCGTCTTCGTCGTTCCACCCGTGGTGCCGGGGCAGGGATCCGCGCATGTATTCGGCGACTCGAGGATTGGTAATCTGCGGGGTCCGAAGCTCGTCAACGTGGACCTTGTTTTGCAAAAGAGCTTCAAGATACGGGAGTCTCAGCAGATCGAGTTTCGATCTGAGTTCTTCAACGCATTAAACCATCCCAATTTTGGCCTACCAGGAAGCACTGTGGATGAGGAAGGGGGCGCCAGCATCACGAGTACATCCACTGACAACCGACAGATCGAGTTTGCCTTGAAGTATACGTTCTAGGGCTATTTGCCCGGAATCATCACGTGGATGATATTGGAATAGGCGGACTCGCCGGCGTCGTTGTATGCGCGCACGCGATACGCCGCCCCCTGCCCCTCCGCCACGTCCAAGTCGGTATATTCCGTCGCGTTATTTTCAAGTTTTGCAATTTGCTTCCATTGCGATTCGTTTCCCGGAAGTTTTCCGACTCGACGTTCGATCACGGTTCCCTTAGGATCTCCGCCGTGCAGATCCCATTTCAGTCTCACAGAGGGCCCGCTTAGAGTTGCGCTTAGTGAACTAGGCGTTTCCGGGAGCACGGCCCAGTCAAAGTAGCTTTCGTCTGCTATTGCCATCACACCATCTTTCAAAGGCAGTGATTCCAACGTGTCCATTGTTCCCTTCCTCCATTCAATTGGCTTCATCTCTCCGGACGTAATGTCCACCAATACCGGATGGTTTATGCCCGTATTCTTCAATGAGAGATCCGTGTACAGAGGCGGAAACACGCCTCCCGGCAGACTGTGTGCGGCCAGCCAGTACGCCACAACTGCTTTACCGGATCGCGACCGAAAACCAAAGGACATAAAAGGGAAACCGGTCTGACGACGCAGCGCGGGCAGATCCGGACCTTTGATTTCGATCGTCGAATCGAAGTACGTATCGGAGAATAGCGCATTGGTATTCTGAAGTGCCGAGAACACGGGCCGGGGTGTAAAATCGATGTCTTGGAATGTCAGCCCATGGATCAGGCCGAAATCGTCATACTCGTTTCCATCCGTTCCTGCCGCTAAAAGCCAAACGAACGTTTTGACTCCCGCCGCCAGGTTGTACACTAGCCCTCGCGGAACGTATTTGGCCTGAACCGATTCGTCCGATCCCTTCCAAGATGGAATCGAGTTGAATTCATCGTCGAAGAACTGAATATCGGACCGTACTCCGGCGTAATTCCGAAGCAATTCCCGTAAGAGCTTGGGCGACTCTGTCAGGTAAGCTCCGTAATCCATAGCCTCTGGATTCAGATTTTGACCGTAACCGGGGTAAGTGTGATACGCATAAACATCAATGCCCGAGGCACACTGGCAGCGATCGAGCGCACGCTTGGTAAAATCCCGTGAAGGGTCTGCCTGACCGCCGTATATCACCTTCGCGCCGTGATCGGCATCATGCACGACTTGTACAAATGACTTGAGAAGCGTTCCATAGTCTTCGGCATTGGGCACGGGATTCCAATAGTTGATGTCCTGTTCATTCCACAATGCCCAGTAGTGGATGCGATCGCGGAAGTGATCGACCATCCATTTCACGTAGCGGTTGAATGCCGCGATCTGCTCGGGTGTTTTCGGAGGCCAGAAAACCGAATAGAGACTCCGGTCTGCATTATGAAACGAGCCTGGTTCAGGGGCGATCCTATCGGGCAGCTTGCCAGCTGCGGCCGTGTACATGGGATTCCCATAGAGCAGTTGCACTTGAATGTTCATGCCGTTATCCACGAGCGAATCCACCGCGTCCTCCAACTCCTGAGAGCTTGAGTACACGCCACGTTGTTGTTCAATCCAGTCCCAACTGGTGCGGTCCGAGCTGTTCTCGTACTGTCCGATGCGGATCCACTTGAAACCCGCGTCGAACATCCGCGTCCACCACCAACGGTTCCAGGGCAGATAAGGCTCGCGTGGAAGATCCGAGTTAATGCCGAAACCATCGTGAATTTGCGACGAACGCTTGGGAGGAACGTGATCGGGAAGTTGTTTTTTAACATCCTCCGCTCTCAACCACTCCGGAGCAGAAATGCAAATCGTCATCACAAGAACCACAAAACCGTGCCATGCGATGCACTTCAAGGCGATTCTATTCATTGGCTTCTCCTGCCTCCTTTTGCTGATGCAATGCGGCAGAGCTTTATAAATCAATCTTCACTACTCATTGCCGATTATTATCTACCGCAGCGGTATGGGCGCCTGGTTTAGCCAACACAAATTGCCTGATCGTACTTCGGGTTTGCGCCATTTGATCGCGATGACTCCGCGACAGTTTCTGATAGAGAATTAATTCTTGTCCGGCCAAGTCCAAGTTATTCATATTTCGATAAATCTGGGCCAGCTTATAGTGGGCCATTTCCGAGTTCGAATCCAGACGGATTGCTTCTCGAAAACTGGCAATCGCATTACTGTCCTGCTTGCGCTCAGCGTACACATTGCCTAATTCGAGGTGCGCTAAAGCGAGCCGAGGGTTCAGACGCACAGCTTTCTCCAGGAGCGATTGCGCGCCATCGAGACTGTCTGCCGGACCCGAAGTCATGGCTTCATGCAAGAGTGCCGCCCCGTAACAAAGCACAATTTGGGAATTCTCCGGATAACGCTCTGCCAAACGTTGCAGTCGGGGCTGTATCTTCCCCCATTCAGATGTCAGCACAAACTGGGGTAAATCGTTCCATGCGAGAAACGCGTCAGGCGATGAGGGGTCAGTTTCCAGCGCATTCAGAAATGCGTCAGCCGCGTCAGAGTACTGCCGAAGAGCGAAGTGGGCCAGTCCTCTCCCCACATGTAGCCGCGCAGATGCTGGAAATTTCTGCGTGCCAAGCCGAAAGGCTTCAATTGCTGCATCGAACGTGAGATGAAGAAGATACTCCGCGCCGAGGTCGAAATAATATTGTTCTTTCGTGGAGTCCAATTCAACGGCCCGCTGATAGTGGCGGACGGCTTGTACATAGAGCCCTGCTTCCTCTTCCAGTGACGCCAGCAGGTCACAGAGTTCAGCGTTCGACTGTACTTCGACCTTGCCCTGGAGCAAGTCGAGCGCGGCCTGTGGATTACCTTCTCCCTTATAGGCCAAGGCCAGGTTATAGATGGCTGAATCGCTTGTTGGTTCGAGCTGCAGCGTTCTCTCAAAGTGCGAAGCCGCCATGGGATAAGCGCCGCCGGAGGCAAACATCAATCCGAGGGCGAAGTGCTGCTCCGAAGAGAGTCCTGGCGGCGCAGCTGGCAGCCGTCCCCACGATGCATCTTGTTTCGCGAGCGTGCTGTGCGCGAAAGCTACGTAGATCTCGAATGATTGCGGACTCAGCTCGTAGGCACGACGATAGTTGCATGTTGCACCTTCATTATCATCGAGCTCTTCAGCGACTCTGGCTGAGAGGACGTAAAACTTCGCTCCCGTCGCATCTTGAGGAACTGTTAACTTCGTGAGAACCTTACGAGCTTCAAAGGGCCGTTTCAGTTCGCTCAGGCTTCGGGCCAGCTCATAGCCGACTTGGAAATCTCCGGGGCGACTAGACCATGCTCTTTGGAGGTAAGGCACCGCCTTTTCGTACTCTCGGGTCTCCGACAGAATGGTGCCCAGTCCTACTAAGGCCGTGAAGTTGTGTGGCTCCTGCTGGATGGCCTGACGGAAGAGGCCGGAAGCTTCTCCGTTGTGCCCGCGTTCCCAAAGCAGCGCGGCAAGATTGTTGTAGCCCATCGCCGCATGAGGCAGCAGGCGAATAACTTTCCTAAAACTGGATTCCGCTTCGGCCTTACGGCCGAGCTGAGCGGTAACGAGTCCTCGCAGATTGTTCAATGCGGGATCATCTGGTTCGGTGGTCAAGGCGGTGTCCAGTTCCGCCAGTGCATCGTCAGGTTTTCCGTCCTGCAATAGATCGAAGGCTTTATCGTAAGGCTTTGGCGCGCTGGGCAACCTTCCTTGGCTTCCAACTTGGGCACACGAAGCCGTCACGAGTAATAGATCCAGAACAACGACCAGAATAGCTCGACAAAACCAGTTCAAAACTTTTCCTGCCCAACAATCCCTTTTCCTTCTT
>QHZW01000453.1 GCA_003224815.1 Acidobacteriota bacterium | reverse complement strand
GCGTTGTTGCAGTGGGCGTACTCGGAATGGGCCACGGAATCACAACTCCCGCTGGCAATCTGCGGACGGCCGAGATCAATCCGCAGGGCAGCGCCTCTGCTCTAAATGTGATCAATGCCGTGTGGGGCATCGGAGCTATGACGCCAGCCTTCTTGCTTGATATCGCGCGGAAGTTCCATCACCCCGCATGGTTTCTCTACGGCACAGCAATCGCTTTGGGTATCCTCCTCTTCGCATTCGCAACTCTGCCCTTCGTGCCTGACACGCGTGCGCGATTGAGCGTGGCTGGATCAGAACGGGAGAGAGTGCGTATTTCAATGGTATTCGTGATTGCTACGATCTTCTTCTTGTACGTAGGTGCGGAAACTGCTTTTGGTCAGTGGGTCGCGACCTACGCACACCGTCTTGAACCCACGCGTACTTTGTGGACCCTGATGCCTTCGCTTTTCTACGGAGCCTTGCTCGTGGGCCGGATGACCGCTCCTGTGGCCTTGAGATTCATGCAGGAAACGACAGTTGCCACTGCAGGACTTACTTTTGCTCTTCTTGGCGGACTGGCACTGCTTGAGACGCGAGGCATGAATCTGGTTATTGCTGGATCGCTGCTCACGGGTCTTGGTTTGGCTTCGATATTTCCGATCAGCGTTGCTCTGTTTCCCAGGTGGTTTCGCGATTCTGCCGGCCGCGTAAGCGGCGCGGTCTTTTCCGGCGGCAACATGGGTGGCGCCGTATTGCCGTGGCTCGTCGGCGTAACCTCGACTCGCTTCGAAAGTCTGCGTCTGGGATTTTTCGCTCCCGTGCTTGCGGTGTTACTCATGCTCATGTTTTACGTCTCTCAGGGAATCTCTGGGCGCAAGCTGCAAACTGGAACTGCCGAGCTGGCGATTCGCCCTTAACGAGGGAGGGCCGGCCTCCACGTTCCATTCGACTGTTGATAAACTATTAGCTTCAGCTATGCCTCGTACTCTTTTCGAAAAAGTTTGGGATGTGCACGTCGTGGCCGCGCCGGAAGGCCAGTCAACGCTGCTTTACGTGGACCTGCATTTGGTTCACGAAGTCACGTCTCCACAGGCGTTCGATGGCCTACGCGCAGCCGGGCGAAAGGTGCGCGAGCCGCTGCGCACAATCGCAACTGTCGATCATAATGTTCCAACGGAGCCGCGCGGCACGCCCATTTTTGATCCCATCGCCCGCAAGCAGATTGAAGCTCTGCAGAAAAATTGCCGGCACTTCGGTGTTCGCCTCTTCGACATCGACTCCCCGGAACAGGGAATCGTTCACGTGATCGGCCCCGAGCTTGGCTTCACGCACCCGGGTATGACCATCGTCTGCGGCGACAGCCACACCAGTACCCACGGTGCATTCGGTGCGCTGGCGTTTGGGATCGGAACCTCAGAAGTCGAGCACGTACTTGCTACGCAAACCCTCCCGCAGCGCAGGCCAAAGACCATGCTGATCCAGGTCAATGGCAAGCTCGCAGAAGGCGTTTCGGCAAAGGACTTGGTTCTTGGGATCATCGGGGAGATTGGCACCGACGGTGCAACCGGGCATGTCATCGAATATGCCGGCGAAGCCATCCGCGCGCTTTCCATGGAAGGTCGCATGACGGTCTGCAACATGAGCATCGAAGCTGGCGCTCGCGCCGGCATGATCGCTCCCGATGAGGCGACCTTCGCTTACATGAAAGGCCGTCGATATGCTCCGCAAGGCAAAGATTGGGACGCTGCTGTCGCGCATTGGCGCGCGCTGGCCTCCGATCCCGGAGCGAACTATGACAAGGTAGTCAAGATCAACGCGTCTGAACTGGCTCCGTTTGTTACTTGGGGAACGAATCCTGGCATGGTCGTTCCCATTACAGCTCGAGTTCCGGATCTGCCAGTGAATGGTTCGGACCGCGCAAGCGCCGAGCGCATGCTCGAGTACATGGGTCTCCAGGCCGGTACTCCGATGGAACGAATCAAAGTCGATCGCGTGTTCATCGGCTCCTGCACGAATTCACGTCTGGAGGACTTAACCGCCGCCGCCCGCGTAGCTAAAGGACATAAGGTCGCGTCAGGCGTTCGCGCCATGGTTGTGCCGGGATCGCAAAAGATCAAGCAGGCTGCCGAGCAGCAGGGCCTGCATAGAATTTTTCAGGAGGCCGGCTTCGAGTGGCGCGAGTCCGGCTGCTCGATGTGCCTGGGCATGAATCCGGACATCTTGAACCCCGGTGAGCGCTGCGCGTCAACGAGCAACCGCAATTTTGAAGGACGTCAGGGTCGTGGTGGGCGTACACATCTAGTCAGCCCTATGATGGCGGCAGCAGCGGCAATTACTGGCCACTTCGTCGATATTCGCAATTGGGATTTCAACTAACATGCAACCGAAGACCGGCTTTGGCGAGTTTCTCTTCAACGACTGGCGCCGATCGTGGGAAGGCAAACCCGATCCGAAGTTCGTGCTCAACCAGCCGCGCTACTCAGGCGCGAGCATTCTGGTTGCGGGCAAGAACTTCGGTTGCGGATCATCTCGCGAACACGCTGTATGGGCGCTTGTAGATTTCGGCTTCCGTGTCGTTATTGCGTCCTCCTTCGCCGATATTTTCGCGAACAATTGTGTGAAGAACGGCGTGCTCACGGTTGTTCTAACCGAAGAAGAGTCCGCCGAGCTCGCCCGCCGTGCCGAAACGACCACGAATTACCAAATCACGGTTGATCTCGAGAGTTGCACTGTGTGTGATGACAAGGGTTTCACAGCGAAATTTACTATTGACGAATTTACCCGTCACTGCCTGCTCGAAGGGCTCGACGATATCGGCCTGACGCTGCAGCATGAAGCCGACATTGCGAAGTACGAAGCCACGCATCCGGTGCCGTCCTCCTGGAGAGCGTGATGCTCCGGTTCACCGTCAAAACTCAGAAGAAGCGTGAAGTCCTCGATATCACCGATCTCATCGAAGATCACCTTCAGGATGCTTCCGTCGAGACCGGCGTTTGCAATCTGCTCGTTCTCCACACCACTGCTGCACTCACTACCGCCGACCTTGATCCTGGCACCGACCTCGATATGCTTGATGCGTTCGAGGCCATGATCCCAAAGCTTCGCTATCGACATCCGCACAATCCGGCGCACGTCGGCGATCACATCATGTCGGCACTGATTGGCACTTCTGTTTCTTTGCCGTTTGAAGAGAAAAAACTTTTGCTGGGGACATGGCAGCGCGTTGTGCTGATAGAGCTGGATGGTCCGCGCCAGCGCGAACTCGCACTCAGCATTTCTGCCGACGCTTGAAGTTCAGTGCTTTTTCGAAGCTTCCTCTCCTGAGGGGTGCCCATCAGCGGAACGCAAATTATAATCTCGCCATGCGCAACCTGCTTCGTCTTGCGTGGATGGCGTTGCTGTTGCTGATCGTGGCGCTCGCCTCAACCCTTATTACCATGCGCCTGGCCATTCATGGAGGTGAAGTGCGGGTTCCCGACCTGCGTGGCAAGAGTCCGGCAGAAGCGCGTCAAGTAGCAGAGGCGATTGGAATCAGTTCGCAAGTCGAGCGCCAGTTCTATAGTTCATCGATTACTGAAGGTCGCGTGCTTTCCCAGGTGCCGGAGCCAGGCACAACTGTCCGGCGCGGATGGTTGATTCGCCTCGCCGTCAGCCTCGGCCCACAACGCGTCACTATTCCGCAGGTTGTCGGTGAGAGTGAGCGTGCGGCTGTGATCACCATTGAACAGCGCGGGTTGCAGCGTGGGGCAGGCGCTCGTTTCCGCTCTCCCGATGCTCCGGCTGGATATGTGATGGGGCAAGATCCTCCTCACGACGCAACCAAGATTTCTGCGCCGAAGCTAAACCTGCTGGTTGCGGACGATGAGCTGCTGGAACAATACATGACGCCAAGCTTTGTAGGCCAGCCGCTTGGCACCGTCACCAACACCCTAAGGGATGCGGGATTTAGTGTGGGAAAGGTGACTGTGGCTCAAGCGCAGCAGTTTCCGGGCGGCGCACTTCCGGTCATCGGGGCGCCTCCGTCCACCTCCACTTCCGACCGGGAAGCCGTTCCGAGCGCCGGCGCGGTACAGGGGCCGTCGAACCCAAACGCATCTGGTTCTTCCCCATCCACGGCGGT
>QHZW01000261.1 GCA_003224815.1 Acidobacteriota bacterium | reverse complement strand
TTTGCCCGGACCGCCTTCGATGCTCACGATCCGTTCCCGCAAGACCCGCGCACCTGCCTCTTGCGCATGATCAAGTATCAGGCCATTCAATATCAGGCGGGAGAAGATCGCGATCTGATCGCCAAGTGAAAATCGAACTTTGCGGCCTGAGGGGGCAATTAATTCGCAATCACTAATCCAGTTACGTTCGACAATCGCCTCGCGAAGGAACGGCCAGCGCTCAATCGCCTTCGGAGTCAACCCTCCGCCGCATGGTTTTTCCCACGCGAGTTTGTCGTCGAAAAGCAAGACGTCGCGTCCGGCACGCGAAAGCCCAGCCGCGACGAAAGCTCCCGCCGGACCGCCCCCTACAATGGCAATGGTTTTCACCGACACGCCCCAACACGCATGGCAGATTTGCGTCCGATGCTAATGGATAGACGAATCGCACACAAATGCGGAGATAACGTCAACGGAGAGCAGGCGCTTACTGCGGCTGCATTGCCTGGTAAACCGCCAGACTGACGATACCAATAATCATCAGGCCGGAAGCCGTGCCCAGCACCTTAACGAATGGGCCCAGCCGGTTTACTTTTTGCATGATCTCCAGTTGTTCCCGTTGCATGTGCGCCTCAGACTCACCCAGGAAAAGCTGATCGTCTTCGCGCATGGTCAGCGTGCCACGGTAGATGAGGACGGCGATTAACGCAGCGGTAAGCACTCCCCATGCAACTACAAGCTCGAACAGAGTTGACATAAACCACCTCGGAATTCAGGCGACTGTTCTCGCTGTCAGGGGCCGTTGAGATAGGCCTCGGGCAGATTTGAACAAATTATAGCTCCGCCGAGGAGCATGGAATCAAGGTTTTTCAAGAATTAAAGCAGCTCTGGATGAGAGTAGCAGGCCAGCGGGAACATAGGTTTTTCGCTGTCTACCGACCGATCTACCGTAAACATTATTTGACCAGCAAAGATGTCGCTGCGGCAACCATGCCAACTACTCCCAGCAATATGCCCGCATGCCAGAAAACGCGCCGTCCGGATAGAAGTGTGATTGAAGTAATTACGAGTCCGATTTCCAGAAACACCTCTCCTAAATCGTAACGATTAGCCCGTCGTCGCTCGAGATCTGTTTCTGCTTCAAGTTTCTTGGCCTCGCCTTGAATCTCTTCGGTTTGCTTCTGGTATTTCTCGGCTTCAGCCAGGCTGGCCTCGCGTGCCTTTGCAGCTTTGGCGTAATCGGTCGCAGTCACGAAGGCAGCAAAATCAGCAAAGTTTCTGTCCGTGTGCATGCGAATATCCTTCGCCTGGTAGTAAGCCCACTGGTCGTTTGCCCGGCTCTGGAGCACAACTTCCTCAGTGTGCGCACGATGGCTGAGCAGCGTCACTACTGCCACCATCACAGCCAGAGTCGCCATTGTCAGAGATACTGGGGCCATCGAACGATCATGCGCCGCGTGCTCGGCGTGCTCTTTCAATTCTTGAAGTTCGTCCGTCATTCTTCTCTTTCGGATCACAAAGGTTCAGGAATGGTAGCGGGTCGAAACAGGTTCGGCAAGTCGGCGAAGGTCGCGGCAATCGGCCATTTCTAAGCACCTAAAGAAGTTACAGGAACTCGCAATACAACCCATCTACTCTGGTTTGCAACTAATCCTTCAACTCTGGCCAGCAACGTATACCCCAGAAGTGGATAGGTCGCACCATGTCGTCTGCCGTGAATCGGCTTCTCCCCGCTCTAATCCTGTTGATTTTGCTTGTGGGTTGCGGAGGCGGTACTTCCACCACTCCTCCGCCGCCAGATGTGCAACTGACCGTCTCCGTGACTGGTAGTGGCACGGTGACCAGTACCCCTGCCGGGATCTCGTGCCCGTCTTCATGTACTGCAAAGTTCGCTTCGGGCACGTCGGTGAAGCTCACAGCCACCGCGGCTGCCGGATCAACCTTTGGGAGTTATGGAGGAGCGTGCAGCGGCACATCCTGCACGTTGTCCCTCGCCCAGGACCAATCGGTCACCGCCACATTCACTACCCTCGGCCCGGGTCAGTTGAATGTCACAGTCTCCGGTAGCGGCACTGTGACCAGCAATCCGGCAGGGATCGATTGCCCAGGAACCTGTTCCACCAGCTTCAACGACGGAACCATCGTCACCCTCACCGCAACCGCTGCCTCGGGTTATTCGTTTTCAGGTTTTGGCGGCGCCTGCCCGAGCATGAGCTGTCAAGTAACTGTTTCCGGCGGTCAGACTTCTGACGTGAGCGCCACCTTTGCGCAACTGCCTCCGCCGCAGGACATTACGGCAATTAATCACATCATCATCCTCTTGCAGGAGAACCGCTCCTTCGATCACTACTTTGGCCGCCTGGCGAACTATTGGCAGTCGCACAATTTCCCGCAGGCAACAAACGGCACCACTTTCGACGGCCTGCCCGCGAATGCATCCAACATTGACCCGAATGGCGACGCGGTTGGGCCATTCAATTTCCAGTCGGCGTGCACTGAGAATCCCAGCCCGTCATGGAATGAAAGCCACGGTGATCGCAACCGCTTTAATCCCGAAGACTCGAATAACGCTCCGATGGATGGATTCGTCCACACGGCTGCCAAAGATGCCAGCGGCGTTGGATTTTACGACGTGCTCGGTCACCGCGCCATGGGCTACTTCGACGACAATCAGCTCAATTTCTATTACTTCATGGCTTCGACGTTCGCGACCTCTGACCGGTGGTTCGCCCCTGCCCTGACCCGAACACAACCAAACCGCATGTATATGTTCGGCGCGACTTCCCAGGGACACGCCAATGCGCTGAACACCACCAACAGCCCGCCTTTGACTGCCGAGACCGTTTTTCAATTGATGGAGAGCAACGGCGTTAGCTGGAAGATTTACGTGCATCCTGATTCCACTGGTTGCACCACCACGCAATGCTTGTATTCGCACAGCTACCTGAATCAGTTCACGTATGGAAAATCTGTGCTCAACAATCTTCCCAGTCGATACGCCTCAACCCCACAGTTGCTTACCGACATGCAGAACGGCACTCTGCCACAGGTTTCGTTCATTGAGCCAGCGGGGTACGTAGGCCTCGACGAACACTCTCCTACGGTGGATGGGACCAATCTCGACAGCGTGCAGGCCGGCGCGGCTTATGTGGAAAGCCTCGTGAATACATTGATGGCAAGCCCTTCGTGGAAGGATTCTGTTTTCATCTTGAGTTTCGACGAGCCCGGCGGATTCTACGATCACGTGCCGCCGCAGCCGGCTGTTCCGCCCGACAGCATTCAATATCCCACCGACATCGCGAGTACCGACATCTGCGCCAACAATCCCACTCCGGTCTGCGGATTTTTTGTCACCGGTTTCCGCGTGCCGCTTATCGTCATTTCGCCTTTCACCAAAGCGAACTACGTTTCGCACACGGTTATGGATCACACGGCGATGCTGAAACTTATCGAGACGCGGTTTAATCTGCCGAGCCTCACCTTGCGTGACGCCGCGCAGCCTGATATGACCGAGTTCTTCGATTTCGTGAACGTTCCATGGGCGACACCGCCTACGCCGCCGAACCAACTTCACAATCTGCCCTGCATTATGGAGGCGCTGAACTCGGTCACCATTTCGCCGAACCCTGCGCCCGCTGGCGGACAGGCGAGCGTAACCCTCACCCTGGTAAAGAACGCGATTCAGAACCTGACGGTAAGCTTGTCAGCCGATTCCCCGAACGTGGTGCCCGCGACTGCGCAGATTGCAAACGGAACATCGTCCGCCATGGTGAACATCACCGTTCCGACCGGAGTCACTTCACTGACTGTCACTGGCACCATTGGCGGCATTCCTGTAAGTGGGACCGTAGCGGTGCAGTGACGAGGACTCGATTGCCTCTCACCTCAGCCTATCCAACGATTCTCACCAGGTCTGTTCCCGGTATCACTTAGTGGCAATTACAGCTGTGCGGATCTTACCAGCTGATTTTCGTCCGGCAATTCAAAGGAAAAGGTCGCACCCTTGTCCACTTCTCCCTCGGCCCAGATATGCCCGCCATGTCTCCGGATAATGTGCTGAACAGTGGCCAGTCCTATCCCTGTTCCTTCGAACTCCTCGGCGCGGTGAAGGCGCTGGAAGACGCCAAACAATTTGTGAGCGTACCGCTGGTCAAAACCGGCACCGTTATCTCGAACGCAGATGACCGATTTACCTGGCGAAAGGGTCTGACTCAGTTCGATCACCGTATGTTCCCGTCGACTGGTGTATTTCAATGCATTAGAAAGTAGGTTTATGAATACCTGCTTCATGAGCGTGGGATCGCAGTTCACAACGTGTAATTGTCCAACGCGCCACTCAACCTCGCGCCCGGCACACTCCGTTTGGAGATCAGAGATCACGCTGTGCGCTAGAGCATTCAAATCCGTGCGTCTGGGCGCCAACGGTTGACGTCCGAGCCGTCCCATATCTAGCAGACCATCCACGAGCTCACCCATGTTCTTGGCATCCTTCTGAATGACCCGCACGTAGTGCCGCGCAGTCTCGTCCAAGTTGGCGGTGTACTCTTCCTGGAGCAACTTGGAGAAGCCGGCCAGATGCCGCAGAGGCGCACCAAGATCATGTGAGACCGAGTAGCTAAAGGATTCAAGTTCGTTGTTCGCCTCCTGAAGTTCGGCATTGCGCGATTCCAGTGTTCGATTCAGAGCCTCGACGTCCCTGTGGCTAGGCAGCAATAGCGCCTTCGGAACTAGCCGGACAAGCAAAGCGCGGTTACCACCGACACTGCCGCAGTCACAGCTTTAATGACACCGGCCAACAGATAGGTCGCATGCCAGACAGTCCACACTTCCATGAGGTGGGTTGTGCCGCAACCCAGGATAAAAATGCCGAACATTAGGAACATCCAATTGAATGGAAGGTCTCTCCGCTTACGCACGATATAAATCAGAAGAAGAGGAATGCAGTAATAGGAAAGAGTAATAATGGCATCCGAGATGACGTGCAACCAAACGATTCCCGGCTTCCACAAGTAGCAGTACCCATGTGGCATGAAGTCAGAAGAGAACAGTCGTTCGAAGAACCCCAAAAGGCATTTCCTTGGTAAAAGCAAAGTCGCTGGGTCGAGTCAGCAGCTAATCAGCTATCGGCTAATTTCACAGGAAAGTTACTACTAACGCAGACATGTTAAGAACGAACTTTAGAGGACAGTTACGCAAGTGAGGTCGTCAGTTTTCGGTTAGCCCATTAATGCGCTTCACCAAAGGACGGATTGCAAACTGGTCTAACGACTCTCCTCGTAAACTCAAAAACCCTTCCAGCTAGCTGGAAGGGTCTGCAAGTGGTCCGGAGCGTCTAGCCGCGGCTGACGTTGGCTGCCTGGAAGCCCTTCGGCCCTTTGAGCAGGTCAAATTCGACCGTTTCGCCTTCGTTCAGTGTGCGATAACCATTCTCCTGGATGGCGGAGAAGTGAACGAAAACATCTTCACCCGTAGAACGTTGAATGAACCCGTATCCTTTGGCCCCGTTGAACCACTTTACTGTACCCTTCTCTCTCACAAAAGTACTCCTTTCGCCTCTGGTGATAGAATTCGCTGGCCTTCTTCGCGAGGCTTGCGCCTCAACTGCCCCCCTCGAAGAATTCAAGCGCTTGCCTCAGGTCATGTGAATTGACGCGGTCTGCCCTTAAAAAGCAAAAGCTTTGGAGCACCCGGAGCAAAACTCTTGCTGGGGTCCAAAGCAGCACGACTTTTTTCGAGTTCGACGACGTGGCACAACACATCAACCTAAATCGGAGAAATAGCACACTGCACTAAAGCAGTTGCAGTGCGACGACATATTATTTAGGAACTTACCTTCATGGCAAGAGAAATTTACAGAACATTAATTTATGCTTTTTCCGGCAATTAAATCGTTTCCGCAGAGCGACTACTGCGGATCCGAGGAATGCTCGCAACTGTTTGATAATATTCACTGATCGTGCCCGCCAAGGTCCTTTCCGTAACCACGCCGCAGGCTAAACCTGCGCGCTGGTCACGCCTGCGGTATTACTACCGGCTGATGGCCTCGACCACGAAGTATCTGTTGCACACCGAAGTGCACACGTTTGCATTTTCGGTCGCGGCCAACGCAATCTTGTCGTTTTTCCCCTTCGTTTTGCTGCTGATGACCCTCGTTTTGCGGGTATTCCACTCGCCGGCCATGTACCGCGTGATCGTTGAACTTCTCCGCGACTATTTGCCCGCCGGACAGGATTTCGTTATCCGCAATCTCAGCGCGCTGGCAACCGCTCGAAAGCAGGTGCAGGTCTTGTCCTTTGTCATCCTGCTGATCACCTCGACCGGAATTTTCATGCCGCTTGAAGTCGCGCTGAACCGCGTCTGGCGGTTTCCTAACAACCGTTCCTATTTCGGGAACCAGGCGATCTCGCTCGGCCTGGCATTCGCGTGCGGCATTCTCGCCTTGATCTCGATCGCGCTAAGCGCGGGCAATGCTGTGTTGTTGCGCGAACTCGCCTTCGGACACGACTTTTTCCTGGTACGCGCTCTCGGATTTCTGACTGCGAAGGTGTTCGCCACAATTACCAGCATGGCGATCTTTTTCCTGGTTTACTGGCTGCTGCCCAACGGAAACGTCCCCGCCGGCGCGGTACTGCCCACTGCAATCATCATGGGCTTGCTTTCCGAGATCCTCAAATATTCGTACATCCTGGCGCTTCCAAGACTGAATTTTCAGGAAGTTTATGGCCCGTTTGCGCTCTCTGTCAGCATGATGTTCTGGGCATTTCTTTCCGGCTTGCTCCTGCTAACCGGTGCCCATCTTTCGGCGCAAAAGATCTTTCTTAAGCAACAGTGATGTTCGTAGATCACAACTGCGGTGTTCACAAGTCACATGTGAAAACCGGGCCTACCGATTAGAATCGCGCCGCTCCCGTCAGAGCGCTGGCCTCGTGAACGAGGCTGGAATGCGCTTCTACCAACTAGCCGTATGTGCTGTTGCGATTACTGCACCACTATCCGCTGAAATCGCGCTCAGAGTACCTGCTCCTACCGCTGCCCCGCCGCAGTTGTTCTCGCCAAAACAGATACGCAGTTCGGGAATGATCTTCTCCGGCACAGTGCTGACTGTCGCGCACCTCAGCTCGCCCGGCTCCCCTGGAATTACTCAAATTAAGTTCAAAGTTGAGAGCGCAATGCGCGGAACGCGGCGAGGCCAGATTCTGCGGGTGCGCGAGTGGGACGGACTTTGGAACCTTGGTGAGCGCTACGACATCGGACAGCGCGTACTCCTCTTCTTATATCCGAACAGCAAGTTGGGCTTCACCAGCCCAGTTGGTGGTGCGCTCGGGCGATATCAAATCGACAAGTCAGGTCACGTCCTCGTGCACGAAGGCAGTAGTCCTCGACCCAGGCCAATTCAGTTGCGCAGTTTTGCCGCTGCAATCAAGCGCGCGGCGAGGAACTGATTATGTCAAGGGTTTCCCTCCTCTTTTTCGTGCTTGCTGCGGCATCTCTCGCCCATGCGGGTGGGCCCGCATATGTGGCGGGTGCAAGTTACTTCGACCCTGCCGTAAAAGGAATGCCATTGACTTGGGCAAACGGCGCAATCTCTTACTACACCGATCGGGGAAATTTGAGCGCCCTGCTCTCAGGTTCAAGCGCTGACGCTTTCGTGGCCAATGCATTCGCCGCATGGACATCGATTCCAACGGCAGCCGTGTCCACCATGCATGCCGGTCAACTCGCCGAAGACGTGAGCGGCGCGAAGGTGATGGCTGCCGGGAACACGCTCAACATGCCATCCGACATTCTTCCCTCGGCCATAGACACTCCGGTCGGCATCGTCTATGACGCGGATGGTTCGGTCAGTCACCGATGCTTTGCTCGGAGCGGGCGCCAGTAATTCCTCGTTCTGCGCGAACAACAGCGTGTTCGGCGGGATCGATACCTTCTCCGCCAGCGCGCAATTGCTGCACACGTTGATCGTTGTGAACGGTAACTGCGCCACATCTTCGTCGCAAACTCCCCGATCTTCAATACCACCTAGTCCGCTCCATTGGACGAGTTCTTGGCCTCGACTGGTCGCAGGCAAATCTGAACGTGATCACGCGCACTCCAGCGCCGACGGCGAATGATTATGCCGGATTCCCAGTAATGCACGAGACGGACCCCACAGGTTGTGTTCCAGTAGCTGCGTGCTATTCCAACAATGGACTCATAAGTCCAGCGCAGCCGAAGATGGATGATCAGGCGGCCCTGTCGCGGCTATATCCAGTGACCGCGCAGAATATCGCA
>QHZW01000452.1 GCA_003224815.1 Acidobacteriota bacterium | reverse complement strand
CGGTAGCGCACGGTACCAGAAGCCGGTAAGCATCAGGGAATCCGGGGCTTCGGGCTTGGGCAGCTCTGGGAAGGACATGTCTGGAAACGTCAGCGTACCACACGTGCTGTTTCCGACTTCCAGCCCGCGGCTCGCTTATTCTTCGGCGAGATACGCAATCTGCTGCTTGTAAATGAAAAGGTTCGGCTTGCCCTCTCGGGTCAAGCGCAGCATGTTGCGGTCGTAGTATTCAATCCAGCCGCGGACCTTTTCTCCGTTCACCAGCTTGATGGCGATCGGCCGCTGCTTATCGCAAAGCTGCTTCAGGTAAGTGGCTTCCTCGTTGGTGGACTCTGGAGGAGCACTCTTGTTCCTACGCGGACCGTTGTCAGAGAAAGGCATGACCAGATTCTAATCCTGCCAAGGCACTGCTGACCTGCAACTCACAACTAGAACGAAATTTTCAGCCCCCACTCTATTGAGCGCGGAGTTCCGGCGGCACTCATCCCCGACTGCAGGGACGCGCGATTCAATCTGCCAGTCACCCCGCCAACGGAAGTACCGCCGATGGTGTTCTGCGGTTGCAAGCCCGTCGCCCAGGGAGACAAACTTGCTGCGCCAAAATTCAAGGTGCCATTTTGTGTGTTGCCGGGGAGATCAAAATTCGCGAAGTTAAAGGCATTAAACAGCGCCACGCTGGGGACGATTTCCACGCGCTCACCGAACCGGTGAACCCAGCCTAGACGGATATCAAAAGTCTTGAACCAACCCATGCCAGCAGGATCGGGCACCGCTGCCGCCAGTGGTTGCTGTACGCCTCCCATTAGGGCAAGCTCCTGCAGTGAGAAAACTCCCGCAGTAACTAGCTGCTGGCCTGCCGGAGTTTGCGGGTTCGATCCATTTGCGACGCTTGAATTGTAGTTACTGATGAAGGATTGCAGGCCGCTGGGTGTTGTGTTTCGCATGTACGCACCCACATTGCCACCTTCGACGATGTCTCCGGTGCTGCCGTCACCATTCCAGTCGGTGACCAATACTTCCGCGCCTCCCGATGTTTGCTGAAATCTCGGGGTGGCCGACAACGGGCTCAACAGATGCGCGATGAAGCTCAACTGGAACGACTTCTGCAAATCAAAATGTGCACCGATCGAAAGCTGATGCGTGCGGTCCAAACCAGTCGGCCCGGTGAAGCGGTCGGGATTCGCATAATCTGTCGCGAGATTTCCCAGCATCTCGTCTTCCGCCTGGCCCACGTTTTTTGAGTGGGCGTAGGAGAACTCGAAGCTCGCTCGCTGCACGCCACGGCTGAAATTGGTGATCTGCTGCTTGAGCCCGAACAGCTCACCACCATAAACCGAGCGGCCAACGGGAAATTGCATCACATTCACGCCCAAAGCCGGACGTATTCCTGGGAACGCGCACGATGGGCAAGGCGCGCCTCCCGTGACCTGCGCCGGGCCTCCGATGCCAGCATTTCCGTACGCAGCTAATGCTCCCGCAGGGCCGAGCTTCGCCACCATGCAGCTGACTTGACCCGGACCAGTGAGACATCCGTTCGCCGACTGCGCCGCGTCGCGATCGCTCATTGCGTTTGCTACGTTGAAAGTGCTTGCCGAGCCACCCTGATTGACGTCAACTCCGAGCAAAGTTCTCGTGGTTACGTCGCGAACGTAATCGAGAGTCAGTACCATTCCCGGCCACAGTTCGTGTTGTATTCCAATATTGAATTGCGTAGTGCGAGGTGTTTGGTAGTTAGGCGAGAGCAGGCTTAGTCCGTTGCCGTATAACCCTGCAAACGAGCCTGCATTGCCAATATAACTGGCGTTTGTGCCCGCTGCCGCGGCCGTGGCTGCCTGATAGGCCTGCTGCAACGCGATCGCTTGCGGTCCAGCCAAACCGATGGACTCGCCGCACCACGTCGGCGAAACAGTTCCGTTAGCGTTCACAATGCCGGCACCACTAGCGATTGAAGTTCCGGCCGCTCCGGCGTTCGGCCATTGAATCTCTCCCGGAGCCCCCCCAACACAAGCTGCGGGCGTGCTCAAGAACGTTCCTTGCGACAGACGCAAGGGGCGATCCAACATCGCATTTTGAAATGCTGAGACGTCGTAGAAGAGCCCTGCTCCCGCGCGAACGATTGTCTTCCCGCTCGAACTGGCGTCCCACGAGACACCCACTTGTGGCGCGAAGTTCAGATTGGGTTGACGGACCTTTGCTCCCAGCCCTGGCCCGAGGGAATTCAACGCAGGAATTGCAGGAAGGTCACTGTTGCTACGACCCGTGTCGCGCAGCCAGTGCAAGCCGTAGGTCAATGTGACTCTCGGTCTCACCTTCCACGTGTCGCCTGCATATAGATCAAGCTGGTTGTCAACTAAGC
>QHZW01000260.1 GCA_003224815.1 Acidobacteriota bacterium | reverse complement strand
GCTTTCCATGCGGCGTCAGACCAAAGCTTTGTTGTTTCCTGCGCTCGTGATTGCCCTCGGTGCCCTGATCGGAATCACGATTACCTTCAAGTTGATGCAATAAGTCCTGTTCTGAATTCGTAACAAAACTCAAATAGATAATGCAGCTTCCGAATTCGTGCCACACTTCCGACAACCACGTACCCAGAACGAGGGGAGCCGCGCTCGCCTCATGCCCCTCAGAGACGCTAACGAGGGCGGCTTTCCTTCTACCTACCTGAAAGGCGCTTACCCTCATCGTTTTCGATCAGGAAGTCAAGTTTGCACTTAGGAAAGCTTCCGAACTCCCGCGTTCCATGATCTAAGCGCGGCAAGTACTTCCTCGTCGGTCAAGGTATCTCCCCACGAACCGACGATGCCAAGCAGCAACGGCGGTGCATTCAGGCCTTCAAGCGCGGTGTAGATTCATCAACGATCTTGCGATATTCGGGCGGCATTTCCTATCGCTCCTCTTTAGATGTCGGAACGAATAACTCTCCGCAGCGCGGACACTTCATGTGCTCCGAATCCACGCGGTTCTGATATTCGGGCGGTATGCTGGCGCCACAGTGCGGGCACACGGTATTGAGTGAGGCACGAATCTTTTCAAGGTCGAGCTTTGTTCTGCGAGGCAAGATAAACTAATTTACAGAGTGGGTCACGATTCGTGGACAAGAAAAGCGCAAGAATTTTGCGTCTGGGTATTTGGTGGGCTATTACGACCGGCGTACCCATAGCGCTTGTCCCTGGGAAGGGAAATCTCGCAAAGGGTTCAGTCATCATTCTCTGCACGGCTGCGACTCTCGCACTGATATTTGCTTTTGGGGACCACGGATGGTTGCGAGCGCCAGTTCCGATTGGAACACCGATCAGAGCACCCTTATTAATGTTGACGGCAGTAGGAATTATGGCGCTGCTAGGTTGGTATGTATGGCCGGAAGAACAGGCGAAAACAACAGTTGCGTCAACTCCGCAGGTCTCATCGTCAACTCAACAGCCCACAACAACGACAATTTCGCCGCCGCAACCGGCTTCTTCTGCCAATCCGCCGACCCATAAACCCGCCTCAAAGCGCCCTGCCGACCGGCATGAGCAAGAACGATTGTGGCGTATGGCGCGTGGAGAGGAACCGAACGGGCCGCCACATCCGTATATCGACGATCCTTCATTGACCGAGGAGCAACGATTGAATCGAAATGTCTGTCGGTGAACTTCAGAAATACCTGGCAGATACTGTCCTTAAGCTCAAGGAATTTGAGCAAAGGTGGGACTACCCCGAATCACAAACGTTCGATGCTCCACCGGAAGGGCCTGATGGGAAGCAGGATCCGGATCAAATAAAGCGTTACTTTCGGGAACTGGAAAAAAGACAAAACAACGTGAACGAGTTGAGACCTCGCAAGCGTGCCGAAGCATTTAAGAAAGAGTTCCCGCGCGTGGATTTGCCGGGTAGTTATCTCTATCAGAGATGGCCTGATGTCGAGGGCATGGAAAACTGTGTTCTTCAGGAGAAAATGAATGATCGGCGGAAATTGGACGCCGAGTTTTTACGGATATGACGGGCATGACAATGTACGCTTCCTGACGAACTCGGCGGGAACGATCACGGACAGCTATGACTTCGATGCCTTTAGGATGCCGATCAAAACCACGGGTACAACTCCGAATGTGTTTCTCTATAGCGGCGAGCGGATGGACAACAACATCGGCCTGTACGACTTACGAGCGCGGTACTACAACCAAGCGACAGGCCGATTCTGGGCCAGAGACCCTGAAGAAGGCGTTGCGGGGATTCCGTTAACCTTTAACCCATACGTATACGTGTCTGACGATCCTGTGGATGAAGTTGATCCAACGGGTCGGTTTGCCTCGCCCGCGCGGGCCCCGATTCAGCCTACACAACCGAGAGTAAGTCCCGGCGCTGTAGAGTATGGACTTGTCATCGCTATTGTATCGTTTTCAGCGATAGCAGGGAGCGAGTACCTTGCGCAAGAAATCAACTGCGCCTTTGAAGAAATCGGGAGCGGACTCTCGGCTGCCGTGACCAGCAATCTGCCGGGCATACAAGACGGCCCGTGTAAGCAGAAAGCCCGACCGAAATGCAAGGACGAGTTCCCGAAGCTGATTAACGTGAACCAATTGCCATCCTGGTATGCATTTCACAGCGAAGGCGAGGCCTACCAAGACATTCAGGATTACTACGGAAAACGCAAATTGCGGAAGGGCAGAAATGCTCCTGCCAAAACCGGCCCGTGCTCAATCGACGGCCCATACACGCCTGGCTGGCACATTGGCATCAATTTCGCGAAGGGTGGAAAACAGGCGGGAGACTTGGTTGGATGTCCCTGCTGTGAGGATACCAGCGCCGGGCCCATTCCTACGGAACGTTGGGGTGTCATTTATGAAAAATGAGTTAGGGAACTGAAGTGGATAGAGGACAACTGATCGAGCACTGGTTGTTAAATCTAGCGGTAGAGCATCCGGTCAGTCTTGGCTTGCTCTTTCCTGAGGACTCTGAATTTCCGGAGGACGATGTACGGAGTAGAAGTGGTGTTTCAACGCTCTTGGATCGATTTCGGCGGCTGTCTAGAGAAGATTCCATAGTGCGACACCTCATACCCAGAGATCGCCCATCGTCCGGAAGCACTGGCCAACACCATCACCGTCGGCGAGTCCACTTTCAGCTAACAGCACGTGGCGGTGAAGCTTGGGAGAAAACCGCTGAGCCTGATTGGAGACGCTTCGTTTGCGTGAGTACGTACAGCGCGCCAAACGGCAAGAGCGCAACCGGTGAGTTGATCTCGGCAGATCGCGATCTTCTCCTTGCATACATGGGGTGGTACCCGGAAGTAAATCGGGAACAGATTCAACTGGATACGATAAAGTGGCAAACTCATACGGATTTCGAGATTCTTTATTGGAAACGCCTTCCGTTCGTGTATCACGCCTCGTTCCAGGTTCGGCCCGCCGAGGCGAGATGGAATGGTTACCGAGAACCAGAATGGTTTCGGGATTGGTGGTTCTCGACCTCCTCCTGGCATAAGGAGCCGTGGCAGCTCCCGAACTGGGGGTCAGAGTGAGTTTCCGTCCACGTTGAATCCATCATTCATTGATCGAACGGTACCGATCTCACGCGCCCAGCGTCACAGGCGGTAAAGTACGCTCCTGAGAACACCCATGCTCCAAGTGCCCAACAGTTGACATTTTTTCGGCTGTTTTGCTCGCTTTTTGCTCTCTTGCCATCACGGCCTTGAGCATATTGCTGCATGCCGTCGAACAGCATTCGCCTCGAACCGAAACTCGGACCCTGATCTGGCTCTCGCCACATCCACAAGCTCGGTTAGCGCACGCATAACTAAGGAGGCGCACGGCCGGCGGCTTTAGCCCGGACTTGAAACACTGGCTGCAGATCCAGTCAGGCGGAAGATGAGACTAGGAAAGCCCAATCGCAGTAGTTTCACTCCCACACTGTCTTGCACGATCTCGCCGGTAGCGCGGTCAATAGATTCCTGTGATCGCCGGGGTACGGCCCTTGCCCGGATCGCATCTACCAGGCTGTCCAGCCACCATCCACTAAATGGGTTTCGCAGTTCACCATGGCTGCTTCTTCGCTCGCCAAATAAACCGCGGCGGCGGCGATGTGCTCAGGCCGAGCCAGATGCCCGCAGGGGATTTTTGTTTCGACAAATTTGCGAAACTCCGGATTTTGCAAGCGGGCTCGGGTTAGGTTCGTTTCTACGAAAGTTGGGGCAATCGAGTTTACCGTGACTCCATGCTTCGCCCATTCCAGGCCCAGAGTCCTAACCAATTGGATGATTGCCCCTTTCGTAGCACAGTAGACAGGTTGCGCCGGAATTCCAACTACCCCTGATTGACTCGAAATGAAAATAATACGCCCCCAATTTCTACGAATCATTCCGGGAGCCACAGCTTGGGCTGCGAAAAACCCGCCACGGACATTTGTATTGAAGTGGTCTTCCCAATTCTCCAGCGACACTTCCAGTCCTGGTGAAGGACGATTTATCCCCGCGTTGTTGACAAGAATATCGACTCGGCCAAGGAATTGTTCCGTACTAGCAACCCCGGCTTTCACCTGTTCCGGGTCACGAACATCCATCGCGAGTTTATGAATTTTGCTGCCCAAGGGAACGAGAAGACTCTCGGTTTCAAAGAGGCGATCCAATTGCTTATCGCTGATCGCAATATCCGCGCCACGTTGGCCAAGCGCTACGGCAATCGCCTGACCCAGGCCGGTCGCTGCGCCGGTTATCAGGGCCACTTTTCCCTTCAATGAAAACATTCCGACTCCTTATTGTCCGAGTCAATGATCGAGCGGCTGATATTTCGAACGCAACGGGCGTCCAGCCCCCTGTACGATTTCTGATTTCGCGGCCCCGTGAAATGTTGACGGGACTTTGGGTGCTGACTATGCTCAGCTTTCAATCGAGTCACGAAGAAGTTCTTCGAGCGTAAGGCCGGAACTTCTTCCGTCCAATACCGCAGACGCTAAAGCTTCAGACACGACTTTCTTTATTGCCAGATTCCGATTTATGGCCACCTTCGACTGGATCATTCTCGCCATTTACTGCATTGGCATCATGGTGATGGCGCTCTATTTCCGCGCCCGCGCCAGCCGTGGCTTGGAAGAGTTTTTCATCGCCGGACGAAATCTCCCGTGGTGGGTGATTGGCTTTGCCGATGTTGCCGGTTATACCGGCGGCGGCCAGGGCTTTGTGATGATCCTGTTTCTGTCCGGCTACGCCGGCCTGTGGCTAATGGCCTGGGTTAGCTGGGTCATTTGGATGCCTCTCGTCGCAATCTTATGGGCGCCGATGTGGCGGCGCCTTGGCGTCGTCACCACGGGTGAGTTTATTGAAAAGCGATACGCGGGTACTCGGGCAGCTGTGTACCGAAATATGTACGCGTTTTATGCATGCTGCGTCTGGGGGCTTACCTCCATCGCTTACGGGGCGGCTTGGATGGCGGCTACGACCAGTCCGGTCCTGGGTTGGTCACCGTTCCAGGTGTTGCTGGTGTTCGGCGCCATCACCGTGATCTACAGCTTGATCGCAGGTCTGTTTGCCGTCGCCTACAACGATGTTGTGCAGTTCGTAATTCTGATGGGCGGAAACCTGGCTTTGGGCTGGGTGCTCGTGGCCAAGGCAGGTGGCATCACCGCGGTTTGGGCAAAGGTGTCTGCAGAACGCGGACCCCACTTTTTGAATGCATTCCCTTCCGGCGATTCTCTTTTGGTTCCTTCGCTAATTGCATTGTGCTTGCAGGGCTTATTTTTTGCCGGGTCTCCATTCGCCGGCGAAGGCTGGACGGCGCAGCGCTTCATGGCGGCACGCAACGAGTGGCACGCGATTGTAGGGCAGATATCCAATGGCGTGCTGGCATTGGTGGTTCGCCTAATTCCTTTCATCATTGTCGCGCTCGGTGCCACCGCATTGTATCCGCGGACAAGTGTTGCCGTTCCCGCAGCCCTTTGGGGTGAAGTAGTAAAAAAATACGCACCGCCTGGGCTATTCGGACTGTTGCTGGTAAGCAGTTTGGCCGGCTATATGGCGGCTATTTCTTCTATCGGCAATTGGGCGGCAAGCTACTTGGTGAATGATGTGTACCGCCGCAGTTTGAGACCACACGCAACTCAAAAGGAATTTGTGTTAGCTAGCCGGGTGGTTTCCGGCCTGCTTCTGGTCGCGGCTTTTGCCTGGGGCGGCATGATCGAACCCCGGCAACTCGAGAAATGGATACTGTTCATCAACTCTTCGCTCATTGTTTTCTCTTTGCCGCTGGCGTGGCTTAAGTGGTTCTGGTGGCGGACGAACGCGGTGGGGGACATGGTAGGTATTCTAGGCGGATTCCCAGCGGGCTACATTGTCTGGTTCGGATCCGATTCCGTGCTGCCCGTAGGACTGCGGGTTTCGCTTCGCCATGTTTTGGGGCTTAACTTAAACGGATTGATTCCCGCATTCAGCAACCTTGATCGTTATCCTTTCTGGGTGGGATTCTCCATATTGTTCTCAATGGGTTGGGCTTGCATTCTGGCGGCGACGTTGTTGACGCGCCCTGAGCCAATGGAAATATTGCAAAATTTCTTCCGTACCGCCAAGCCGATCGGTTTCTGGGGACCGGTTCGGCGCAGTCTTGGAATAGATGCGGTTGAGGCTGATCATGCAAATCTTCTGCATGATCTGAAGGCTTGTGCTTTGGGAATACTCTTCTATTTCCTACTGACCACTTCCTTGTTCAGTTTGATGGGAGGCCATCTCACGCAAGGTATTGTGGCGTTGATAGGCGCTGTCGTAAGCGGCGTGATGTTTGCAAAAACTGCGATTTCGCGGCTGAAAGTTATTGGAATCGTCGCGCCGGTAAAAGCTGGAGACTAAGTTCATTCCATGAAAATCGCTTCCGTCGAAGTTAGCGCTGTCTCGCAAGTGGTGAATCCGAAACTTGCGATTGTGAGTGCTGCCGGGAAACACCCGGAATCGCACTATCTCATCGTCAGCATTCACAACGATGAGGGCCAAACCGGCCAGGCAGAAGCCACAGTGGTTCCCGGTTGGAGCGGCGAAAGTCAGACGGGCGCTCAGCACTTCATTCGCGAGCTTCTTTCTCCACTCCTGATTGGGAAAGATCCGCTTCACATTCAGGCGCTGGCCGACTCCATGGATCGCGTCCTGATCGGTAATCCATTTACAAAAGCCGCGATAGAAATGGCGCTGGTGGACTTGGCGGCGAAAATTCTCGAGGTTCCCGCTCACATCCTACTGGGTGGACCACGGCGGCCACTGGCAATCCCACTCAAGTTTTCTATTGGCGCTTTCTCCCCTTCGGAAGCGGCGCGTGTGGCGACACATGCCGCAACTATTGGATTGAAGTCGGCCAAGGTCAAGGTTGGTCTTGATGTTGCCGGCGACATTGCTCGCGTAGAAGCAGTGCGCGAGGCGGTGGGGAATGATTTCAAGGTCGCGGTCGATGCCAATTCCGGTTGGACCGAAAGCGATGCTGTTCGAGCTCTTCCCAGCCTTGAAAAGCTCGCAGTGAATGCATTGGAACAGCCTTTGCGGCGCGGGGACTTCCGCGGCTGTGCCCGTTTACGCAAGCGCACATCGATTCCGATCATGTTGGACGAGTCGGTGTTCACCCGGCAACATGCACTGGAAGCGATCAACGCCGAAGCGTGTGATTTGATCAGCATCTATCCGGGCAAAAACGGCGGAATCCTGCGATCTCTGGAAATAGCTCAGATAGCGGCAGCCGCGGGATTGCAATGCACGATTGGAAGCAACCTGGAAATGGACTTGGGAACGGCGGCAATGTTACATCTGGCGGTTGCTGTGCCCGCGCTTGCAACCGAGGTGGGTCATGACATCATTGGACCGTTGTACTACGAGCGGTCCTTCACGAACACTCCCATTCGCTATGCGAACGGCTGTGCCATCGTTCCTGAGGGAAATGGCTTTGGAGTTGAAACCGAGGTGCCGAAACTGGCCCGGTCAAAGTAATGAAGAGTTAGGCTCCGACAGGTTTGAAATCGTCGATCCTGCCGGATTCAATCTCAGCCACCAATTCAGACAGCCGGTCGACGATAGCCGTGAAGAACTTTTCCCCTTTTTCTGCGGATGCGGTGCGAGGATCTCCTACTCCGCCATGCTTGCTGATCTCTGCGAATGTTCTGGAGACACTTGCAGGGCCGCCGGAGAGCATGTCCTTACCCAAAAATCGTGAAGTTGACCATCCGCCGTCAGGTTGTAGCTTGTCTTGTTGAACAACCTGTGGCTCAGCAGCGAGTAGTAATGAAGTTTCCAGTTCACAGGCATGCCCCATTCCGCCTTCGGTGCTTTCACGGATCGCCGCTAATTCTTTCGCAGCTGCATTCCAATACGTAACCAGCACAATGCGCGCCGCCGGATATTGAATGCGACATTTTGTGAGTACCACATCGAGTGCTGATACATTTCCGCCATGCGAATTAATGACCAGTATCTTCTTAAAACCCGCCGCTGCAATCGATCCGATTATGTCGGTCGCCATCGAAAGGTAGCTATCAACCGAAGCCGTTATCGTGCCGGGAAAACTCATATGATGCGTGGACAATCCCAACCACTGGGTTGGGAGGATGAGAAGGCGATGGCCACACTTTTGGTCAAGGCGTTTAGCCAATTCACTGCCGATGAGCGCGTCGGTTTCTAGCGGCAGATGATGGCCATGCTGCTCCATCGCGCCAAATGTCGCCACCACGACCGTCGAACGATCCAGTCCGGCCACTTGCTGCCACGTCATATCTGCCAGAAACATGAAATTGTCCCTTCCCTAGATTCTATGTTCCGAATCGCCACTTTATCGCGGCGTCCAGTGGACTGAACCATTTCTGGGGAACCTTCACAACGATAGTTGACCATGGCTTTTTCCTACACGTATGCTCGGCTTCGGCGACACATATTCTTTAATGCGGCACATCCTTCCCGTCATGGCTATCCCCAAACGAGCACGCAATCCGAGTCTCTCGCCGAAAACGGTCGTCTGCGTTTTGTTCACCGCGTTGTTTGGTACCGTCTTGCCGGGTTTGGCGGAGGCAAACTTGCACAGGTACATCTTGTATGTGGGGACGTATTCAGTCCGCGGCAGCCGGGGCATTTATGCCTATGACTTCGATGGCAAGACCGGGGTCCTTTCGCCATTGGGTCTGAAGGCTAAATCCACCAATCCTTCGTTCGTAATCCTCAGCCCAGATGGGAGGGTGCTTTACGCCGTGACTGAGGTTGCCGAGTACAAGGGGCAAAGCAGTGGCGCGATCCAAGCCTACCAAGTCGATGCGAAGACCGGTGACCTCAAACTGATGAGCGAGGTGGCGTCCGGCGGCGCCGGCCCGTGCTATCTTGCGTTCGACAAAACTAAGTCTTTCTTACTGACAGCCAACTATGGCGGCGGAAGCGTCGCAGTGTTCCCTTTGCGTGCGGGTGGCAAAATCGGTGAAGCCTCAGGATTTGTTCAACACCATGGATCGGGCCTGAATCCTGAGCGACAAGGCAAACCACATCCTCATGCTATTGAGACGACTCTTGACAACCAGTTCGCCATCGCTGCCGACTTGGGATTGGACCAGTTGCTCGTCTACAAATTTGATTCCAATAACGGTCGGCTTTCGCCATCCGATCCACGGTTTGCAAAGGTCCACGGGGGCAGTGGGCCACGGCACTTTGCATTTCATCCAAATCGGCAGTTTCTCTACCTCGTAAACGAAATTGATTCATCTGTTTCAGTGTTCGCCTACGATCCACAAGGCACCTTAGTTGAGAAACAAACAATTACTGCCCTCCCCAAAGGCTTCACCGGACAGAGTGACGCGTCCGATATCGAAGTCGATGCATCTGGAAGCTATCTCTATGTTTCCAATCGCGGGGCCGACACTATCACTGTTTTCGGCATTGATCCAGAAGGTGCAATGCTCACCTTAATCGAAACGGTTCCCAGCAGTGGCAAGACTCCACGCTTCACGATTGATCCTAGCGGACGATTCATGCTGGTGGGCAATGAGAATTCCGACAATGTCGTGGTCTTTCACATTGATCGCAAGTCCGGCCGCCTAACCAAGATTAGCGAGATCGCCCATGTAATATCTCCAATCGGGTTTGCCTTCCTCGAAGCTCGATAGCCCTTCTTTTCTCAACAAATATTGGTCAAAATCTTCGAAACCGGCGCCGATGGACGAACCCGACTCATTTCGTCCATAATGCTGGACGACGAACCAGCTTCGTCTTGACGGCTGATCGACTGCGACCAACACTTACTCGTACTACCCGAGGCAAGAAACTCGCAACGAGTTGCGAGCAGAATCAGGAAAGTCAATTTTCAGTTTCCCGCAGGCAACTAATAAGGGTAACTGGGGCTGTGAAAAGGAGACCGAGAATGGGCGATTCAACGAAACCCTCGGCCGGTTCGGTGGAGAGGGCGTTTACGATTCTAGAGTTTCTGAACTCTTCCAAGCGTGGCTGGAATATTTCGGAAATGAGCCGCAAGCTCAAGATTCCCAAGAGCACGACCCATGTGCTGGTTTCGACCCTGGATCAATTGGGGTATATCAAGCAGCAGTACCAGTCTTCGCGCCGCTTTCAGCTAAGCTCAAAAATGTTCAGCCTGGGACGCCGGGCGCTGGAAGCCACCCCACTCCCCGACATCGCATTGCCGCACTTGCGCTGGCTGGTGCAGGAGAGCAAACTCACCACCCATGTCGGCATCCTGGAAAAAAAACAAGTGGTGTTCGTGCAGAAAGTAGATGGTCCGGGAATCATCAAGTTCGACACCTATATCGGCAAGTGCTCCCAGCTTCACTGTACCGGCTTGGGGAAAATACTATTGGCGTTCCAGCCGGAAGAAACCATCCTTAGCCTTCTGCTGAATTATCCCTTTCATCGCTTCACCAAGAGAACTATTTCCTCACAAGCTGCATTTCTAACCGAGCTTGCCCGAGTACGTCAGAATGGCTACGCAATGGACGATGAGGAAGAAGAACTCGGCATACGTTGCATTGCTGCACCGATATTTACTTCTGGAGAGGTCAGCGCCGCGGTCAGCGTGACGGGAACGACGGCCCAGATTCGCATTGAGGATATGGAGCGCCTGGTGACTCTTGCGAAGCGCACAGCCGCAAAAATTTCGGCCGCTGCCGGGGATATCGCCCATTAGGCTGCGGAACTGACCGTCCACGTATATGGACGACCGTCATAACCCTCTGCACCACGCCCCTATCATATTGAAGGCGGAGTTCGTCCGCCCTCGAAACCAAGAGGAAATCCCTAGCTCGCAATCCGGCATCAACTGGATCCATCAAAACGGAAAATCAAAGCAGCGGTATCTTCCCGAGATGACGGGCGCAGGCATCGCGATCTTCGACTACAACAACGACGGCTGGATGGACGTCTTCCTGGTGAATTCCGGTCCCAGCCGCTTTTATCGTCCTTCTGGGCAGTTGCGTGCAGCCCTTTACCGCAACAATCACGATGGGACCTTTAGCGATGTCACCCGATCCGCTGGCTTGAATACGGAACTGTTTGGAATGGGCATCGCCATCGGAGATTACGATAACGACGGTTTCGAAGACGTCTTCATCACTGGAATAGACAGATGCGTTCTCTATCACAACAACGGGAATGGCACATTCACAGATGCGACTCAAGGAAGTGGGATCGTTCCGACGCAATGGAGCACAAGCGCCGTCTGGTTTGATTTCGACAACGACGGCAGACTCGATCTATTTGTCGCGGAATTTGGCGACTATACGGACAACAAAGTATGCTCACTGGCGGGGTCCTACGGTGGAAATGCACAGTCCCTGCCAACTGCTCAGAGTTACTATTGCCATCCCAAACTCTTGAAGAGCGCTTCCAGTCACCTTTATCGCAATCTTGGCTCTGGGAAATTTGCAGACGTCAGTCAAGCTATGGAGCTGGCGCAACCGGGAAAGGCTTGGGGCACAGTGGCTACCGATATTGACAACGACGGCTACATGGATTTGTTCGTTTCTAACGACACCGTCCCCAACCGTCTGTGGTTGAACGAAAACGGGCAAAA
>QHZW01000259.1 GCA_003224815.1 Acidobacteriota bacterium | reverse complement strand
GCCGTTCTATCCATGGCGGCTTTTGCCAGCTCAGTCTCAATCCGCAATACAGTCTCCGCCGACGTTTTTGCCTGCTCCGGCGACTGTCCTGCCAGCGTAAACACCTGGGTTGCGTACTCGCGATAACGCTGCCGGATCTCGTTCATGTGAGCGTCATCTTTTATGTAGTAATCGCGATCGGGGAGCGTTAGTCCGCCCTGATCGAGATAAACGATCACCATGTTCGCGTTATGCAGGTCAGGAGAGCTATAAAAACCGAACAGTGGATTCGGCCCGAGGATATGGACGCGCGCAATGGCATCGATCAGCGATTGTTTGTCTTTGATGGCCGCAATCCTCGCCAGTTCTGGCTTGAGCGGGTCGAGTCCCTTGGTATCGGCGGCGGATTCGTCCATGCATGACTCGTAGTAATCGCCGATCTTCTGGTCGATTGCATTGCGGTGAGGATCGTTGGCCTCAGCCTTCTCCAGGATCTGCCGCAGGATCGCCTCATTTCGCTCATCCAGTTCCCGGAAGCTGACCCAAGACGCCTGGTCAGGCGGAATGGTATTGGTCTTCATCCAGTTGCCGCAGGCATATGCGTAGAAGTCGGTGCAAGGATCGGCATCCTTATCGATCGCGCTTGCATTGAACGCCGGAGAAGCCGGGGCTGAATTGGATTGGGCGAAACTGAAGACGGCGAGCAGAGAGAAAACAACCAGAGTTACTTTCAAGCGCAAGGCACACCTCGTTTCAAAGTGGCGATTTTAGGCGCAAGCGCTTTAGACGTTCAAGTCCAGAAAAGGTGAGTAGGTACCAATCAGACGTGTAGCAGGCCCTAAGCTGCGCCATTCCTGGCGGCAGATTTCTTGCTGATCACGTCGGCAATGCACTCCAGCAGCAGTTCAGGGTCGGGTTCAACGTGGTAATCCGCACCATCGGCTTCCTGATCGTCGCCGATTGACGGGACCGCGATAATGGGGGAATCGCAGCTATTGCGAAAAATATCGATCATCCTGCGCTTATCCATGCTCGGCACGGAACCGTCCAGAACTAGGACATCGAAACCGGGCTGACTGGACTTATCAATGGTGGCATTGAGCGGGTTCAAAGAAGCCACTTCGTATCCGCGCGACTGAAGCAGCAACGCCCAGGTTCGCAACAGCGGTTCGTCATGTGAAACCGTCAGCACGCTGCCCTTCGACTGACGCTTAGCCAACTTCTCGGCGAGCAGCGCTACTAGTTCATTCGCATTCGTCGGCTTCATAAGATAGCCGTCTATGCCCACGTGAATGCCTTCAACAGCACTCTCGAGAGCCGGGTATCCCGTCAGAATCATGGTCACGCAATCAGGATTCTTCGCCCGCATCGCGCGAATAACGATGTAGCCATCACCTTCACGCTCAATATTCAGATCGCATAAGAGCAAACCGAATGCATGGTTCTTGATTTGATCGAGTGCCTGACTCACCGTGCCCGCGACTGCTACCGTGAAACCATACCGGCGAAGAATTGTGGGCAGAGTGGCGCGAATGTTGGGCTCATCATCAACGAAAAGCAGACGTTTGAGATTAGATCTAAAGCCGTTGTTGCCAAACACTGGAGAGGAAGACACCTACAAAAGATAGGCCCCGTTTCCATTTTGTTCGATACAGTACATTCCGTATTTACTCCGGAGCAAACTCCGCATTACCTGTCAGGGTCGGTTTTTCAGCGGTAATTTCGTGGATTTCACTGGCTGTCCGGGCTGCGCTCGCCAATGTACTGCGTCATCAGCTGTTTCCACCTGCCCTGCGCGCGCAGAATAAACTCAAGGGCATCGCGTAGCGCTCCGTCTCCTCCCGAGTGCTTGGTAACATAGTGAGCATCACGTTTCACTTCATCACGGGCGTTGGCCACGGCGATAGCAAGTCCGCAGTTCCACATTACCGGCAGATCGATTACATCGTCGCCCACAAAGCAAGCTTCTCGGATATGCGCTTGGTGATTAGTCCGGTCTTGATTCCTGCAAGCCGCGCGAGTGAAATCGCTGTTCCATCGTGTGCATGAAATCCTTTAGCTTCCACCATCGTGGTGCTGGCCAGCCCAAAGCCGCCCTGACCGCCGTGTTTGGCAGCATGTGCCTCCGTGCTGAGTTCCGCACCGGGAGGCTTAGGGAAGAAAAACAACTTCCCGTCAGTGAGAACGCCATCTACATCGAATAGAAACAATTTGATTTTGCGGGCGCGAGCGCGGGCGTCAGCCATGCGGGGATTGTAGCAAAGGCAGTGTTTTTTCTCGGCGTCACTTACGCACGTTCTCTGCGAATCATCTGCGGTGGATTCGTGCTCCAGCTGATTACGGCGGAAGCTAAACAAAATTGGTGCGGACTGACTTGAAAACCATCGTGGTCATGGCAGGAGTTTGCGCGCTCCAAGCCAGTCCGCATATACTCAGTCCCGCAGGTCGGGACTGAGCCCACGAAAACACTCAGAACATAAAACCTGCTTCAAGCACGCCTCGAGGTTGATTGGCACTCTGACCTGCTGTGCCGAAACCAAGCCCAGCTGTCATGTCGGTCGCATGAACAATCGCTAGGTCTCCGCGCAGGAAGAACGCGTCCTTGCGGTACGTGGGCGTAACCGTGAATCCAAACGCTCCGCTGCCCGGACCATAGAGCAAGTTAATCGTTCCGCTGCTCACACTTCCTGTGCTCTTAATGTATTCAGGCCGCACTGCGAGCGAAAAGCCGCGCTTGAAATTGTAAGTGGCCAAGACTGCGCCGCCTTTTGTGCCCGCGCCCTGGGTTATCCCAATGTTCGTGTTGGTTGGCACGTTAGTGTACTGAAAGTATGGCTGGATTACCCACGCGCCGTGGCTATAGGTGTAGATCAGGTTGTACATCTCTGAGTTGTTTAGATATAGCGGTGTTGCCAGCGTGCTCTTCGCGTATGCCCCCGCATTGCCGCCTGCCACAAAGGACAGCGTATTCGCGGAGTTGAAAGCGTAAGTCAACGAGCCTATGAACCATGTGTAGCGGTTGGAGTAGAACCCATCATTCCAACTAAATGATGTGGTCAGCTTTTTGTGCGTCCAATTGAGTTGGATGCCTCTGTTAACCGCGTTTTCCTGGTTCCAGAGCAGGCCGCGCTCTACGTTCATGTTCTGGAAACTGAACGTGTACTCCGCGCCGATCAAAGTGGGCAACGCACCTACCTCGACATTGAAATTCCCTTTAACCAGCTTTAAATAGCCCTGCGGAAATGGCCCATAGATGTTTTTCACCGTGTCTGACGTCGAAAGGAATGGCACTCCGATGGCCGGCAGGTTGTAGGCGCCGCCCTGCAGATAGAACTGCCACCAGCCGCTGGTCTTTTGCACAAACAATTGAGCGTTGCTGACGTCATAGTGGGTTGCGTCGTCGCCAGTAATATGATTTCCTTCGGTCCAACCGATGCCGCTCAATATCCCTGTTACTGCCAGCTTTCCTCCCTCAACCTCGTGAGGGACTGCTGTCTGCAAGGGCCCAGACATCGAAGGGTTAGGCAGAGGCGCTGGCGGGTTGGGCGTAGCCGTAGGCGTGGTGCTGTCTGTGGGACTCGCGGTTGGGTTCTGCCCAACGGACCGCAATCCTGCCAAAGCTACAACGAATAGAGCAAGGAAACACACCACTCGCATACGCAAAGTTGATCTCCTTAATTTTTAGACTTCATGATTTAGCGGTCCAATGGGAGCGCGTCAGCAATACGCGAACACTGACAACCTAAATTTCCTTAGGACGGACTCTGGAATACCTTATTCACGGAGTTGGCCACGCCCCCAAATCCATCTGTCTCATTCGACCAACAGCGTTGAACAATATTCGCCAAAAATATTGCGAGATGATGTCACTGTCCAATTGATAGTTTCTTTTGCGGCGATTAGAGAAATTTTGAAAAAAGAAATCTATCGTCGCGATAAGCCACGGCTTCTGCTGGTTGAAAACAAAGGCGGGATCATGACCGTTGCTGAAGTTATGAAATGAATTTCAAATCTGGCGCATTCGCTTTCCGAATGAGGTGAAATGAGGAAGTGAAATGATAAGGCGGATATGAAATTAAGTCTTGCGTAAATCGAAGCGCCCTGCGCTCAACGAAAATCCAGAGTTGCAATTCCCGCTGCCATCCTTCATTTGATAAGTGATATGGGCGACCGATCACCAGTTGCCGGGGAGTTTCGGGGAAGGGCACGGCGCTTACGGACTACAGAAAAAACTCAAGCGGTCAACCGTTTAGAAAGGGCTCGGCTTCAGCCGAGCCGCTAAGTCCTTTGAGGTTATCATTCCGAGCCGTCCGGAGCCGCGCGTGGGCGCGGCCAACTTACGTGAGCTGGCATACCAAGTGCCCACCGACCCCGATGAGTTGCGATTGTAAGTGACACATTCTAGGTCTAGTTACTCCGCATTACCACCGTGGTTCAATTCCCCTTCGAGTCATTGTTAGGCCTGTTCACGCAGCCTATAATTGATCCACTCTGGTTAGGATTCTCCGTCAGGTTCCGGGAAGGTAGGGCAAGGGGGTGGTTTGTGCCAATCGTGCAAAAGGCCGATGTGGCGCGTGCACTCTCTGAGCGAGGTCCCGGTATGCGCAAACGCCTGCAAATCGGCCTGATGGCAGCTTCGGCTATCGCGACACTCCTCTCTTTCACGCCCGCCGCACAGGCGGGTACGGACGTTCCTATCACTACGGCTGTCGATGATACCGGCCACAAAGTTTATGTGAACGATGTTTCGCAGCCCGCCGCGCCGCACCAATCCTTTCGCGCGCGGCAGCACCGCTTAGTTTATTGGAGTACAACAGAACATCGCTGGAAGGCAGTTCCGCACCAGAATGTGCAGGCGGCGACCTCAGCGGCCGAAGAGGTAAGTGAGTACCTGAAAAAATCGCCCAGCGAACAAAACTCACCCGAGCGCAAGGGGTTTAACCAGCAGGAGATCGACACCGCCATTGCCGGTGCCGCCGCTCGCCATAACGTGGATCCAAACCTGGTGCGCGCGCTGGTGAAGGTGGAATCGAACTTCAACCCGAATGCGGTCTCGCGGAAAGGCGCTATGGGCCTGATGCAGCTCATGCCCTCAACCGCGCGGAGCCTGAACGTGAGCAACCCGTTCAATCCCGAAGAAAACATTGACGCCGGCGTGCGCCACTTGAAGCACCTGCTCGAAAGCTATGGTGGAAACGTACAGCTAAGCCTCGCAGCCTATAACGCCGGACAAGGCGCAGTCGCCCGCAGCTCCGGCATTCCGCGATTTGCTGAGACTCAGAATTATGTTCGCCGCATTACAAGCCTTTACGGCGGAAACCAGGGTAGTGGTTATTTTTCAAGCGCTTCGCGCGAGCCGGTCAAGGTCCAGCGGGATGCGCGCGGTGTGCTTTACATCAGCAATACAGACTAAGGGCATCAAAAGAACGCGCTATTTGTACTTTCTCTCTCGGGTCGCGATTTGAATAGCACCGGCGTTGGTCGGGATTCTGTGGGCACAGCCGCCGTCGGCTCTGCATGTAGCCGAAGGCACAGCGTCAGTAGTGTGCGACCACAGTCCTCTAGCACTTGGCGCACCTCCCCGTACCGTCATCGCACTCACCTGCTGGCTGTTATTGCCCTCGTTTTTTTATTACCCAGCCTCGCCGGCGCGCGCATTCGCCGTTCTCAAGCCTGGGCCGAAACTCAATACGCCAAGGCTGAGGCGCAACACCAAACGCTGAATGGACACGCCTCCCAGGCCCGTACTCACCGCGAATATCAAACCGTAATTGCCTCCTATCGCCGCATCGTTCTCGAAGCCCCGACTTCAAGCAAGGCCGATGGCAGCGCATTCGCCGTCGCACAGCTGACCGCAGAAATGGGCCGTCATTTTAAAGATGACATGGCCTTGTACTCCGCCATTCGCGAGTACAAGTATTTGCGGCGCGAATATCCCGGCAGCAAGCATCGCATCGAAGCCCTGCTGGCAATCGGCGAAATTTATAAGAACGATCTCGGCGATCAGGCAGATGGCCGGGTTGCGCTGCAAGAATTGGTGCGACGCTATCCGCATAGTGACCTCGTGAAGGAAGCGCAGGCAGAGCTCAAAAGCCCGGATAATGGTGACGACGATCGTGCGTCTGCGAATACGAATGACGACATTAGCGGCACATCCAAAGAAACTAAAGCCTCGAATATTTCTAAACGCGCGAGTGCAGTGGACGGCAGGGATTCGCAGGCTGCCAACAGCCCCAGTGACAAAATCGCGAAGGTCACTGATGTTCAGTACTGGTCCGGCCCTGACTACACACGCGTCACCATCAGCCTGGAGCAAGACGTACAGTTTGAGTCCCAGCGCATTCCTGATCCTGAGCGAATTTTCTTTGACCTGAAGAACGCGAAACTGGCGTCCGTTCTCATGGGCCAAAGCTACGATGTTGATGACGGGCTGGTTCAGAAAATTCGCGTGGCGCAATATAAGCCAGGCCGCGCGCGAGTTGTGGTTGAAACGGCTGCGCATGCCAGCTACAACGCTTCATTGGTATTGAACCCGCCTCGCATCGTCATTGATATTCATTCTGATGAAGAGCCTCAGACGCAAGCCGACGCACGTGCAAACAAAACAGCCGATCAATCTTCAAACGAAGCTGGCGCAAGCACTGGAGATGCCGCTGCTGCCAAATCGTCCAATGCATCGGGCCCCCGCTCGGGCCAGAATCCTCGCACCTCAAAATCTGAGCCACTGAAGGCTCGGGCAATCGACGGCTCATCGAACTCCGACGACGATGACTCCGCTGCGAGCGAGTCCAATTCGCCCAAATCAGCCGTTACCGTTACCACCGTCGCCGGCGTGAAAAAGGTCGTGGTCAATCCCGATGACGACGATAATGCCGACGACCAGGCGCATCGCACAGCTAACAATTATGTAAAATCGAGCACCAAACGCGGCCCCACACCGTCCCGCGCTACGTCAACGCGTGCTGCTTTGGCGAAGGCCCAACGCGAGTCTCAGCCTATGGCCGACGGCGACCGGTCCTTAATCAGGGCACTCGGCTTGAGAATAGGGAAGATCGTCATCGATCCCGGTCACGGCGGCCACGATACCGGCACCATCGGCCCCAACGGGCTACTCGAAAAAGATCTGGTCCTCGACGTCAGCAAGCGGCTGGGCAAGTTGCTCGAGGCACGGCTGGGCGCTGACGTAGTGTTCACTCGCCGCGACGACACATTCATCCCCCTCGAGACTAGAACTTCGATCGCGAATCAGGAGTCCGCAGACTTATTCGTTTCCGTGCACGCCAACTCCAGCCATGATCCCGACGCGCGCGGCGTTGAAACTTACTATCTGAACTTCACATCATCGCCTGAAGCGCTGGAAGTGGCGGCCCGCGAAAACGCCGAAGCCGACAAGTCCATTCATGAACTCCAAGACCTGGTGAAAAAGATTGCGCTCAAAGAAAAAATCGAAGAATCAAAGGAGTTCGCCTCTGACGTGCAGCAGTCATTGCACAGCGGCTTGGCCGCGAAGACGTCAGGCGTCCGCGATCGCGGCGTGAAGAAAGCGCCCTTCGTTGTCCTCATCGGCGCGAATATGCCTTCGATCCTTGCGGAAATCTCTTTTATCAGCAATCCAAGTGACGAGAAGCGCCTGAAGAGCGCCGACTACCGCCAGCGCATCGCCGAGTCTCTCTATCGGGGAATTTCGCGATACGTCAACGGTCTGGGCGGAGTCAAAGTCGCCAGCCGCATGGAAAAAGCCTCGGCCAACTGAGGGTCCTGCCTGGAAACTTTCCTCCTGCCTCTGTAGTCTAATTACAAGGGCCTCTTGCGCCATTTCATGAGAATTTTTCTTTTTTTAGTTCCATTCTTGATCGTGACGGTGTCTTTCGCAGACCAGCCAGCCACAAAACCGGCGAATACAACCATCCTTCCCGACGTTTTCGCCGGATGGAAAATAGCCAAGCCGGCGCAAACCAGCAAGAATCCGACCATTGCCGATTCCACGAATGCCGGCGTCCTCAAAGAATATGGCTTCACCGATTTTGCCGGTGCAATCTACACGCGCGACGATGGCCGCAAACTCACTATCAAAGCTGCCCGCTTTGAAGACGCCAGCGGCGCATACGGTGCTTTGACGTTCTATCGAATGCCGCAAATGTTGAGCGAAAATATCGGCGACGAGGGCTACTCGCTCAATGAACGCATATTGTTTTATCGCGGGAATGTTCTTATCGACGCCGTCTTTCAGCAACTTTCCGCGATGTCGGCCGCCGAACTGCGCGAACTTTCCGACGATCTCCCCAAGCCGGTGGGGAACAACTCCAATCTTCCCCGATTGCGGGATTACCTTCCCAAAGACTCGTTGGCAAAAAATAGCCTGCGTTATGTTATCGGCCCATCAGCTCTCGGGAAAATCGACGCCCCGATTCCGTCGCAATATATCGATTTCAGCAAAGGCGCGGAAGTAGTGCTCGGTAACTACAACTTGCCGGGAACACCGGCGACGCTCATGCTCGTGGGCTATCCAACGCCGCAAATCGCGGCGGATGAATTGACGCAAGTACAATCCGCATCGCAGGGTCATCAATTGGGGGACCAACAACTTGAATTCCGCAGGACAGGACCCATCCTGGCAATAGTCGCCGGCGCGGCATCCTCAAGCGATGCGAAATCATTGCTTGCTTCGGTGAACTATGACGCCGATGTGACCTGGAACCAGAACACCTATTCCTCCCGCCGCGACAATCCTGCTCACCTGATCGTTGAAGTTATTGTTCTTGCCGGGATCGTTTGCGGGCTATCAGTCGTCGCTGGCATCGCTTTCGGTGGGTTCCGGCTAGCTGTAAAGCGCTTTTTTCCTAACAAGGTCTTCGACCGCCCGGAGCAGATGGAAATTATCGCCCTTCACCTGTCCGACCGCAGTCAAAAACAGAACGATTCTCCGTAAACCACTCAAAGCAATCTGTTTCTAAGGCTAAAGAGAGGAACAAGTCTCAAAACGATACATTTGCAGATGACATAGTGACCTGTGCTCAATCCATTGAAAACACAGGATTTATTTCCTAAAAAGTTGCTTGACACCCCACCGCTCCGCTCATAAGATTTCGCCAGAAAGTTTTGACGGTTTACCCTCCGTTGGAACTATTCTCCCTTAAGAAGAGGCCGCCCTGTTGCCGGGTGGCCTTTTCGTTTTGCGCCGGGAACGAACTCTTTACCCGATTCGTGTTCTGATTAAGCCTTGCGCATTTGAGGAGGAACAATGTTCTGCGATCAATGTGGTGCGCAACTCGATCCGAACGCGCGCTTTTGCAACCGATGCGGTAAGCAGCTCAGTGCTCCTGTCGCATTCGCAGCCCCACGACCGGGCAGAGTTCAGTCGCATGTACGCTTGCTGGGAATTCTTTGGCTTGCGCTTTCTGCATTCGACGCCGTCGGCGGTTTCCTGGCCTTCGTTGTGCTTGCCATTCTTTCGCACCACGGTGGACTGCAGGAGCTACCGTTCTTCGTGCTTCCTCTGATCAAGGCCGCCGCTCTATTCTCTATCGTTAAAGCTGCCGGCGGATTCTTCGCGGGATGGGGACTCCTCAATCGGCAATCATGGGCTCGTCCGTTGGCCATTGCTCTCGCAATCATTTCCTTGTTCTTCCACATCCCATTCGGTACCGCCCTCGGCGTGTACACGCTATGGGTCCTGCTGCCCGCGCACTCAGAAGCGGAGTACGAGAAATACCAGAGCACGGCCGCGTAGGCGCATTAAGTTACAATTCGACCTCTGAGCTGGAGTTTCAGATGGAATCACTTGATGACAACAGTACGCTCGTCAGAGCACATCGCAGGTTCGCATGGCTGCCTAAGCAGTGGAGTCCCCTTCAAAACAAACATCGGACCGCCGGTAACTCGCGCTAGGCTGTTGGTGTCTTTAGTCGCATATTCACAAGGCGCACCGTTTTTGGTGACTAAAGGTGAAGGTATATCCCATACAAACGTTTTCAGCGCTGCTGTTTGCGTTGGCTTCACTATGTCCGGCTCAAGCGGACCCGAGCCCTAAAAATGCTTTGGAAGTTGTCCTGCAGGCATTCGAGACGCACGATGTCGTTATATTCGGTGAGATCCATTGGAATAAACAGGAATACGAATGGCTGCAATCGCTGGTTGCTAACCCTGAGTTCGCCGATCGCGTTGACGACGTCGTGATGGAATTCGGAAATTCGCTCTATCAGAAGTCCGTGGATCGATATATTGCGGGCGAAGCAGTTCCGATAGAAGATGTGCAACGGGCGGAAGCATCAGATGCGAGTTCTTTGCGGAGACCCCTACATTGATTGGGGCAAGGTAAGAACCAAGGAAGACATCGGTCCGTTCCTGGGACATCGCGACCAATGGTATGCGCAGGTCGTAAAAGACGAAGTACTCGCCAAACATCACCGTGCTTTCTTGATCGCAGGCTCAGGCCATTTTTTGCGCGGGCAACAGCCTTCTGAGTGGGCCAGGGCGCCTTCTTACATTGAGCCTGAATTGCGGCGGGCGGGGGCCAAGACCTTTCTGATTGTGGCTGGGACGAATGCCGTCAAGCGGTACGACGACCTGGATCATCGATTTGATTCCTGGCCTGCGCCTTCGACGACCTGGATCATCGATTTGATTCCTGGCCTGCGCCTTCGATTGCCATGTTGAATGGAAACTGGGTTGGCGAGTTGTCGGCGGTGCCCGTCATCACGGGAGGAACTGCAGAAATCGAGTATCCTCTGAAACTGAAGGATGCCGCTGACGCACTTCTGTATCTCGGTCCCCGCGACAGCTTGATTAGCGTCGAGACAGCACGTCAAGAAGTTGACGGTACACCCTACGGCAAGGAACTCCTGCGACGCATGAGAATTTTGGGGTTTGACCTGCCTCTTGTCCCAGAGGCTAAGGAGAGCCCACAGTTTGGCCGCCCAGAACCAGCCAACGATACCGCATCAGTTCCAGCCCCACCAAAAACATCGCCGCGCCGCTGCCTCCAAGACCGCCCAGCCGATAGTTAAGATAACGCCGTTTACCTCGATCGATTCATCGAGCGTAAAATCTTGAGCGCGACTCGAAAGCAGTCGCCACAAATCACCCAAAATAAGGCTCGCCGATGGATTGGGCAGTTCACCAGCCCCAAATACGCTTCGATGTTCGCGCAGAGCGCCTGGAATATGAGCGGCTGTTCAATCATCAGGCGAGAGTGCTGCAAGATCGACTTGCACGGCGCGGCCGAACCGATCGCACCAGACCGCCGGGTATTCCCGAGTGGGAGAAACTCTATCAACAACAGGCGCGAGAGCGAAGATTACTTTATCAAGCGCGAGTTTTAGCCTGGGGCAAAGAAAAGCGATATTATTTCGCCCACAAGCAAGGCTAGTTGTAGTTTGATTCAGCTCCGTTTCACGCACGAGAAACTCGAATATTTGCAGCTCCAAGTTAATGCCGAGTGAGGGCTCAAAGGCTGTATTCGTCATCTCATCAAATATCATTGAAGAGCTCCGAAGACGGAGGTTCCAGTGACTTTTCCAATTAGAGTTTGCAGCATCTGCGCAGAGGAGTTCGAGCTGAGACCCGGCAAGCCAGGCTTTGCGAATCGCTGCCCGGCGTGTAGCGAACACGAGGACGCAGGGAACCGCGCCGGCAAGGCAGAGCCCGACTCCAGTCGTGAACTGAATGAGGCCCGTAGAAAAGCAATGCGCGACCTTCTGTACCGGAAAGACGCTTAGCGACCCAGCACAGACGAGCGCCTGAGTAGAATCGTCTGATAACGAGAGTTGACACTGCCAAACGGTCACGACCTGAGTCCTGCTCTGGGTACATCTGTCAACACAGGGTGTCGAGGCTCCGAGTGGGGGAAATTGCTCTTACTTGAACACCGTCTCTTGGGAAGCCTGAAATGGCGCAGTGCCACGCGCACCGTTTACGATTTCTTGGACTGCGGCGGCAACCAACTCAGGACGTCCATCCACGAGCGCTCGGCGACAACTAAATCCGCCGGGGAAAAAAAACCGCCGAAATCATTCACCTCAGGATCGTGAGACAGCACGATGAGCGGCATATCGCCGAGCGGGGAGATGTTCGCGAAAAAGGCGCCACGCTCATCGGTTACTTGTGCCTGCTCGGCGCGCCAGGATTGCAGGCGGCAATATTGCGCAGTTGCTTCGGATACGTACTGGGCCCATTCCTTGGGCTGGTGCGGGAATGTAAAATTGCCGCGACACCAGCCAAGGATTCGGGGCCGGCGCGTCGCTCCAACCAAAACCGGCGCGATCGATAATTCAGGACGCGAAAATTCCCCGTACATCGCGGGCCTGTGAATCAAACGTGGGCCATCCGAGAGTTCTACGTGACTGACCCGGATGGCAACACTCTAAGGTTCGGTGAGCCTATTCGATGAGATTAGGACAGCGCAACTGGATTCACTTGCACTTCGCAGCAAGCATCACCGTGTAATCATCTAGGTCGATGAGAGCTTCATCACTGACGGCCTTCATCCGCTCGCGACGCTTTCGTCGCAATGAAGCGTCCGTCAGAGCGACTGCCTCGACTCTCTGTTTTGCTCCGATTTTGTCCTTCGCCTGCGCAATCTGCCTCGCGTAATCACGTGCGGAGGGAGGCTTGCTCGCGTCAGCCGCGAACGATGCGATGGCTTTCTCAGCGGCATCTGTCTGCGCGTACCAGAGCACGAGAATAAGGCTCTTCTGCGCCGTCTCTATGGCTGGCTGGAGCCAGTAGTCCTGATTGGTCGGCAAAAGCATGTAGACAAGGGCATAGTTCTGTCCAAGCGTGAGCACGTGTTGCGGAATGAATACTTTGAAGTTGGGGTCTTCCAGAATGAGAAACACCGAAGCCGTTGTGTTCTCGTTCAAAGTTGCCATTCGATGGACTTGGGAAAAATAGTCTTTCGGCTGTACCTCATGGAGGTCACTTCGCGCCATTGCCGCCAGCGCGACTTTCCGGTCTAGCGAGGTATCCGAAAGACTCAGCAACAGCATGCTGCCGTCGTAAAGAAAGAACGGCGGATTGCGCAAGTCCGCGAGTTCCTGCCGGAGAGCAGGAATGTAGACGTTCGGTTGCGATTTTGCGTTTGTCCAGAACTGGTCGAGTACGCCCGATTTCTGCGTAATGTCGGCACTGCTCAGAGTGTGCGGCTGAAAATTGTAGGTCTGCTGAATCTGCTGGTGAATGGATGTGGATTGGGCGCACGCGACGACTACGTTGAGAAGCAGCGTAAAAATGATGGGCCAAACGCTCGCAGGTCTCATTCGCTTATGAAGTACTTGCTTTCGCACTGCGGCTCTTTTCCCGCAAATCCGAAACCAGACGGTATACCGAATCAACGTCTTCGATATCCATGAACGTCGGCACATTTCCAACCGCCATTCCATCCCACGCACCCCATCCACGCCGCCCTGACCACATCGCGCCCTGCTGGGCGAAACGCAGAGTTCCAAAACCTCCAGAGCCGCCCTCCTTAATAAGAGTTGGTAGGCTATCGAGGTAAAAGGAAGCCATCTGTCGATTCCATCCGTTCTGGACGACGATGACGCGCCGATTGGTCACTGCATAAAATGTCCGCTTCTTTTTC
>QHZW01000466.1 GCA_003224815.1 Acidobacteriota bacterium | reverse complement strand
AGATTGGCGGATAGCAAAACCTGGACCTGCTGTGCGCCTGCGTCAAAGGAGTTCGCAACTAGTTCCTCAATTGCTTTATTCGAACTCGCGTACAGCCCCTCTGAGAAGAGCTCAATGATCCTGTAGCTCAAACGTAATCAATGCTGTCAGTGGGTTTTCCTATCGACGCAAAGGTGGGAGTGTTCGCCATGGGGAAGCAGTATTATTGCATTCCGGTACGGATGCTTGCACCTGAGGCGTTAATGACCAGCACGCGCGGCTGTGTTAGCGGGCGGGTGGCCCATTCAAGCCTGGTTCTGGCTGACTGGGGCAGCTCAACTGCTGCCGGCTTTCCTCCGCTCTTTCGTGTCAGCTTTCGAATCCAAACGATTTACACAGCACGACATCGTCGCCGAGGCATCCAATGTCGCAAACCATAGGAGCCCATCATGAACGAACTCGTCAGCCAGATTGCGCAGAGAACAGGAATCTCAGAGGACAAGGCCCGCCAGGCGGCGGAGGTTGCAATCAACTTTTTCAAATCAAAGCTGCCCGGTGTCGGCGGCCAGCTCGATGGCGTGTTGCAGGGCGGAGTCGCAGGCAGTGGTGGAGTTCGCGAAAAAGTACAAGAAGGCCTGGGCGGAGTCTTCGGGAAAAAGTCGGCGTAACGTTCACGGTTAGAGGCGAGCATGTTCTGTAGCGCGATTGCTCCGGAGGAGCGCAAGAATGCAGCCGACGGCCCCAAGATAGCGCGGTTGCTCCGGAGGAGCGCAAGAATGCAACCCACGGCGCAAGCCGTGGGCACTCAGAGTTTCCGAGCGAGCCCCGGCGGGGCGAAAGAAACTAACCCCAAATATATTTCTCCTCCACAACAACCCCGTTCTTCTTGAGGAACGCACGGAACTCATCCTGAAATGAATTTTTCCTATGGTGTTCTTCCTGTGCCGCGATGTATTTCGTCACGCTGGCAACATTCGACTCGCTGACGCTGAAAACTCCGTAGCCGGTTTGCCAGCCAAATTCAGGATGGCGCATGCGGATCCAACGAGAAGAATTTGTTTTAATGATGCGAGCGATTTCGGCCGGCGCATGCGATGGACGAATTCGAACCAGCATGTGAACGTGGTCGGCGGTACCGTTGATGATCAGCGCGGTTCCCTTCATTTCGCGAATTATTCCGCCAAGATAGGCAAACAGGTCATCGCGGAATTCGGATTTGATTAGAGGGCGGCGTTGGTGTGTGCTGAAGATCAAGTGCAGCAGGATATGGCCGCAAGTGTGCGACATTTTTCTTTCGCCCCTCCGCCCACGGCTTGCGTCGTGGGCTGCATTCTTTCGCCGCTGCGCGGCTAACAGGGCCGCAGATTTCGATTGCTAACGGGGCCGCAGATTTCGATTGAAAGGTATCAGGAGCGTGCGTTGCGAGTCTGTGATGGATGAACATCAATTTGAAATCGGAAGCCGGATTGGGACGGAGGGTGCCAAAGTTTTCAACTTCCCCTTGCGCTGTGACCAGCCGAGTGGTATAAAAGACAAACCGTCGAGAGCATGTGTGGCACGCTGGACTGATTTTGAATCTCTCGTGATTGTCCGGCATCTAAAGTTGTAACCCAGCAAAAAAGCAAGAAAACGCTGGAATTGACCTCGGCCACGAGGTTTTGAATTCGGGGACAGAGCTCCTCGAAGGGTTTACGCGGTTTCGCAAGAACCTCCTAACGATCTTTTCTTAACCGATCATCTTCCGTCTCGGCTCGTGCCGAAAGTGTGAGTTTCGTCCAGATTCGGCGCTGGAGCGGGAAGGAAGATGCGTTTTGCTGCGTGGAAATGTGGAAATCCTGTGAAATCAGGGAGTTGACATGCCCGCAAGCGGAACGATATTTTTAAAAGGTTTCGAGGACGGCTGGATTCTTCATGGATCCTGCTGGACTGAAAACGCGCCGCTCAGGCGGAAACGCGAATCGGTCTTTGACAACTTGGTTGAACGTGCCAGTCGTGAGATTCCTGTGTTTCCTGAAAATGGAGACATGGGTTGTAAAAGTTCGAGTTAAGTTCGAACTTCTCACAAAATTAGCTAGCGCCGGACCTCCGTCCTGGTGCGAAGCGAGTCGTTGCTCTGGAGACACGGGCGTTTACGTCCGGGCCGACAACAGCAGCGGCGAATTTGTTCATTCCGAACAAATTTCAGGTTTCAAACGAGAGTTTGATCCTGGCTCAGAATCAACGCTGGCGGCGTGCCTAACACATGCAAGTCGAACGAGAAAGTGGAGCAATCCACGAGTACAGTGGCGACCGGGTGAGTAACACGTGATCAACCTACCCTTGAGTGGGGGATAACTCCGGGAAACCGGAGCTAATACCGCATAAAATCTTCGGCTCACATGAGCTGATGATCAAAGGAGCAATTCGCTTGAGGAGGGGGTCGCGGCTGATTAGCTAGTTGGTAGGGTAATG
>QHZW01000465.1 GCA_003224815.1 Acidobacteriota bacterium | reverse complement strand
GGCAGCGAGGGGTCCATCCTCACTGCCTGCGTGGCAGCGTCCTTCGCCTTCTGCCATACCTCACGCGGCGCCACATACCCGGAATCCCCCATAAACGTGTACGTGTCCGCCAGTCCGGCGTGGGCCAGAGCGAAATTCGAATCCATCGTGACCGCCTGCGTGAAGTAATCGCTCGCCTTCTTGAATCCGTCCTCTGTCCACTTGTTCCAGTAAAACAGTCCTTGTAGGTACGCTTGATAAGCTTCGGGATTTTCCGTCGCGTGCTTTCCCAGTCCCTGCGCTTCCTCGCCCGTCAGGCGGGGTCGCAGGTTGGAATAAATTTCCTTGGCAATGTCTCCCTGCACCGTCAGCAGATCGGCCAGGTTCCGGTTATATTGATCCCCCCACAGCTCCGATCCATCCGCCACGTTCACCAAGTCCGTCTGAATCGAAATTACTTCGCCGCGCTGCGAAATCTTGCCGATCAGCACTGTGTCCACATTCAGCTCTTTGCCTGCCTTCTGTGCATTGACCTCGTGCCCCTTGTAGGTGAACACCGTGCTGCGCGCCATCACCTTCAGCTCCGGCACCCGCGACAGGCTGCTGATCACTCCATCCGTCACTCCATCCGCCACATATTCAACATTCGGATCAGCGCTGCTGTTAATAAACGGCAGCACCGCAATGGAGTGAATCTGTCCGCCGCCTGCAACCATCCGCTTCAGCCAGGCACGCGGCGCCATTGCCAGCGCCAGCAGCAACACCGCAACTCCCGCTATCCCGGCACCCAGTCCCCTAGACAGCCACTTCTTTTTTGCACCTCCCGGCTGCGCCGTTAGGCTTGGCACTCCCGCCGACTCCGTGTCTCGCTTTACCCGTTTCAGATCGGCGCGCAGCTCCGCTGCCGACTGGTATCTCAGCTTGCGGTCCTTTTCCAGCTGCTTGCTGATTATCCATCCGACATCCGGCACCAGGTCAGGATTAATTCGGGTGACCGGCAGCGGCGTGCGGTTCAGGATCGCTTCGAATGTCACCGCCGTCGTCGCCCCAATAAACGCGCTCCGTCCCGTCGCCATCTCGTACAGCACTGCTCCCAGCGAAAACAGATCGCTGCGCGCGTCCAGGTCCTCGCCTCGCGCCTGCTCCGGCGACATATACGCCACCGTGCCCAGCGAAACACCCGTGCTGGTCAGATCGTGCGTATCACTCGTCGGCATCGAAGATATGCCCACTTCCTCCACGGAAAATGTTTCCCGGCTTCAGATCGCGATGAATGATCCCCGACTCATGCGCTGCATCCAGCCCGTCCACAACCTGAATCGCGATGTCCAGGAGTTGGCCCATCGCCAGCGGACGCCCGGTGATCAACTGCTTCAGCGTCTGCCCTTCCAGCAGCTCCATGACGATGAAAGGCTGCCCCTCCCACTGGTCAATTTCATGAATGGTGCAAATGTTCGGATGATTAAGGGCCGACGCGGTCCGGGCTTCCCGCTGAAACCGCTCCAGCGCTTGCCGGTCAGATACCAGTGATGGCGGAAGAAATTTGATCGCGACATTTCGCCCCAGCTTCAAATCCTGCGCCCGGTACACTACTCCCATACCGCCGCCGCCCAGGCGTAACTCGATCTGGTAATGCGAAATCGTCGTGCCCGTCATGCGCCATGTTGCATGTTAGGACCCACCCCTCAGCAAGTCAATGCGAGTGCAGGTAGTGGTGCACTGCTGCCCGAGTGTCGCAGAAATCAACTGCTTGCTGGACGAAAAAGAGTAACGGTTAAGAAACCAGTCGGCGAATACACGAGGTGCGGCCTATGGAAACCCTTGATGCCGGACGTTGGCGCAATCTGTGCGAACTCGCCGCTAGAGAACAGGAACCGCAAAAGCTACAGGCACTTGTTCTTGAGCTGACAAAGTTCTTAGAGAAAGAAATACGCGCCCGACAACAGCGGAACGCACGTAGGTTCAAAGTGCGCTCGTGTTTAGTAGTTCATGCTTGCGAATCCCCGCTGTAAGCCCATCGCCCTGATTATCGCCGTTGTTGTGATGATTGTCGCTTTTGCGTAGGTAATCTCGAATCGCAACTGCGCCAACACGCAACCTCCCGTGCACCAAGCACGGTGAGCCGCTACTGCGGCGTATGAGCACGGCCTGAATTTACTTAGCTTGCTTTCGCCCTCATTACCGCTAGCGGCTGTACAGTGTGTACAGTATCGTACATATCCTGACTCCATTAGGGTGAAATTTGGTCCATTTCATGAACAGACGTTTGGAGGATAGGGTGCGCGAACTCTGTTCGAGGGCGTTGCTGGCCGGAAGCCAAGACGAGTTGCATACCATCCTTCAAGACCTTCGAGCTGCGCTCCATGAGCATCGGAACCGATTGCGAAAAGTCGCCGTGTTCAAGTTGGTAGAGAAAATAGATGGTTTTCAAGAAAGACGCGCGGCGTAACCGGCCACTTCGGGGTGACTGGAATTGGCAGGATGCTCTTTATGTGGCACGGAAAACGTGTCCGAAATGCAAGAAGGAATTTGTTATTGAGGACGACCAGCCACGGAAGCCGCAAAATCGATCGTGGAACGCAGGCGTCAGGCAGCTTTGCCTACTCACTATGGTTGTGGCGGTGTGCGTTTCCACTTACCGTCCCGTCCCATCTCCACGCGTCCCTTCAAGTCAGCATATAGCTCAATAAGAATTAGACTCTCGACGGTCTCGAGTTCCTTAGCTACTTCCTCGGATGTCATCGGCTTTTGGTTGAGCAGAGCGACAATGTCATCGGCGAGCATGGTTCCAAATCTTGAAAAGGAACCCCGCCGATTAGGCACGCCACGTACATCCGCGCCATTCAGCGGGGCTGATTCGACCTTGCTGGAGCGAGGCCGAAGTTGTGCTTGAGATGGTGATTTAGCCGTGAGGTACTTTCTAAATTTATCCTGTATCTCACCTTAAGATTTCTTGCAGATGTCCCCCGACTAGCGAGTCAGTGCACGGCGTCCGCAATCATGCATCAAAACACCGTCACATGAGCTTTTTTCGGAACCGATTTGGTTTAGCTAACACCTATCGAGGTGGCCTTTTAATAACAACTGTGATCCTGATCTGCGGGTATAACACTCCACGGTTGTTGAGATTGGTCGCAAAGGGCCTCAAAAGAATTGCTGAATAAACCATGCGGAGATCAGAACCGCGTGGACTGTGAGCGCGTGAAGTGTCCGAAATGCGGGGCCTGAGTCCGGCATTCAAGAAATCGAGGGGAGATGGCCGGGACGCCAAGCGAAGGGCTTGCAGTCGGTGCCCCGGTCTTAGTCACGAGCATCCACTCATGATCACCTGCGATTGCACTGTCATTGAATCGTCACTCCGCCAGCCGCGCAAAGCTCCTGTTCTAGGAATTTCGGACCGGGGAAACGGGCATCGGCGGTATGCACTCAAATTGGCTCATTTCCTTTTCAGCATCAACCGCGAGCTGCTGATCTGAGGTGCGGAGGCACCTGATGCACATCCATTTCTGGTTGGCGGCGTTCCACTTGAGTTCGTGATCCATAGGGGTGGATTACTGATCCACATCCCAGCGCCCACAAAGGCGAACCGCCCTCACTAGGCGCTGGGCGAGAGATGGTGCCGTGCGAAACACCATCCCCATTCGACAGTATTCAGGAGAGCCCCTATCACGAAAAGCTTACGGTAGTCATTGACTCTGGATTACCTCCGTTACTCCCGAGCTGCATACCGCTTGTTAGCGAAGATTGAAATCAGCTTGGCCGGTTGGACAAACGGTGCAGTCGGACAACTTGGCTCGCCTCGACACCCTCGAATTCCCGTTCGGAGAACGTGCAAGTTCTCTAAGGAGAGTTGAACGCGAATACTATAAGGAGAGGCTCCGGCCTCTCCTTTTTCTTCATGCGAACGACAACCCGAAGAACGAACTGACGATTCCTGTTGGGACTAGAATGTTCAAGATTGCTCCCGGCCTATGACAGCGAAGGATATTTGCAGAGTCATGATAGCTGCACTAGTCCCATGTGCGGACTGGGGCAGAAGGTCGATTTGCCTCAAGGCGCCTGGCTAAACTGCGATCCACATTCGGGAAAGAATGCTGTTGTGGTGGGGCCGATTGTGACCGCAAACAATGGTTCTCGCGCCTGGGTGCAGGTTGTCTCGGCTGTCGCCCCGCTTGAAGGAATGTGTCTGAACACAACGACTTTGTGGGTTTCACGAGGGCATTTGCATCCCTATCAGCCGATTTTCACGCAAGCTCCGGTTTACCCGAACTCTGGAGGGCAATGGTATGCAGATTGTCGATTGGTCAATGGATGGACGACTGCTACGGACCGAGAAGTGGCAATAGAATACTGAGCCGAACGATGCACCAATAGCACGGGCCATCCTTGTCTTCGAACCACAAAAGGCGGCGAAATACCAGATTTAGATTGACCGCCTTATAGAAGATCAAAAGAGTCGGGACTTCGAGGTTCGGTTTGATCTCATCGGGTTTACGCCTGAAGGCTGGGTTGCGCTAAAAGCGCATTTCCACGTTCTATGAAGTTGACGAAGACGAAACGACAAAACCAAAAAATCTGAAATGCAGGGAATCCACAAAATGGCTGGCTATCTATCCTTTGACGCAGGCTCGTCGCTCGATACCAAGCGATTTTCATGCAGCCCGTTACAGCAATTCGAACTGAGGCGTTACCGAGAGTTTCTTTCGGCGCCGATGCGAACACTACCGCCGTCGTATCAGCGATAGCAAGCTTGCGCCTTCCATTTGCCTTTTTCCCTGAGCGATATGGTCATTTATCCGCGCTGTGCCGACGTGCCTCAAAAAATTCGCCCGCCTCACGCAAGGCGGAAACGCAACAGTTCGAGTCGCCATACTGCGTAAAGATCGAGACCGACACCGGCCAGTCCGCTACTGTTCCCATTGCGGTCTTGACGCCGCAGCAGTTGGAAGTCTTTCTTCAGAGTGACTTCAAGAGATTGGCGCATGAAGCAGGAGTAAAAGGCGTTCGTGCTCATGTGGAGCGAGCGATAGCCGCTGACTACGAGCAGGTCATCCGTGAGGTAACAGCGTGCCTATCGTCTGCGAAGGCACGAGCCGCATGACTCGGGCCGCGAGCGATCGTATGAGTGAGCACGGGCAAAACTAGAATCGCTGTTGATGAGTGAAATCGAGATGTTAGTGCGCCGGGATAAACCGGCATGAAGCAGAGAATGCAAAATTCTTACGAGAAAGGACCAGCGATCCACTCGGCCCCGAGTCTTGCGCTGATACCGCGAGGGACTCAGTGAAGCGTAGACAGGGGTATAGGCGGGGTGGGCAATTGAGCTGCGAAAACTTACAACCCGGACGCCGACGCGGTTAACATGCGCGGAAGGCAACATGAACAGGAACGATAGCGCGAGTCCTTGTTCAGTCCGGCGTAGTCGAAGACCCCAGACACGCCTAGAAACTTCATGCACGAGAACCGGGAGACCTCGGGGATGCCGGTGGCGAACGTGAGCCGCAGGCCGGCGGGAGAAGGCTTAGGCCACACGACTCGCATGTACGTCCCCGAGGAGTCACACAGCGGCATATTACCTATGAATCAATCGAACAAAGACAGAAAACCGTCCGCGGAGAATGAGGA
>QHZW01000464.1 GCA_003224815.1 Acidobacteriota bacterium | reverse complement strand
GCCTGGAACTTGCGCGCGGTTACCGAGTTGCGTGAAGGCAGCGCCGTTCTCATCGATGGCGGCCGCGGCGTGTGCAACACCACTTACGTGGACAACTTGGTGGACGCAATCTTTCTCACCTTGGAGAATGACGCGGCGAACGGCGAAGCATTCTTTATCACTGACGGTGATCATGTCACCTGGGGCGACTTCATCCAGGCTCATGCTCGGATGATGGGAATCGATACGCCCCTTCCTGACGTCTCTTCCTCCGAATTACGCGCGCTGTATGGCAAGGCTCCCAGTTTGATTTCTAGTTCCGTGCGCGGGGCAGCAAAAGCCTTGCGCAGTAGAGAGTTTCGTACCGTGCTGTTGCAGATTCCCGCTTTCGAAAGAGCGCTGAAATCAACCTGGGAATGGCTCGAGTCCCTCCCTGAAAGTCGCCGCCAGGATATCCGGTCTCGCTTCGGGGTGCCCCGCCGCAAGTTCGTCCCGCCATTCGCTGTTCCCCTTCCAGACGAGGTCACATTTCAGACCCAATCCGGAACAGTATTCTTCAGTATTCAAAAAGCGCGCGATATTCTCGGGTACTCGCCTAGAATCAACTTCCAGGAAGGTATGCTTCGGGTTGAGCAATGGCTCCGATTTGCGAATGCACTATAGCTCGCCACCTGTCCTCGATCGTTCGGCCCTCTTATGCGGCGCATTGAAATAATCCAGATCATTCGCAACGTCAGCTCCAGTTGGATAGCCCTGGGCACCAGCGTGCTGGTCGGCTTATTTTTGTGGCCATTGATCCTGCACAGCCTCGGAGACGCCGCTGCCGGAATCTGGGTCTTAATTTTTTCCATCACCGGCTACTACGGCCTTTTCGACCTTGGGATCCGCTCGTCTGTTGTGCGCTACATCTCCAAGGCAAAGGCCACCAATGATGTGGAATATGCCAGCCGCTTGATCAGCACCAGTCTGTTCAGTTATTCCTGCATCGGCGCGGCGGCGCTCTTGATCACGTTGCTCGTCAGCGCCAACATTGACCACCTTTTTCACATTGATCCGGCTTTTCGTTCCACCGCTCGCTGGTTCGATGTGACCAACATCGCCGATATCGCCTCGACTCTGGTACGCGCGCTTCTGATTGTGATTGCACTGAAGCATGGAAACGGATTGCTTGTTATTGCCACCATCACGGTTGGCCTGCCCATCATCTTTTCCGTGTTGCGATGGGTATTCGCTCTCCAGTTCATGCCGGTACGACTCTCGCTGAGTCTCGTGAACAAGAAAACTTTTCGCGAAATGGCCAGCTACAGTGGGATCACTTTTATCGCGATCGTCTCTGCCCGCCTGCGCTTTCGCAGTGACGAAATCATCATTGGTACGTTTCTCTCCGCCGCCGCAATCACTTACTTCAACGTGGGCGGACGCATTGTGGACTATGCCGAAGAGGTGGTCGAAAAGTTCGCGCAGATTTTCGTTCCGATGTCGAGCCATTCCGATGCGCGTGGTGAAATTCACCGGCTTCGGAAAATTTTTATCATCGGAAATCGCTTCTCGTCATTCATTACTCTTCCGATTACAGCGGTGCTCGTGATACTCGGGAAGTCTGTGATTGAGGCCTGGGTGGGCAAAAAATACGTAGCCGCCAGTTATCCCGTACTCGTGCTCATGGCGCTACCATCCACGCTGATGATGGCGCAGAGTGCCTCCGGCCGCGTGCTTTTCGGAATGAGCAAACACAAAGCCTGGGCCATCGTTAGTTTCGTGGAAGGCGTGGCCAACGTTCTCCTCAGCATCCTGCTGGTGCGCCCCTACGGAATTATGGGCGACGCTCTCGGCACCGCGATTCCGTTAACCGCAACCATGCTTTTCTTTCTGCCTCAGCATGTGTGCCGGAAGCTGCAAGTCCCGATTCGCACCTTTTTGCGCGAGGCCTACACGCTGCCAATTCTGACTTGCGCTCCCGTTGTTCTGGTTTTGTTACTAATGAAACACTGGTTAGTCCCACATAATTACTGGCAGCTTCTAATCCATTTAGCCGCAGCTGGCCTCGTCTATGGACTTTGTCTGGCCTGGGTTTTTGGTTCTGAGCGGGCGATGAGGGTTGGAGATTTACATGCGCCTGAAGATGTATTGCCAGGTTCTAGCAACGCGGAGACGGTTTCGCAAAAGGCGTGATCATCACCGGCGTACCGTACCCAAGGTTACTTTTGGTAAAATCCGAGTACACGCTCATTGCTGCTAAAGTAGATGTAAGTGACACAATTGCCGTCTTTTTATTCCTCTAGTTTGGCTGTCTCTGGTTAACCTTGCCAGAAAACTTCAAAGATTTTTAGGAGGTTTTGCGTTTTGACTTCTACAAGCCATCTTATTCACGCCCACGGCGGTGAATTAGTACAACTGATCGCTCCCGCTGAGCGCAGCGCCGAACTTAAGGCGCATTCCCGTGAATGGCCTTCCTGGGACCTAACTCCCCGCCAACTTTGCGACCTGGAACTTTTGCTGAGCGGTGGCTTCTCGCCGCTGCGTGGTTTCATGACGCGCAAAGATTATGAAGGCGTGTGTCACAATATGCAGCTCGCAAGTGGCGTGATCTGGCCGATGCCGATCACCCTTGATATCGACGAGGATTTCGCCAAGACGCTTCAGCCGGGCAGCAGCACGATCGCCTTGCGCGATCTCGAGGGCGTGATGCTCGCGGTGCTGCATGTGGAAGAAGTCTGGCAACCAGATCGTCAAGCCGAAGCCAAAGCCGTATTTGGCACCGCCAGCGCTGCGCACCCGGGCACCGATTACGCCGTGAACAGGGCGAATCCGTGGTACGTGGGTGGAAAGCTCGAAGGAGTTCAGGAGCCGTCGCATTACGACTTCAAGGCCTTGCGGCTGACCCCGGCAGAATTGCGAAATGAATTTGCCCGTATGGGCTGGCGGCGTGTGGTCGCATTCCAAACCCGCAATCCCATGCACCGCGCGCACCAGGAACTGACGTTCCGCGCAGCAAAAACCGTCGAAGCCAACCTGCTCATTCATCCATCGGTTGGAATGACTAAGCCCGGCGACGTGGACTACTTCACCCGCGTACGCTGCTATCAATTGTTGCTTTCGAAATATCCTGCCGGCACAGTGAAGCTCTCGCTTCTGCCGCTCGCCATGCGCATGGGCGGACCTCGTGAAGCCATTTGGCACGCTCTCATTCGCAAGAACCACGGCGTTACGCACTTTATTGTGGGCCGCGATCACGCAGGTCCCGGCAAAGACACCGACGGCAAACCGTTCTATGGTCCTTACGAGGCACAAGAATTATTCAAGAAGCATGAGAAAGCCATCGGCGTAACTATGGTGCCTTTTAACATGATGGTCTATCTGGAAAATCAGGACGTTTACGTTCCAGATAACGAGGTTCCTCAGGGCGCGCGTGTTCTGAACATCTCCGGAACCGAGTTGCGCGACCGCCTGAACGAAGGCCGCGACATTCCGGCATGGTTCACGTACGGTCAAGCTCCTGGAGATGGGCGGCCGGCCGGTCACCATCCTCGACGGCGACGTCGTCCGCAAGCACCTCTCCTCCGAGCTCGGGTTCTCCAAAGAGCACCGCGACATCAACATTCGCCGGATCGGCTATGTGGCTTCCGAGATCACCAAGAACGGCGGGATTGCGATCTGCGCTCCCATCGCACCGTACGATTCTGTACGAAAACATGTGCGGCAGATGATTGAGCCTTACGGAGGCTTCATCCTGGTGCACGTTGCAACTCCGATCGAAACCTGTGAACAGCGTGATCGCAAGGGTCTTTACGCAAAAGCACGCGCCGGCATCGTTAAAGAGTTCACCGGAATCTCCGATCCGTATGAGTCTCCAGCGGACGCGGAAGTGGTCATCAACACTGCCGAACTGAGCGCAGAAGAAGCGGCACAGGAAATCATTCTGCATCTCGAGCAGCAGGGCTTCATCGGAGTAAGTCCAGAGCCGGCGCTTTCAACCGGAGCATAAACCGGCGCAACACGATGGAACTGATCGCGCTCAAGATCCTTATCGGCCTGATTGTAGGCACGCTGATCGGCCTCACCGGACTCGGCGGCGGCGTGCTTCTGCTGCCACTGCTGATCTTCGGGCTGCGCGTGCCGGCAATCATCGCCGTTGGATCTGATGCCGCATTCAACTTCCTCACCAAGATTCCTTCCAGCTTCGTTCATCTGCGCAAAGGCACCGTACGCCGAAAAGTTGTATTGGCGTTAGCCTCGGGGAGCATTGCCGGATCTATCCTCGGCGTGCGCCTCTTGCAGCACTTGCGCACGTTGCATGGCGCGGGCGTAAATGACTTCATCAAAGCTGCAGTTGGAATTCTGCTGATCCTGGTCTCGACTCTGCTCCTGCTTCAGCGCAGAATTGAAGCACAAGTCGCAAATCGCCCGCCTACCGCGAAATCCTTCGCAGGCATGGCGGTGATTGGCCTCGTCGCTGGGTTCCTCGTCGGCCTGACCTCGGTTGGCTCAGGCAGCATCATCATGATGCTGCTTCTTTTGTTTTACAGCTATCCGCCCAAAGTGATGGTCGGCACGGATATCGTTCACGCAGTGCTACTAACGGGTTGCACTAGCCTTCTGCATTTTCGGTTGGGCAACGTTGATCCGTCGCTGGTGGGCTATCTGCTGATTGGCTCCATACCCGGCGGCCTGGTCGGCTCACATCTTAGTACGCGTGTTCCAGTTCTCTGGTTGCGACGCATTCTCTGCGTTATTCTCCTCTCCACGGGCGCGCGAATGTTGTGGGCCTGACCACTCATATGCCGAACAATTCTCACTGCGACGTCTTGCACCGCATCGAAAGCGCGATTGCCGAAGCACGCCGTGTGTTTACGCGCTTTACGCCGGGAGACATCGAGGCGGAGTACAAATCCGGCCACGACCCGGTCACCGAAGCCGATCATGCGCTCGACGCCGTTCTCCGCAAGTGCCTGTTGCGCGACGGCGAAGGCTGGCTTTCGGAAGAAAGCGCAGACGATTTATCACGACTGAACTACGAACAAGTCTGGGTTATCGATCCACTCGACGGAACGCGCGAATTCGTAGAAGGCATCCCAGAGTTTTGCGTCTCAATTGCTTTCGTCGAGCACGGTCGGCCCGTAGCTGGCGGGATTTGTAATCCCGCAACCAACGAAGTCTTTCTCGGATCCATCGATTCCGGACT
>QHZW01000258.1 GCA_003224815.1 Acidobacteriota bacterium | reverse complement strand
ACGCGATCACCAGCGGTTTGTACTGATCAGCCAGCTTGATCTGATCGTTATCCGTGATCGCCCATGCATTGATCGCGTTCGCGACGGTGCCCTTGGGACGGTTGGCGTTTGCCGACCCGAGCGCTGTGCGCACCGCATACAAACCCAGTCCGATTTTGTTCAGCAGATTCGGATTCACTTCTGCACGAACGGCCGGCCTTGCCGCTCCGCCGACAAATACTTGTCCTACGCCGCTCACCTGGGCCAGCTTTTGGGAGAGCACTGAATCAGCGGCGTCATACATTTGCGGCAACGTCATCGTGTCTGACGTGAGCGAGAGAATAAGAACAGGTGCGTCCGCAGGATTCACTTTGCGGTAAGAAGGGTTTCCCGGTAAATAGGACGGCAAGTGACTGCGCGCGGCATTGATTGCTGCCTGTACGTCACGTCCTGCGGCGTCGATGTTTCGGTCGAGATCAAATTGCAGAACGATTCCGGTCGAGCCGATCTGGCTCGTCGAAGTCATCTGATTCACGCCCGCAATACGCCCGAACTGCCGCTCCAGCGGCGTTGCCACTGCGGATGCCATCGTTTCCGGACTGGCTCCCGGAAGCGAGGCCGATACGCTGATAACCGGAAACTCCACTTGCGGCAGCGGTGCCACCGGAAGAAACTGAAACGCGAGAATACCAGCCAGCAGCACGCCAATCGTCAGTAGCGAGGTGCCGACTGGACGCTTGATGAATGGAGATGAAACGCTCAATCAATCTCCCTCGGCAGGCTGTTCGGTGAAGTGGCGGAATCCGAATCGCGCAAACCTTTGCGACAGGCGATCGAACCAGAGATAGACAACCGGAGTGGTATAAAGCGTAAGCAGTTGGCTTACGAGTAATCCGCCAACGATCGTGATGCCCAGCGGATGCCGGAGTTCTGAGCCGGTGCCTCGACCCAATGCCAGCGGTAGTCCACCAAATAGCGCCGCCATGGTCGTCATCATGATTGGGCGAAATCTCAAAAGCGAAGCCTGATAAATCGCTTCCTCGGGCGCCTTGTGTTCGTCGCGCTCTGCCTCGAGCGCGAAGTCAATCATCATGATGGCATTCTTCTTAACGATGCCGATCAGCAGGATGATTCCAATCAAACTCACCACGCCCAGATCATTCCCGGTAAAAATCAGCGCAAGCAGCGCGCCCACGCCCGCCGAGGGCAGCGTCGAGAGAATTGTGATCGGGTGAATGTAGCTCTCGTACAGCACGCCCAAGACGATATACACAGTGATGATCGCTGCCAGAATCAGCAGTGGTTCGCTTGACAGCGAATTGCGGAACGCCGCCGCCGTTCCCTGGAAACTTGTGTGAATACTCGCTGGCATCTGGATCGACTGCTCGGCCGCCTCAATTGCTTTGGTGGCGTCTCCCAACGATGCTCCAGGCGCCAGATTGAACGATAGTGTCACCACCGGGAATTGGCCCTGATGGTTAATTGCCAGCGTCGAATTTGTCCGCACAATGTGACTGAACGAAGAGAGCGGAACCTGCGTCCCGGTCGACGATTTCACGTAGAGCGTGTGAATCGAATCCGGGTCTTTCTGAAATTGCGGATCCACTTCCAGCACCACGTGATATTGATTCAGCTGCGTGTAGATCGTCGAAACCTGCCGTTGCCCGAATGCGTCGTAAAGCGTGTTGTCAATCGTCGCGGGCAGAATTCCGAACCGCGACGCCGTATCGCGATCGATCACCAGATCAGCCTGCAACCCGCCGGTTTGCTGATCGCTAGCAACATCGCGCAATTCCGGAGCGCCGCGCAGATGATCGAGCAAACGCTGCGACCAGACCGCAAGTTCGTTCGCGTCCGTGTCTTCCATCGAATACTGATATTGTGTCCGGCTCACCCGGTCTTCCACGGTCAAGTCCTGTACGGGCTGCATATATAAGGTGATGCCCGCGACCTGCTGCGCCAATTCTGGCTGCAGCCGACGAATGATCTCTGAAGCTGACGAACTGCGCTCGTCACGCGGCTTCAGATTGATCTGCACACGCCCGCTGTTCATCGTTGGATTGGTGCCATCAATACCGATAAACGATGACAGGCTGGCCACATCAGGGTCTTTCAGAATCACTCGCGCTAGAGCCTGTTGTCGCTGCGACATTGCAGCAAAAGAAATATCCTGCGGCGCGTCGGAGATTCCCAAAATTACTCCCGTATCTTGCACCGGGAAGAAACCCTTGGGCACCACGATGTAGAGCGCTATCGTAAGCACTAATGTGGCAGCAGTGATGACTAATGTCGCCGGCTGATGCTTGAGCACCCACTTCAGGGTGCGCCCGTAATAAGCGATCACGCGCTCATATTGCTTCTCTGACCAATCGTAAAACCTGCTCTTTTTCGAATTTGCTCGCGATTTCAGCAGCCGCGAACTCATCATCGGGGTCAGGGTCAAGGACACAAAGGCCGAAACCAGAATCGTGACCGCCAGCGTGACCGCAAATTCGCGGAAGAGTCTTCCCACGATATCGCCCATGAACAGCAGCGGAATCAACACCGCAATCAGCGAAACTGTTAACGATACGATCGTGAACCCGATCTGCCCCGCGCCCTTGAGTGCTGCGTCCAGCGGCGAATCGCCCACTTCCAGAAAGCGCTCGATGTTCTCCAGCATCACAATAGCGTCGTCCACCACGAATCCGGTGGAAATTGTGAGCGCCATCAATGTCAGGTTGTTCAGGCTGTATCCCAGCAGGTACATGATCGCGAACGTTCCCACCAACGACAGCGGCACCGCAATGCTGGGAATGATCGTGGCCCTGAGATTTCTCAGGAAAAGAAAAATCACCATGACCACCAACGCCACCGTAAGACTCAACTCAAATTCAACGTCTTTGACCGATGCGCGAATCGTTTCTGTGCGGTCGGTCAGGATGGTTACATCTACTCCCGCCGGCAACCCGCCCTGCAACACGGGCAACAGTGCCTTGATCCGGTCCACCACAGTGATAATGTTCGCGCCCGGCTGGCGCTGAATGTTCACGATCACCGCCGGCGAGAGCGTCGACCCTCGCCCCATCCACGCCGCCTGGTACATGTTCTCGATGCTGTCGGCGACGTTCGCAATATCGGCTACGCGCACCGGAGCGCCGTTGCGATACGCAATCACAATCGGCTCGTACTCCGGCCCTGACAGCAACTGGTCATTCGCGTCAATCGTGAACGACTGCCGTTGCCCATCGAGCGTACCCTTCGCCTGGTCAACATTTGCTGACGCAAGCGCCGTCCGCACATCTTCCAGGCTCAGCCCATACGCAGCCAGTGCGGTAGGGTTCGCCTGAATTCTTACTGCCGGCTTCTGACCGCCGCTGATCGAAACCAGTCCGACACCACTGACCTGCGATATTTTTTGCGCCAGTTGGGTGTCAGCCAGATCCTCAAGCTTGGACAGCGGCAACGTTGATGAACTCAGCGCAAACGTCAGAATGGGCGAGTCGGCAGGATTCACCTTGCTGTAAATCGGCGGGTTCGGCAGATCAGCGGGAAGATAAGTCCCCGACGAATTGATCGCCGCCTGTACTTCCTGCTCGGCAATATCGATGTTCTGGTCCAGCGTAAACTGCAGCGTGATGATCGAGCTGCCGAGCGAACTCGAAGACGTCATCTGACTCAGCCCCGGCACCTGCCCGAACTGCCGCTCCAGTGGAGCCGTTACCGACGATGCCATCACCGTCGGGTCCGCGCCCGGATAAAACGTCATCACCTGAATCGTTGGATAATCCACCTCCGGCAACGCCGAAACCGGCAGTTGCCGGTAAGCCACGATCCCCACCAGCAATACCCCGAACATCATTAGGGATGTGGCGACCGGACGAAGAATGAAAAGCCGTGACGGATTCATTGCGAAGGTGTTCCGGTATTTGATGAGCCGGTGGTCGCGTTCCCGGGCCGGCCGCCTTGTCCAGGGCCAGAGTTCAGCGCTCCTGGATTGGCTTGCTCAGCCGCTCCAGACCTGCGATTTCGGCCAACCGGTGGCGGTGGGACTGGGCCTGGCCCTGTTCCTTGCACACCACCGCCAGTTGCATTCCGATTTTGATTTTGCTGATGTGGTTCAACGTGAGTGCCGGTCTGTAACTTGTCCTGACCATCTGTGACAACTACTTCATCAGGAGAGATGCCGCTGGCGATCTGCGTCAGATTGCCTTCTGTCAAAGATGGATTGACGTTTCTCGCCTCCACCGTCTTATCAGGCTTGACCACATACACATAGCTGCCCTGCGGCCCTTGTTGCACCGCCGCGGACGGAATCACCGTCGCGTTTTTCCGTGTCTCCAGTAGCAGGTGAATATTTACGAACTGATTCGGCCACAGCACGTTGTCCTCGTTCGAGAAGACAGCCTTCAGCCGTCCTGTCCCGGTCGTCTGATCGATCTGGTTATCAATTGTTAATAGCTTGCCAGTAGCCAGCTTCGTCGAATCGTCACGGCTGTAGGCATCCACTTCCAGCAGGGCCTTGCGCATACGCTTTGCCACTTCGGGCAACTGGTCTTCCGGCAAAGTAAACAACGCGGTAATCGGTTGCAGTTGCGTGATGACCAGTATCGGATTCGTATCCGACGCATGCACCATGTTTCCCGGATCCACCAATCTCAGTCCAATTCGACCGCCCACAGGCGCAGTGATGTGGCAGTAGCTGAGATTTAATTTTGCGTTATCAACCGTGGCCTGATCGTTGTGCACCGTGCCTTGCAATTGATCGACTGTAGCTTGCTGTGTATCCACCTGCTGCTGCGACATCGCGCCCGAATTCTGCAGCAGCCCCTTATATCGCTCGTAATTCAATTGCGCATCGCGCAGCGAAGCCTGGTCTTTGAAAAGCTGCGCCTGCGCCTGTTCCAGCTGCGCCTGATACGGTCGCGGATCGATCACTGCCAGCAACGCTCCCTGCTTAACCGTCTCGCCTTCCCTGAATTTCACATCCACGAGTTGCCCATCGACACGGCTCTTTACGCTTACCGTGTAGTAGGCCGCAACCGACCCCAACCCGCTGAGATAGACCGGCAGGTCCTGTCTGGTGACATTGGCCACCGTCACTGGTAGGACCGCTGACGCATTTGCCCGCGCTCTGGTCGGGGTTGAGTCGGACTTAGAGCAAGCACTTAGGAGTGAGAGCAAGAGCGCTTCCATTATCACGACAGCGGCACGGTGGCGGGTGCATTTGATCAATTGTTTCTAGCCTCGTCTCATTTACTTGTTCTTACTTAGTAAGAAAAGTGCCTCCCAATCTTAACCAATCCAAACTGCTCCCGCTCGACTGTCTGGAGACACTTTGACTCCTGTTGGATGAGGAGGGAACCCGAATCCACTCAAGCATTTACAAAAATTTACTCTGCGCTTAGATGCAGCTATCGGTGGCACCGCGGACGGCTCTCACGTATAGTGTTCGGCCAAGCTCTCGTGCGGAATGCGGTCGTGCCCAATCCTTCAAGCAAACCCGAGATTCTGATTCGCGATCTTGAATCCATCGCTGATCTGCAACTTGCCCTCGATCTCGAAAAATTGACATGGGAAGCCGACGATCGAGACGTTACGCCCTTGGCTTTCGCTATAGCCGCGCGCGCCGCTGGCGCCATGTGGATCGGCGCTTTTGACAAAGCGCAGCTTGTCGGTTTCGCTTTCGCCATCCCCAGCCTGGAGCACGGCAGAACAGCTTTTCACTCCCACATGCTGGGCGTACGGCCGTCGCATCGCGGCATGAGCATTGGATACCGGCTCAAACTTGCCCAGCGCCAGAAGGCCCTCGCGATCGGCATAAAAGAAATTACCTGGACCTTCGATCCCCTGCGCGCCAGAAATGCGCACCTTAATTTTTGCCGTCTTGGAGTGATCTCAAACGATTACCGCGTGGATTTTTACGGCGCGCACACTTCCAGTCCACTGCACCGTAACGGCACCGATCGCCTCTGGGTCACCTGGCATCTCGCCGATCAACGTATTGAATCACGCCTGCGCGGCAAAGATGTTCGCCTTGAGAATCTCGATTCATTGGCCCATCTCGAACCGTTGATCTCATTCAACGGTGATGGCCGGCCCGCGATGAGCGATCTTTTACAAGCGCTGGCGCGACAGCGAATCGCCATTGAAATCCCCGGCGACATGGGCCGCATTGAAACTGAGAATGAGGACTTGGCGCGCGAATGGCGCCTAGTAACCCGGTCCGCCTTCACCGAATCTCTGCGCGCTGGCTTCGTTGTTAAAGAATTCGTTCGCTCCGTCCGTGGCCAGCAGGGCCCGGGAGCCTATTTGCTGGAGAAGGCGGAGAGTTGATTTCTTACGTGATCGGCACCAGCAAGGCCGTCTTCAACTGATCTTCGGGAGTGACTCGCGGATCATTCAAATAACTCTCAATGCAGAACTCGGGCCGCAACTCAACTTTCTTGTCAGCTAGAGTCTTTAAGATCCGGTCGAACGCCATCCAGATGTGCGAGTATGGCCCGGTTAGAAGAAAGCGGGCGTACTTTCCACTTTTGATTGCCCGATGCCTCATACCATTCGGCAGCTTCCCAGGTTCAGAGGCCAACGCAACCCCTGCCTGGTAAATCATGGTCTCCTCGCCCACCTTCGTCTTATCGATCCCGCTCAAGCCAAGGTACTCACTGATCTGCTCTTGATCGAGTTGCGGCAGCATTGGCAAGAGATCGTTCCACAGCGGCGGAGCCACTTCAGCAAACGGCCCGTGCTTTTCCAGAAAAACGTAATGAGTCAACGAACGCGTAACCGGTTCGAATTCAGTCGTCAGGTTCATCGGGATCCCCTTCAATAGTTTCGGACGACTGAGATCGTAGATCATGTCGTGCTGGCTTTCTTTTCCCAGCTTGCGAAAATCCCCAGGGTTCATCTTCAGGAATTTGCGGAAGGATTTGTTGAACGCGGCTGATGTGTCGTAGCCAATACTGAGGGCGATCTCAGTGACGCTTGCATTGTGATCTTCCTCCAGCATGCGCAGCGCCGTGGTAAGTCGCAGGCGACGGAGAAACTCGAAAGGCGTCTCGCCGGTATAAGCATGAAAGAGTCGCGCAAAGTGATAAGACGATGACCTGGCCTCGCGAGCAATGCGGCCCAGGCTAAGCGGTTCCGTCAGATGCAGCCGGATGTATCTTTGGGCGCGACCAATCTGCGAACGATGAAATTGGGTCTGATGGGCTTTCTTTTGTGCCACGCGATAGTCTAACGTCACGAGCCGGCAGGCAGCTTTTCCTCAATTGCGAAAATTGCGAATTCCGCTCAGGCCGCAGCACCCAACCGTTCCACCGCCTTCAGGTAAAATGCCATGCGTGTCAGATAAACCAATCTCTCCCTCTACCAACATCGACTCCATCCTCCAGGAGCAGCGCAAGTTCGAGCCGCCCGATGATTTTCGCCGCAGCGCTCATCTCCAGAGCGAGGCAGACTACGAGCGCGTCTATCGGGAGTCCGTCGAACAGCCGGAACAATTTTGGGGCCGCATTGCCGAAGAGCTGCACTGGTTCAAGAAGTGGGACAAAGTTCTCGAATGGAATCATCCCTGGGCGAGGTGGTTCGTCGGCGGCCAATTCAATCTTTCTTATAACTGCCTCGATCGCCATGTCCAGACTAAGCGCAAAGACAAACCCGCTTACATCTGGGAGAGCGAATCCGGCGAAGTACGCAATTTAACGTACGCCGAACTCCATCGGGAAGTGCAGAAATTCGCCAACGTTCTGAAGTCGCTCGGCGTAAAAAAAGGCGATCGCGTCGCCATCTACATGGGCATGACGCCCGAACTTCCCATCGCCATGCTGGCTTGCGCCAGAATCGGCGCGCCGCACACGGTTATCTTTGGCGGATTCGCCGCGCATGCATTGATCGATCGCATCCACGACTGTCACGCAACAGCTGTTATCACCCAGGATGGCGCGTTCCGCCGCGGCGCCGAAGTAAAGTTATTTCCCGCCGTCGAAGAAGCCCTGAAATCCTGCCCCAATGTTAAGAACGTCGTCGTTTACAAACGCACCGGCACGCCGATCAACATGCAATCCGGCCGCGACCACTGGTGGCACGATCTGATGGCGAAAGCGCCAGACCTTTGCCCCGCCGAGCCGCTCGATTCCGAGCATCCTCTTTATATCCTTTACACCTCGGGCACGACCGGCAAGCCCAAAGGCGTGGTCCACACCACCGGCGGGTATTCCGTCGGCACCTACATCACTTCCAAGTGGGTCTTTGATCTTCGCGAGAATGATATTTACTGGTGTACTGCCGACATCGGCTGGGTTACCGGACATAGCTACATCGTGTACGGTCCGCTGCAAAACGGCGCGACCTGCTTGATGTACGAAGGCGCGCCCAACTTCCCCGAGCCTGACCGCTTCTGGCGCATCATTGATCAGCACAAGGTCACCATCTTCTATACCGCGCCCACCGCCATTCGCACCTTCATTCGCTGGGGCGACGAATGGCCCAAGAAGCACAAACTCGACAGTCTGCGACTGATCGGCACAGTCGGAGAACCCATCAATCCTGAAGCCTGGATGTGGTACCGCGAAGTCATCGGTCACAATCGCTGTCCGATCGTTGATACCTGGTGGCAGACCGAAACTGGCCACATCATGATCTCGCCTATTCCCGGCGCGATCGCGACCAAACCCGGTTCTGCAACCAAGCCGTTCCCCGGCGTTGTTCCCGAAATTGTGGACATGGAAGGCAATCCCGTCCCCGATGGCTCTGGCGGATTTCTCGTCCTGAAGCAGCCCTGGCCGGGCATGTTGCGCACGATCTTGACGGCGCTCGCAAAGATAGGGACGGCTACTTCTGGGTCATGGGACGGATCGATGACGTCATCAACGTCTCCGGTCATCGCTTGAGCACCATGGAAGTTGAATCCGCGCTCGTCGCTCACGAGTTCGTTGCCGAAGCTGCAGTCGTCGCCCGCCCCGATGAAGTTAAAGGACAGGCGATTGCCGCGTTCGTCACTCTCGAAGGTGGCCGCATTCCGACTCCGGAACTGAAAGAAGAATTGCGCAAGTGGGTGGCGAAAGAAATCGGATCTCTTGCTAAGCCCGACGACATCCGCTTCACCGACTCCTTGCCAAAAACTCGCAGCGGAAAAATCATGCGCCGCTTACTGCGCGAGCTCGCCACCAATGGCGAAGTCAAAGGCGACATGACCACACTCGAAGACTTCAGCGTAATCGCGAAGCTGAAGGAGCAAGAAGAAACGTAAGCCCAGCGCCGAAGGCGCGGAACATAGGTAACCCAAAGGTTGCGCGGTGGGCTAACTAGATATCGTCTGCGTCGCGGGCTGCCACACAGGAATTCAAGCCAAGCCGCCCGAAATCGAAGTCCACCCCAGCTACTCTTCGTGTTACGATGCACGCCTCATGAAATGGTGGTGGGGGCCGGTGCACTCGCGGCGTGTATTGCCGTCATCTTCGGCGGGCTATTCGCTTGGCGAACACATAGACAGAGGGTAGCTGAATGGGGCCAACTATCCGAGCTTCGCGCACGCGCCGAGCGAGGGACGCCGCCGCTCAAAACAAACTTGGCAATCGGTACCACGACGGAAGGGGAGTAACCAAAGACTACACCGAGGCGCTCCGTTGGCTGCACAAATCCGCCGATCAGGATGATACGTACGCGGAAACTGCTCTTGGTTACATGTACTTTTACGGTGAAGGCGCTCCGCAGGATGATGCGCAAGCACTTGGTTGGTACCGCAAAGCCGCCGAGCAGGGCTACCCTCTGGCTCAACAGGCTCTCGGCTGGATCTATTTCAACGGCTGCGGAGTCGCGAAAGACTACACTCAAGCCGCGGCTTGGTACGAAAAGGCCGCAGATCACGGCGACGCCGTGTCTCAAGCAACCCTGGGTTACATGTATGCATATGCTCTCGGCGTGGAAAGGGATCGCATTGGATCTCTTCGCTGGTATCGAGTGGCTGCCGCACAAGGTGAACCGAGTGCCATGCGGTATCTGAAATCGTTTCGGCCAGCACCGAGAACGCGATACATAGAGCTTGGGCTGGCGGTTCCCAGCTTCATCATGGGGATATTGTGCTTATCTGCTCTGGAATTTTGGGCGCGATCTTCTTAGGATTGCCAGCCTTGGCGTCTACGCCTCTTTCCACGTAATTCGATATTTACCGTTTCACAACACTTTCCACCTTGTCAGGAGAGTGCTGCTCGCTGTGGGTGTTCTCATACTGGTGACCGTCGTACTACCAGCCAAGAAACGAACTCCACAACCCAGTCCCGCCGAGGCGGAACCTAGCTAGCCCAGAGCTGCGGGTTGCCCAGCCTTGTCGCTCCAGCATTTCGGAGGGAGAGGGTGGGGACCTAGAAACGTTTCACCCTTGGCTAAAATCCCGAAACGGGTGGGACCAACCGGGCAGCCCAACAAAAATCAGCCCTCGCCTCGTAGGTCAATTGTCGCAGGCTGCACTGCGAATCTATTCTTGCCTACGAGATTCAGCCTGCCGACGCTAATATCCGTCCTTGTCTACTATGTCGTGATACGATATAATGTTTACAGTTCGATCCGCTCGTCGTGATGCGGCAGTGATACCCAGGAGAAGATTATGATCGCAGTCCGGCTGGTACGCCTTATCGAGCGGCACTCGGATGAGTTGACCGATGAACTGCTGCATAAATTTCAGACTTCAGTACGAACCGGCGACCTGCGAAAAGTTCCCCTCCCCGAGCTCCGGAATCGGAGCAACGAAATTCTGCGCAATCTAAGCGATTGGCTGCTATCGAAATCCGACGCCGACGTCGAGCGCCGCTATCGCGAAATCGGCGCCCTACGCGCTTGTCAAAACGTCTCGCTCGCGCATGTTTGCTGGGGGATTGTTCTCACCAAAGAACACATTTGGAACTTTCTGCAACGAGACGGATTCCTGCGCGGGCCAGTTGAGATTTTCGGAGAGATGGAACTGTTGCGTTTGCTCGACCAGTTCTTCGATCGCGCAATCTGCTACTGCGCCGAAGGTTACGAGAGAGCTAAACTGGAGAGCCTGGGTGCCATGCACGCTCCAAACCGGGCAATGCCGGCCGCGACCGCTTCCCGAGGTTGAGGTTGCATCCTAGCCTCATCGCGTCAAGGATCCACCCCTCGCACCACCACCCATGAGGCTAGCCTCACCTTTGCGCTCTTCCAAGAGAAGATAGCGGCGTCAGAAATCCCTTGACTTAAAGTCCACTTCAAGTTGGATACTCGCCTCTGGATTCGAATAAAAAGATTGAATCTGGAGGTGAACGTATGCGGACATTGGAATTCAAGCAGCTACCGCTGTCCGTCAAAATCGCGGTGGGAATCGCTTTCTTGGAAGCCTGGGTGTCAATCGAACAGCTTGTCATTGACCGCTACGGGCTTTGGAAATACATGCCGTACTACAAGGTCACTGATCCATGTGTATGGGACCTTGCTGTCGCCGTAATCATCTCGCTGGCAATTTGGAGCGCATCAACCCGCAGCCTGCCAACAGGGGGATGAGTTCCGCGCAGCATCAATAAATAAATAACCAGCGTCAATAAAAAACCGCGATTTAGGACCTTACGGTAGCTGGCATAAGTGATTGCATCAGCAGCTAGAATGTTCTCATGTCGCGGCTAAACATTTCGGACGTTGCACATCAAGCGCGGTTAAGGCCATCCGCGATCCGCTATTACGAAAAGCTCAGACTCTTGCCTGCGCCGGAACGCATCAGTGGCCAGCGTCGGTATGACAAGACGGTGCTCTACCGTCTCGCCGTGATACAGCAGGCGCGCCAGGCGGGTTTTCGGTTGGATGAGATTCAGTCGCTGTTCTTCGGTTTTCAGCAAGGCACCCGGGCGGAAGCTCGCTGGCGCAGACTGGCAGATCGCAAGCTGGAAGAGTTAGACACACTCGCAGACCAGATCAAAAGGACGCGCTTGCTGCTCAAGAAGATGAAGGCTAATTGTCACTGCAACACGCTGGAAGTTTGCGGTAAAGCAATCTTTGAAAAAGGCATTTCCAGGATTGAAAGGCCCACTCCGCACATCATCGCGAAGCCGTGGCATTAATTTGCGGAAAGATGTAGTCCGCGCCGCTACTCTCCGTCTATACTGCGCAATCAGAAATGGCGGATTTGTTATGCAGACATTGAATGTTGGTGCGGGTCGAACGGATGAGGAGTACAAAGAAACCGAGGAAAAGCGCCGTGCAGATCTGCGCGCTGATAGTCAAAGCGATGCCAACTTCTTTTTCTGGGCCGCGGGTCTCGCCGTGCTCGGCACTGGTCTGCTTCCGATTCGGCTGAATATTTTCGTTAGCATCGGAGCGATTGATCTCCTCAGCTTTTACGGGCGCTCGCTGGGCCCAGTCTATTCGGCACTATTGCAACTAGCATCGCTCATGTGGGTCCTCATTTTGGTCGCATTGGGATTTATTGGACGCAGCGGCTATCGTTGGGCGTTCCTGGCTGGCATGGTTCTATACGGGGCTGACATGATCGCACTTCTGGTCACGTTTTCAATATGGGCATTCGCTGTGCATGCTGTGTTTATTTTTAAATGGTTCCAGGGATACAAGCTGCTAAAAGATCTGCGCGAAGCGCAAATGCAAGCCTTTTGATCATCGGCAATCGCACTTGAGATTCCTGCGATGCCGGCCATTCCTGTTGCAATCATCTTTACTGAGGTTGTCCCACCCTTTGCGCTTTTCAAAAGAGCGAGTATTCCGATAACTGCGTACGGCAAAGTGTTTCCAAAAGTCGAAACGTGGGTGCCCCACTTCTCGCCGTTTTGGAGAAGCGGGGCTTTCCCGAATTTCCAATCAGGCCGCTTTATTTCGCCGGAACCAAATCAAACTTTCCAGATCCCTCCTCATAGAACACTGCGCCGGCTTTCTTATCGCCGCCGCTCCAGTGCTTGTGGCCGCCAGGAATTCGCAGGAACTCACCCGGCCCCACGCGCTTTTCGCCAGCGTCATCCTTGTACAAATACGCGCCTTTGATTCCCACGATCCACACATCGTTCGTGTGGGTGTGCATGCCAGCGTCGAATCCTGGAGCAAACTTGGTGAAGGTTGCATGCGCCCCGGTATTAGCGTCGCCCCAAAGAGCGGCCATGGACGAGCCAGGCCGCCCGGCATCCACGTATTTCGCTTGCGCCGCAGAAGCGAACATTACCTTTTCACCTTCCGCTTGTCCCTGTACCCGGCCTATTGACCACGCCACCACCAACGCAACGGCTACTGCAGCCACCAATGCTGATCGTTTCATCGCATCCTCCTTATTGATCGCAACTCTCGATCCACGCTTAACCGGGACGAATTGTACACCGCACTGCCGAAAGCAGGATGCGGGATTCTGTCTTTTAAGACCAAGAGAATCAAAATTCCCTCTTCCGAAAAAAACGCCGGAAGTGAGGCGCCCAGCTTAGTTTGCATTTAGACATGCCGACATTCGTGCACCAGTTTGCCTGCAGAATAGCTACTCCGATATCGTTATGCTGGGACTGAGTCTTGGAAATTTATCTAGTTGACGGGACCTACGAATTATTCCGGCATTATTACGCACTCCCACACGCGCGGGATGACCAGGGCCGCGAAGTCGCCGCCGTGCGAGGGGTCCTTGCCTCGGTGCTGGGGATGATCAAAGGCGGCGCGACGCACATTGGTGTCGCAACTGATCATGTCATCGAATCTTTCCGCAATGAATTGTGGCCGGACTACAAGACGAGCGAGGGTGTTGAGCCCGATCTCCTGGCGCAATTTCCGCTTCTCGAAGAAGTGTTATCGGCAGCAGGTATTGTTGTATGGCCCATGGTGGAATTCGAGGCTGACGACGCGCTCGCAGCCACCGCCATTGCAGCCGCTCGTGATCCGCGCGTCGAGCGAACGCGAGTGACAATCGACGAAGCCGGCGTGATCCAGAAGTATGGCGTTTCGCCTGCCTCGATTCCCGACTATCTGGGCTTGGTGGGTGATTCGGCAGACGGCTATCCGGGGCTTGCAGGTTGGGGAGCAAAATCGTCAGCCGCGGTTCTCGCCAAGTTCATCCGTCTCGAAGCAATCCCAAAAGACTGCCGCGAATGGCAAGTGAACGCGGCAAATGCCGGCGCGCTCGCCGCGACTCTTTGCGAACATTGGGACGATGCAATCCTCTTTCGAACGCTGGCCACGCTCCGAACGGACATCACTCTCTTCGACGACGTGGACCAGTTGCGTTGGAATGGCCCTACAGCTAGGTTCGACGCTATCGCGGCACGATTAGATGCCGCTGTCACCGAATTACGCCGTTCCACTGCTCGACCGCCTCGATGTTGATTTTTGATAGCATCTCCGCATGAAATTCCTGTCTACGTTTGCGGCCGTATTGCTGACCTTGTCCTCCGGCTACGCCCAGCAGCATTCACGAAAGACCGGCGATCCGCTGGAACACCTTCCCGGTAACATCGAAGTCCTCACTCATTTCGGCGAGCGCGCCGATATTTCTCCCGACAACCAGCGCGTCGCTTTCATGGCGAAAAGTTTCGGCGACGCCATGCTGATCGATCTGAAGACACGCTTCATCACCTGCCTCACTTGCAATGTTCCCGGCTCAGCTTTCCTGCGTGTCATGCACCTGGTCACTGCCGATTACATCCTCATTGGCCCCGATCATTTCGAGGACATTCATACCAGTCGCACTCGCGATAACGAGCTGTGGTTCCTCAGCAAGGAGCGCGGTTCCAAACCCGTCAAGCTGGGACAAAAGATGAGCGAAGGCGTAGCCATTTCCAAAAAGTCGTTGAAGATTGCATTTTCCCAAACGCCCTCCCAAGCGCAGGATCTGGCGCCCGGCACCTCGCGACTAATCGTTGCCGAGCTTGATCTTTCGGGAGGCGCGCCCAAGCTGATCAACAGCAAGACAGTCTATGAAAGCAAAGACCGCGGCTGCACGCTTGAAGCTCAAGATTTTTATGACAACGATAAGAAAATGGTCTTCACCTGCTACGAGCCGAACGGAGCGGCGTCGGTGATGGGAATTGATCTCGAAACTGGGCAGGTGACCAACTTTTCAAAAGCGCCAGGTACGTACAACGAACCGGAAGGCATTTTCCCTGACGGCCTATATACCGCGGTCGAGTCCGATCGCCAATGCAAAGAGTACGGAGGGGGTTGCGGCTCCGGCAACATTGATATCTGGAAGCTGAAACTCGACGGAACCGGAAAAGACTTCATCCGTGTTACCCACTTCAATGATTACGAAGGCGGCAAAGCCTCGAATCCGGTGATCTCAACCGACGGTAAGTTCATGGCATTTCAAACGGCGCGTGCGAGCGATCCAGCCGGCGTGGGATATGGAATATTGATCTACCGTTTTTGAACAGACCACATGGTTGCCCGCGGAAGCGGTTCCAGCGGCGCTCCCCATTAGTGACCTTCGTGCGTCCTGCCACATCCGTAGCCCGAACATCCTGCTATACTGTCTGTGACGCTTGTGCACGGTTTGCTCGTCACGCGGTGGTTCCTTCTTCTTTGGGCCAGATTCATCTCCGCATTTCCTGCCCGCCGTTATTTTTAGCGTAAATCTAAAATCAATGTGAGCGGCAAGAACTGATCGACACGTGTACCTGTGTGTTTGAAGAACCCGCCCTCCAGAAAGAAACAATCGAAATGAACACATTCACCGAACTACCCCTCTCTGCGGCTTTGCAGCAGAAGTTGGCGGCAGGACAATTCATAACTTTAACCCCCATCCAGTCAGGCGCGATTACTCCTGCCCTTGAAGGCAAGGACGTAATCGGTACCGCCCAGACCGGCACCGGGAAGACCCTCGCGTTTTTGATCCCGATGATCGAAATGCTGCAGCGCGAAACGTCGCGCGGGGCCCTGCATCAGACTCGCGCTCTTATTCTTTTGCCGACGCGCGAACTTGCGATGCAAGTCCATGAGCAATACCAGCAACTCCGCAGCAAGGGAACACCGAAAGCGGCGTTGGTGATTGGCGGAGTATCCGAAAAGTCGCAGATCCAGGGACTCCGTGCCGGCGCTGGCCTCATAATCGCCACTCCCGGACGGCTGCAAGACCTTCTCAGCCGGCGACTGGCTGATCTTCGTCACGTGAAAATGTTGGTGCTCGATGAAGCTGACCGCATGTTGGACATGGGATTCCTGCCTTCCATTGAACGCATTTTGGAGGTCTTGCCGGAGCGCCGGCAGAGTCTATGCTTCTCCGCAACTTTGGAGCAGTCCGTCGCTAACCTGGTACACGATTACATGCGCGAACCCGTTCGAGTGGCATTAGGTTCCGTTCTCAAACCCGCGGAAAGCGTGCAGTTGAAAGCTTATGAAGTGCGTCCGGGCGAGAAACTGGATGTGCTGCGGGAATTACTCTACGAGGAGAAAGGCCAGACGTTGGTCTTTACTCGGACCAAACGTGGCGCGCAGCGACTGGCTCAGCAACTCGTGCGAGACGGATTCAAGTCAACTATGATTCATGGCGACCGCAGCCAGGCCCAGCGGAATGGAGCTCTGAGCGGATTCCAGGAAGGATGCTTTCAAGTACTGGTGGCCACCGACATCGCTTCGCGCGGCTTGCACGTCGATGACGTCGCGCACGTGATCAATTACGACCTGCCGAAGATGGCGGAAGACTTTATCCATCGCGTGGGGCGCACTGGACGCGCCGGACTACAGGGTCGGGCAACAACGCTGGTGGCAGGCGCGGAAGTGCTGGAGCTCAAGAGTATCGAGCGCAAGTTGCAATTGCGTATCGAGCGCACGCAGCTAGATGCATCGATTCCGGGCCGGCCGAAGCCCGTCATCCAAAATACTCTGGCGTCACGCACTCTGACCGCACTGCCCGGCGAAGTGTTCGTCTAGATCTCGGGTAAACGGCGCCTTACTAAGATCCGAGGGTGGCCCACTCAAGCCTGTTTTTGGCTTGAGTGGGAATCAGCGGGGTACTCAGTGCCAACTATTCGTCCGGCGGCAAATCGAAATTAATCAAAGTTCCTTTGAAGCCCTTTGTCTTCCATGCCCCGAACGCGATGCCCACAATCATCCAGATTCCACCCACAATCCATGCTTTCCAGCTGAGATTCTTCCACAAGAAAAAGCAGATTGTGAAACCAGCAAGGGGAGGCGTCCACACCGCTAGGGTTATCAATCCAATCGCTGCTACCCCTAAGATCGCAAAGTTTTGATATGGCACCAGTACCAATGCAATCACCAGACCGGTCATCACCAGCGGGATTACCGGACTGCCGCCTCCCTCGCGAACGTGATAGCGATAGAAAGCTGCAAGATTAACTCCCATGAAGGCGATCAGCGCGCCAAAGTTGAGCATCTCCGCCCCGAGTCCGTAACTAAGGACGAACGCCCCAATGAGCGCAACTGCGCCGACAAAAATCACATTATTCCGCGGTACACGGCGTTTAGCATCCACCACGGTGAATCCAACGATGGCAAACAAAGGTCCCCAGGCGCGCCCCGCCACGTACGTAAAGGCCGTGTCAGAATTTGGAAACGGTTGCGACGCCGGCCATATAAGCTGTGCCGCATAGACTTCGAAAGCCGACAGAATACCAATTACAAGGCAGGTGAGGACTGTGGCCAGCAGAATGTTGCGTCGCGGATTTTCGGCTTCCTCAGAAAGAGTAGATATGCCATCAAATCCGATATAGCTGAGCACCGCAATCGACGTCGCGCCCAGTACCGACTTCATGTCCCACATTTGCGGATCGTAAAAAGGTCGCGTGAAGAACGCCGCCCCATCATGCGGATTCCCAAAAATGTACCGCGCCGCAGCGATGAAAAATACGGCCACGACCGCTCCCATTCCCGCAGCCAGCACCGTGTTCACGCGCGCCGAGGTCTTGATTCCCTGAATATTCAAGCCGGTGAACACAGCTCCAAAGAAG
>QHZW01000257.1 GCA_003224815.1 Acidobacteriota bacterium | reverse complement strand
TCGATCATGGAAGCGAGCGTCGTTGACTTGCCAGAGCCTGTTGGGCCGGTGACCAGCACCAACCCGCGGGGTTTGTCGCAAAGCTTGGCCACAACTGCCGGAAGGCCCAACTGGTTGAATGACTTAATCTCGAAAGGAATGACACGAAATACAGCAGAAGTCGCGCCGCGCTGGTTGAATACGTTGGCGCGGAAACGGGCCAGTCCCTTTAGGCCAAACGAAAAGTCGAGTTCGAGGTGCTCTTCGAAACGATGCTTCTGCGAGTCCGTCATGACGCTGTAGGCCAGTTGCTTGGTATCGGCCGGGGTCATCTGCGGCAAGTCCAGAGGCACTAGATGGCCGTGCACGCGGATTTGCGGCGGCGAGTTGGTGGTAATGTGGAGATCGCTGCCGTTCATCTCCAGCATGCGTTTTAATAGATCACTCAACGAAAGCGACATCTAATTTTCCCCTTTTCTGCAAACTTTTAGTGGATCGTCTCGCGCGCCACTTCTTCCAGCGTGGTGACGCCTGCTGCTACTTTGGTCAAACCGCTTCGGCGAAGAGTAATCATTCCCCGCTCAATGGCTTTCTTTTTGAGCTCGACCGCGGACGCACCGACGAGAACTAGTTCCTTGATCTCGTCATCGACTTCCATCACTTCGTAAAGACCAGCGCGTCCTTTGTATCCGGTGTTATTGCAGACGCTGCAGCCTTTACCCTTCTGGATTTTCACGGTCTTGGCCTCTTCCGGCGAATATCCTTCCTCAATAAGCGTCTGTATCGGAACTTCTACCGGTTCTGCGCACTCCTTGCACACCCGCCGAATAAGTCTCTGCGCACAGATTAGGTGGACCGAGGTCGCGACCAGGAAGGGTTCAATACCCATATTCATGAGCCGGGTGATGGTTTCCGGAGCGCCATTGGTGTGCAGAGTGGAGAGCACCAAGTGACCGGTGAGTGCGGCTTTGATCGCGATTTCAGCAGTTTCAAAGTCTCGAATTTCGCCAACCAGAATGATGTTCGGATCCTGCCGGAGGAAGGCACGCAGCGCAGCAGCGAAGTTCAGTCCGATCTGCTCTTTCATCTGGACCTGATTGACTCCGGCCAACTGGAATTCGACCGGGTCTTCAGCAGTCATAATGTTCGTATCTGGAGTGTTCAGGCGGGCAATGGACGAATAAAGGGTGTTGGTCTTGCCTGATCCCGTCGGTCCGGTGACCAGCACCATGCCGTAGGGCTTCAGAATCGCTTTCTCGAATTTCACCAGCGATTCTGATTCGAAGCCAAGCTTCGTCATGTCGAGCCGCAGGTTTTCTTTGTCGAGCAACCGAAGCACGATCTTCTCGCCCCAGAGAGTTGGCAGCGTGCTTACCCGGAAATCGAGTTGCTTCTTGCGGCCGCCGATGTGCATCTTCAGCATGATGCGGCCATCCTGCGGCAGCCGCTTCTCGCTGATGTCGAGCTTGGCCATGATCTTCAGTCGCGAAGTTATAGCGTCTTTCAGCTTTTGCGGCGGCGACATGATCGACTGCAACACGCCATCAATACGGAAGCGGACGCGGAATTCCTTTTCATAAGGCTCCATATGGATGTCGCTGGCGCCGCGCTTGACCGCGTCCGTTAGAACAAGGTTCACTAGCTTGACGATCGGTGCTTCGTCCGCAGCTTTTTCAAGATCTGCAAGGTCCATCTCTGCAGCGTCAGCCTGAAGTTCAATATCGGCCTCTTCAGCATCAGTGATAGACTGCATGACCTGCTCGAGATCTTCTTCCTTGCTGGTCCCGTACGCCTTCTCTATCCCTTCGAGGATCGCGCTCTCGGACGCGACCACCGGCTCAATATTGAAACCGGTCATGAACTTGATGTCGTCCATGGCGAAGACGTTCGTCGGATCCACCATGGCAATGGTCAAGGACGCGCCCACGCGGCTGAGAGGAAGAATCTGATATCGCTTGGCAGTTTCGTAGGGGATCAGCTTGACCACAGAGGCATCGATCTCAAAGTAAGAAAGATTTATTGCAGGAACGCCGTATTGGCGGGAAAGAAAATTTGTAACGTCCTCATCAGTGAGGAAGTTGAGCTTCACGAGTGCGCTGCCCAGGCGGCAGTTAGTTTCTTTCTGCACCTTCGTCGCCTGTTGCAACTGCTCTGAGGTGATGATCTTCTCTTTAACGAGAAGGTCTCCCAGCCTCTGGGACATTTAGAACTCCAGTCTTTAATCGCTGATGCCTCCGAGCGGTTCGCTCAGAGCGGAAGGGTGGCTCCTGACGGGGGAAAGGCGCGCACATTCCGGTGACACAAATTGTCACCTTGATTGGGTAACTGCAAAAGTAACCTTAGTACGTGTACCCGCAAGCTTGCCGTCTAAGGCTAGGCACAAGCAGCTGAAATGCGCGTCTGGAGAGGCCTTCATCGGTCGAGGTGGACCGCGCCTGTACCTTGAGTACACTAGGGGCTATGGCCATTCGCGCTAGGGAGGTTTCGCCAGAGGTACATGTCGCAGCTATCTACACGACACTCGCGACCGCATGGGGACGTCAACACTGGTGGCCGGCGCGAAGCCGCTTTGAGGTCGTCGTGGGCGCGTTTCTGACTCAGAACACCAACTGGTTGAATGTCGAAACCGCCCTGAGAAAACTGCGATCAGCCAAACTGCTCAACGTAGATGGCATTCGACAGGTCCCGCTGAGGCAACTCGAACGACTGATTCGCTCGTCAGGCTACTTTCGGCAGAAAGCAAAACGTCTGAAGAATTTCGTGCGGTTTCTAGACGAATCGTATGGCGGCATGCTCTCCAGAATGTTTGCTCAACCGACTTCACACCTGAGAGAGCAATTGCTTTCGTTGAATGGGGTCGGTCCCGAAACTGCAGACTCCATTCTTCTCTATGCCGGCCAACACCCGATCTTTGTGGTTGACGCGTACACCAGACGAATCACAGCCCGCCATGAAATCTTGCCTGCGTCCGCTGAGTACGAAGAAGTTCGAGTGCTGTTTGAACGCGCCCTGTCGGAAGTTGAATTGATACAGGAATGCGATGCCGCCCAGACCGGTGGAGCATGCCACTCGCCGTCGCCTATGAGCCTGGCTTCGCGGACTCCATTAGCACAGATCTACAACGAAATGCATGGGCTCATCGTCGGGGTCGGCAAGAATTTCTGCCTGAAATCTGCTCCGAGGTGCGAAATGTGTCCTTTGCTGCATCTATTAGTGAGTACCGGCACGCAAGCTGGGTAAGGGCGTGCCCGCCTTGTGCTCGCTGGCAGGGCGTTTCGCGAGAATATAATTGCAACCAGCAGAAACTGGAGTCTTAGAGAGCTATCAAAGTTCTCCCAGAGATGCCTTCATCTAAACGAAACCAGACATCCCCTCCGGGGCCCGACCGGAAAAGACTGATTCTCATTCTGGCCGCTGTTAGCTTACCTCTTTTCGGGGTGCTGTTTGCGCTCTCTTCGTTTGAGATGCGTTTTATCGACCCCAAAACCAGCGGACAAACCGTCTCCCTGGTTGCGCTCACTCTTCTGGTTTCGCTGCTGTTCGGCGGCCTGACATTCGTGTTAATGCGCAACCTCATCAAGGTATTCGCGGAGCGCCGGTTAGGCGTGCTCGGTTCCAAGTTCCGCACACGGCTAGTCGTCGGCAGCCTTCTGCTCTCTTTTGTTCCCGTCATCGTGATGTTTTGGTTTTCTTATGGATTGATGAACCGTTCCATCGAGCGCTGGTTTTCTTCTCCCGTCGAAGAAGTGCAGCGCGATACCGCGATTATGGCCGACATCCTGGCGCGTTACGCAGCCGAGAATGCAGAATCTGAAGCAATCTCAATTGCATCTTCGCCCGATACTCAGCGGGCTTTCGAAGGACATAGTTTCTCAGGAGTCATCAACGAATTCCGATCTCGCGAGGCGACGCTACAAGGCGGATTCGCCATTGCGATAGAGGACGAAAATTCTGAAGCCAGCTTCGGTCTGCCTGCGCCGTGGGGGATTCTGAAAGAGCATCTGCCGTTACAACCGCTTCGTTCCGACCGTCCTCACACTTTCCATTGGGAAGGGACAGAATACATTCTCGGCAGTGCCCCGGTCGGCGAACGAGGCGAGGTTCTGGTTGCCATGCCACTGCCCCGCAGCTTCGCGGATACTCAAAAGCAGTTGGAAGCCAGTCAGCGGAATTACCTGCAACTAGCGCGTGAACGCCGGCAGGTCCGCCTCACCTACATGGCGATTTTGATGGCCCTCACCGGACTCGTTCTTTTTGTGAGCATGTGGCTGGCGCTTTATCTTTCACGATTCGTAACGCGACCAGTTGCCGCTCTGGCAGAAGCAACGCAGGAAATCTCGCGCGGCAATCTTGATCATCGAGTAGAGGTTCCGGCGGCCGACGAATTCGGCGACCTCGTGCAATCGTTCAATCGCATGGCGGAAGAATTGAAGAGCAACCGGCAGCAAATCGAAGCCTCCAGCCATGAGTTGACTGCAGCTAACACAGAACTCGATCAGAGGCGGCGGCAGATGGAGACTATTCTGGAAAGCATACCGACGGGTGTGCTTTCTCTGGACTCTGCGCTGCGCGTAACTCATATCAACCAGGCGCTGCTTCGATTGCTCAAGCCGGAAGAAGAGTACAGACGTGTAGCTGCCGCTCTTCTTGGCGCATCTTTGGGCAACCTTTTTCCGGCGGATGTGGTCACGGACCTGCAACTTCTGCTTCGCCGTGCCGACCGCATGGGGGAAAACACGGCACAGCTCGAGTTTCCAGTGCTGCGCGAAAAAGCCAATGTTGCGGTCACGGTTGCATCTCTGCAACACAACTCGCAGCGCGTGGGATATGTATTGGTTTTCGAAGATCTTTCAGACCTCTTGCACGCGCAACGGCAGGCGGCCTGGCGCGAGGTCGCGCGTCGCGTTGCGCACGAGATCAAAAACCCGCTCACGCCGATCGCCCTCTCTGCAGAGCGCATTCTCAGGCATTTGGACCGAGGCGGGCCGCCGGATGCAGCATCGATCGGCATCGTGCGTAACTGTGCCAAGGCCATCGAGAGCTCGGTCGAAACGGTGCGCACGTTGGTTAATGAATTCGCCACTCTCGCCCGCTTTCCTGCCTCGCAACCCAGTCCTGCGGACATCAACTCGATTGCTCAGGAAGCACTCTTCATGTTCAGCGGACGGTTGGATGGCATTCGTCTGCGCACTACCTTTTCCAGCAATCTGCCCAGAGTCATGGCGGATACCGAGGCAATAAAACGGGCAATTGCAAACCTCGTGGACAATGCCGCCGAGGCGTTGCAAGCTTCAATGGTCAAAGAAATCGAGATTTCGACGTCGCTGGTAGCCAGCCGTGATGCGGTCGAGATTTGCGTAGCTGACAGCGGCAGAGGCGTGACCCAGGATGCCAAGGAACGCCTGTTTCTTCCATATTTCTCGACCAAGAAGCGTGGTACTGGATTGGGCCTTGCAATCGTGAGTCGAATTATCGAGGACCATCACGGCTCGATTCGAGTCGAAGAAAATCGGCCTGTGGGCGCCCGTTTCATTATTGAGTTACCAATCGCGGCCGAAACGGCCGCTACTCCTGCCAGCGTCAGCTATGCCTAATATTCTGATCGTTGATGACGAGGCCGCAATTCGCGAATCCCTCCAGGGAGTGCTTGAGGACGAGGGCTATCAGCCCGCGGCAGTGGAGAGCGGCGAAGCTTGTCTCGAGATGCTGCGCAAGAACTCCTTCGATGTGGTCCTGCTCGATATCTGGCTCCCTGGAATGGATGGGCTAGAGGTGCTCCAACACATTCGCGAAAATGAGAATTCACCTGAGGTGGTGATCATTTCTGGGCACGCCACTATCGAAACTGCAGTGCGGGCGACCAAGTTAGGTGCATTTGATTTTTTGGAAAAGCCGCTTTCAGTCGAGAAGACCCTCATTTTAATTAAGAACGCGGTTGAATCGAGAAAACTGCGCTTGGAAAATCGCGACCTGAAAAGACAGATGACTCCGAAGAGCCTGATCGTCGGCGAAAGCATTCCGATGAAGGCGCTCCGGCAGCAAATCCAGCTCATGGCGCCGACGAATGGGCGGGTGCTGATTTTCGGCGAATCGGGGACCGGGAAAGAACTGGCGGCGCATGCAATTCATGCACACAGTTTGCGCAAAGATGAAATGTTTGTGGAGGTGAACTGTGCGGCAATACCAGAAGATCTGATCGAAAGCGAACTGTTCGGGCATCGGCGCGGCTCTTTCGCCGGAGCAACAACGGACAAGGAGGGGAAGTTTCTAAAAGCAAACAGCGGCACGTTATTCCTGGACGAAGTCGGTGACATGAGCCTGAAGACCCAGGCTAAGGTGCTGCGCACGCTTGAACAGCAGAGCTTCAATGCCGTGGGAAATGACGAGGCGGTCACGGTTGATGTTCGGGTAATTGCCTCCACAAACAAAGACCTTGAAGAAGAGATCACACGTGGTAATTTTCGCGAGGACCTGTTCTATCGCCTTAACGTGATCCCGTTTTCTGTTCCGCCGCTGCGCGAGCGCAAAGAGGACATCCCCCTACTTGGACGCCATTTTTTGAAGGAGCTTTCCAGCCAGTACGGACGGCGGCCGCGTGAGATCACTGACGATGCCATTGATACCCTTATGCGATATTCGTGGCCGGGCAATGTGCGCGAATTGAGAAACGTGATCGAGCGCATCGTGATTATGAATCCCACGACCAGCCGCTTCGAACGCAAGCACCTGCCGCCCTTAGTCTATCGGGACGGTAGCCGTAGATCAGGGGGCGAGTTCATGACGCTGCATCAGGCGCGAGCGGCTTACGAGCGCGATTACATTTTGAAAAAGCTCGATGACAATCATGGAAATATGAGCCGCACTGCGGAGGTTCTGGGACTGGAACGCAGCCACCTCTATCGGAAAATGAAGACGTTGGGAATTGCAGTTAAGGAATAATTTTCAAGTTTTAGGCGATACCAGGTGTTCCAACTGGCGACGCCAGTCGAGTTCTTCGACGAATGCTCGTGATTCCCTCCAACCGGCTCGCACCTTCACGAATAATTGCAAGAAAACTTTGGTCCCCACCATTCGTTCGATCTCGAGTCGCGCCGCAGTTCCTATTTTCTTCAACATCTGTCCCTGCTTGCCGACTAGAATTCGTTTTTGTCCTTCACGCTCGCAGTAAATTGCAGCGGCAATGCGGGTCAGGCTCTTCCCTTCCTCGAATTCCTCGATCAGCACTGTAACCGAATGCGGCACCTCTTCGCTGGTGGCCAGCAGCACTTGTTCGCGGATAAGTTCTGCTGCCATGAATCGCACTGGCTGATCCGTGATTTGATCTGGAGGGAAATATTCTGGCCCGGCTGGCAATGCGGAAACTAGTTTATTTAGCAGCACGTCGAGTCCCTGACGTCTGCGCGCGGAGATGGGGATAATCTCGCGAAAATCGTAAGTCTTGGCATAGCTCTCGATTAGAGGCAGAAGCTTGAGCTTTTCGGATCCGAGCAAGTCAATTTTGTTCAAGAGCAGGAATGCGGGAGCGCCGGACCTTTTTACCAGGTCGAAGAGGAATTCGTCATTGGCCTCAGACTTTTTGGCCGCGTCCACAATAACAACAGTTAAATCGCAACCCTCTAACGCCTCTCGCACCTCGACCATCATCTTTCTTCCGAGAGAGCTGTCGGCACGGTGAACACCCGGCGTATCAATCAAAATGATCTGCACGCCGTCTTGTCCCTTTATCTTGGGGATATTGATCACGCCAAGAACACGGTTGCGCGTGGTTTGCGGCTTGGGGCTGACGATCGCAAGCTTCTCGCCAGCAAGAGCATTCAGCAGCGTTGACTTGCCGGCGTTGGGACGGCCAAGAATGCAGACGTATCCGGAGCGAAAGGGCATAGATTTTAGATTAGATTCATCTGTCGAGGATGGGTCAGGGAAACTCGGACGCGTTCGACCCGGCGGTTGCTGGCCTGCAGCACTTCGAGCCGTAGGCCGTCTTCTTCGATCACCTCGCCTTTTTGCGGAATGCGACCGGCCAATTCGCTTACCAGTCCCGCAACGGTGGCGGCATCCCGACGCTCTGGTCGCACGCCGAGCAACTCTTCCAGTCGATCCACGTCCATGTTGCCGGGAACGAGATAAGACGTTTCGTTTTCGCGAACAACCTGTGCGGCCTCGTGCTCGTCGCTGATTTCTCCGACGATTTCTTCAACCAGATCTTCGATCGTGACCAGGCCGGCGACGCCGCCGTACTCGTCTATGACTATCGCCATGCGCACCTTGTGCTTCTGCATTTCACGCAATAGATCACTGACCAACTTAGTCTCGGGGACAAAGTAAACATCCTTGCGCATCAGCGATCGCATGGTACGGGTATGCGCTTCGGCATCGGCGATTTGCAGCACATCCT
>QHZW01000463.1 GCA_003224815.1 Acidobacteriota bacterium | reverse complement strand
AGAGGAATTAGCCGGATTCGCGGCTAATGCCGTCGTGCTCGAGGCGAGATTGGCGCCGCAGCTGGGGAATTTGAAGCTGGCAAGCCGCGTGCTCCAGTTGAACGCGCCATTCGAGGGAATGTATTGGTTCGTGTACCAGAAGGTGCAGTCATCGGTAGGGTCGACCTGCATGGCCGTGTAATCTCCCCAACGTGTGAGCGGACATACAAAGAATGGGAAGCAGATCGTCGTTGTCTGTGATCCGGCGCCATCGATAATCGAAGCTTCGCCTTGCGGCAGAGTTCCCAGGGGATCGGTACTCAGGCGCCCGGCGTAATGAATCTCCGGATGAATTGAACTGCTGGACACACTAAAGCCGGCGGCGATATCCCCGGAAGAGTCCATGGCAACGCTCGCCATCCAGCGATGACTGGAGTCGGGCGCATATGTGCCCTGCTGATACACGACCGGGTTGGATCCAGGGCTACGGATTTCGTACCAACGCACACCGGTCTCGCTGCCGCTGTTAACCGAGTGGTTGGCTACTAAGGACTCGTGCTCGCCGAAGTTGCGATACACAAGGCTGTACATCAAACGGTCTCCCAACGAGTCGAGCTGGGTTGAGGTGCCGGACTGCGGAATGCACGTTCCGCCGTTGGTACAGGCCTCGTTGAAGGCTGCCACCGCAAGATTTGAAGGTCCCGTCAACGTAGAGTTCGCAGGCGAGGACCAATCTACGTGGAACGTCCAAAGGTTCAAAGTGTTCGCAGTTGACGCGAGACTCAACAGGTAGTTGGGCGCGTCCGCCGGTGGCGCTGTAATGCCGTTAAAATTCGCGGGCAGCAGTCCCGCGTAGGATGAAGAAGGAGTCGTGAAGCATTGCGCAGTCTCCGTTTGTCCCGCCAGCATGGCATTGCGATTGTGCGCGCATATCTGGGCGCCAAATAGCGTGTTTCCGTTGAACATGTTGTAGGTGACGTAGTAGGCATCGGGCCAAACGCTCATTTTCGGGTAGTCCGGTAGATTGGTACTCGACTTGAACGAGTACCGCGTATAGCTACCGGTCGGATCGCCGCCGGTCGAGACCGCGATACAGTGATAAAAAGGGCCGCTACTCGTGCTGTCAAAGCCGAGAATCGAAAGTACCCAGCGGTCTGCTTGCTGGTCGTACAGGACAATCGGATCGCTGTAATAGGTACGTGTGCAATCGGAAAAGCCATTAAATAGCGTGGAGAAAGCCACTGGCCCTAAAATTGTTCCCCCGCTCTTGTTGAACACCGCGTAAGACGCGTTGACCGTCTGCACGATGTCGTTGGGTCCGACCGCCAGGTTAACATCAGACGGAGCCCCGGCCACGCTGAAGCCCGGGAACCCGTTCCCTAAGCCAGCAAAGTTATTGCTGGTTCCCGGAGCGACCGCGGTCGTCAATGTGCTCTGAACCACCGGATCGACAACCAGAGGACGCTGCCTGCGCGGCAAATGCCGTGGCCGGTTTACAAAAGGTGGCGCACCCGGCCGCTCGCCTGGTTCGATCTCCCGGACCGGCGGCGAAACATCGAATTGCGATGGCGGGACCAGAACCGGGTTGCGCTGCACCGCTTGTGCGGCAACAGTGACGGGAAGGAAGACCACGACTGCGATTGCGGCAAGAAGACCTTTGCAAACGGCGTTCGCCATTACTCACCTCCCTGGCGAGCAGCTCAGGCCAGCCATTTTGCCCTCGTTTGCTCCAGAACGCAAGCTTCTTATGACAAAGAACTCTGAGCGGCCGTTTGAGCGCGAGGGACTCACGTCTTGCGGGCGGGCGGCCTCATCAAAGAGGCCAACATACTAAATTTTCAGGCTCGATCCGGCATTGCGTTGAGTCGTTTCGAGTGTTGGTACGAAATTACGCGAGCGAACCGGGCTGAGTTTGTGCTTACCGCTATACCCTGAGTCCCGCATGGTCGGCAAACAGGAAGTCAAGCAGTCTGCTGAATCAGTGCCGACTACTACATTTCTTGCGCGTTGGTCAGCGCCGCCCGCCGGGCAACTGCGAAGTTGCGTTTCAACCCGGGCCTTTTCCTAGGGAAAAATATCAAATCGGAGATCTAGCCCCAGAGGAATTGAGGAAGCCCGAAGGAAACCAACTTCGTTGATGTCCGGAGACCCTCGGTGACAAATACCCGGTTGCTGATCTCTACGGTGCAGTGACTGGAGGCCGGAGACGGTAATTCGCCGTTATGAGCTGGCCTGCGACACTGGCTGCGTATCCCCCCTCATTGACCTTGAACGCCGGAGGCCCCCCTCAGTGAGTGATCTAGATTTATCGTCAATAGGACGCATACCCTGCTATGCCGCTTTCCGGCGATCACGGAAATCACGAACCCGATCGTGGGCCGCCAATACGCTCTGTGCCTGACGTTGAACTAGTGCGCGCACCTGATCTGGCAGATCCGCATCCAGTGCTTCTTTGTAGGTTTTCTTAGCGGCGTCTTCTCCCAGTTCAACACTGTTAAGAATCGCCTGATCGCCAAGTCCGAGATCGGCTTTGGCTTCAAACCAAGCCCGATGTAGTACACCGGCCACGCTGCCCGAGATATCAGGTTTGCTTTCACCGATCCGCTTCGCTTCTTCTGTAAGTT
>QHZW01000462.1 GCA_003224815.1 Acidobacteriota bacterium | reverse complement strand
CCAACTTGCTGGAGGCCGTGTACGACGTGTTTGGGCCCGGATGCGGCAGCCAATACAACGAAACCACCGGAAACTTTCTGATGGACGTGTCCGGCCTCCCAACTTTTCTTAAAACCGGCCCGTATAGCTTTTACAACAGCCAGTACTCATCGCTGTGGGATTGGCGATCGATGGCCTGGTCGAACTACAACTCGCTCCAGGTCAGCCTGAACAAGCAGATGTCCAACGGAGTGATGTTTGGCCTGAACTACACCTATTCGAAAGCGCTGGACATTGAATCGTCGTCAGAACGTAGCGTTCATTATTTGACCGATAGTGTCATCAACGCCTGGAATCCACGCCAAATGTATGGTCCAAGCGACGCCGATTTGCGGCATCAGATTAATGGTTACTGGGTTGTTGATTTACCCTTCAGCCGCGGAAAGGCGTTGGCCAGCAATGCTCATGGAGCGCTCGATGCTGTAATCGGCGGCTGGCGACTGGGTGGTACAACGCGCTGGACGTCCGGTTTTCCGGTAAGCGTCTTTCAAGGATACGTATGGCCGACCAACTGGGACGAAATGGGATGGTCGGACTTGACTGGTGCGCCGTTCCAAACCGGAACCACCATAACCAAGGGCACGCCTAACATCTTTAAGAACCCGACCCAGGCAAGAGCGGCCTTCGACTATGCGTTTCCGGGAGAGAGTGGTGTGCGCAACCCGGTACGCGGCGATGGCTATCTCGCCACGGACATGAATCTCTCGAAGACGTGGAGGATCACTGAGAGACAGAACTTCGAGCTGCGCTGGAGCGTATTCAATGCGTTCAACAATACTCGGTTTGACCCTTACTCCATGCAGGATGAGTGGGATGTGCAGGCTAGCTTCGGCAATTACAGTTCCACGCTCACTAATCCGCGCAGAATGGAGTTCGCGGGGATTTACAGGTTCTGATCGTCGATGGAGTTTTTTTCAATCGGCCCTTCCCCTACTGATGATCGGCGGCCGAGCTTACGGGAAGAGAAAGCGCCCTTGCCGTAAGAGCTTCGGGCTCGTCAATATCGCAGGATATCTGCTGATTCTTATCCTCGTCTCGGTACACGGCCTGTTGGCCGTCGAACGAGGGCTAGCCGTCGTGACCATCCCTGTTGCCAACATGTACTCAGCGGCGAGCGAAGATGTGGATGTGGTTTCGCAGGCCGTCCTGGGAAGCAACGTGGAAGTACTCGAGGAAAAACCAGGCTGGGAGATGGTGCGAACGAACGATCAATATTCGGGATGGGTGCAGCAACACGATCTCCGCATCTTGCAGCCGGGGAATGTAGGGTACGCGAGTTCCGGCCAAATTGCGCAAGTTAGCAGCAAAACCGCAAATCTGTACCGCGAAACCGACGTCACGACACATCGGCCGCTTCTCACTGTTTCGTTTGAAACACGGCTGGAAGTAGTTGCGCAAGGCCAGGGCGATGACGGAGATTGGATTCAGGTTCGCTTGCCGGATCAACGTACAGCGTGGATTCAAGCAGGGGATGTCGACCTCGCGCCGCGCCAGTTGAGCATTGAGGAATCCATCGCTCTCGGCCGACGCTTTCTCGGGCTGACTTACACTTGGGGTGGACGGTCGAGCTTTGGCTATGACTGCTCGGGATTTTCCCAAATGCTGGTGCGCAGCCGTGGCATCATCATGCCGCGTGACGCCGATTTACAAGCCGCGTGGAGCGGAGCGGTACCAATAGATAAAAAAAAGTTGCGACCCGGAGATCTTCTCTTTTTTGGAAGCGAGCCTGATCACATTACGCATACGGGAATGTTTATCGGTCACGGGCGATTTATTCACGACACGACTTACGGTCATCCGGGAGTTCAGATCAGCCGCCTGAATGATCAGCCCTGGACTCATCTGCTGGTCGCCTGCCGGAGAATAAAGTGATTCGGCGCCATTGCGTAGGGATTGCCCTCGCCGCCGCTGTATGTTCTTTGCTGTGTGTAGCTGTAATGCAATTACGCAGCGCCACAAATTCGATGGAATCAGAGAAGATAGATGCCATCCTCACGTCGGCCGGGCTGAAATCAACGAATGTTCCAGGCGCCGCCGTACTTGTACTTAAGAACGGCGAAACTCTCTTCGAGCGTAGTTACGGAGTAACAGATCTTAAGACTCTTCACAGAATTGACGAGCGCACCAACTTTCGCCTGGCATCGTTCACAAAACAATTCACCGCGATGGCCATTATGCTCTTGGTTCGTGATGGCAAACTGAGATATGACGAGCCGCTGACGGGCATCTTTCCTGATTTTCCCGAGTATGGAAAGGCCATTACGATCCGCATGTTGCTAAACCACACCTCGGGCCTGCAGGATTATGAAGACCTGATGCCAAAGCCCGAACCCAATGTTCCAGTTGAGCAGATCCAAATAAAAGACTCTGGCGTTCTCGAGTTGCTAAAACATCAGAGTTCCACAAGATTTCCGCCAGGCTCCAAATGGGAGTACAGCAATTCGGGTTACGTTCTGCTGGGAGTGATTGTTGAGCGGGTGTCAGGCGAATCCTTCCCCGATTTTTTGCATAATCGGATATTCTCGCCGCTGAAGATGAACAATAGCTCCACATCCGCGACCCTGGGCGATGGCGGAGTCCATTCCTCGCTGGAGGACCTGGCCAAATGGGACCGCGCGCTGCACAACAATACGTTGCTGAGCCCCGACGAGATGCGTGCTGCACTGATCCCTGTGAAGGTGCCGGGAGTTATTGAGCCGGATGGTACTCCAGCTCAGTACGGCTTTGGCTGGTTTCTGAATCCTTATAAAGGACACCACCGGATGTGGCACTATGGCGAGACGGTTGGCTTTCGAACTGCGATCCAGCGCTTTTTGAATGACGATCTTACGATAATCGTGTTATGCAACCGGGCCGATCTCAATCCATCAGGGCTTGCGTTGCAGATTGCTGACGTATATCTAAGGTCACAATGAGAACGCTTGCAGCAACACTTGTGATTGCCACTTGCTGGACCATTGCCGCAACTCCAGCGGCGCAGGCCCAGAACAGCGATCAAAAGACGGCCGCGAAACAGCAGGTGCTTTGGGACAAGTTGGAATCACAAATTCGCGAGATCGACCGCAATCTCGACGGCGTGATGGGAGTTGCCATCGAAGACCTCACGACTGGACAGAAGTTTTTTCTTCACGAAGACGAAGTTTTCCCGCAGGCGAGTTCGATAAAAATCGCAGTGCTCGCCGAGCTTTACCATCAGGCGCAGCTTTCTGGTCAGGGTGCTTCCGGAAAAGCGAGACTCGCGGATCTGTACACGGTTGAAGCGAAGGATATGGTACAGGACAGCGACATCATGTTGGGGCTAACACCTGGAGTGACGCGAGTCACGAACCGCGATCTTGCGACGATGATGGTCGCCGTCAGCGATAACTCCGCGACCAACGTGCTCATCGATCGGCTGGGAATGGAAAATGTGAATGCTTTGCTGGACAGCCTTGGTCTGACGCATACGCATCTCCGCCGCAAGATGATGGACGTCAAGGCCGCCAGCGAGGGCCGCGAGAATGTTTCCACGCCACGCGAAATGATGACGTTGCTCGAACAAGTCTATCGGGGCAAAATCTTGAACAAAGAAATGACGGACGATTTCTTAAAAATGCTCGCCACGCACAAGGGCAGCGCGATCTCGCGGGATTTGCCGGAAGGAGTAAGAAGCGCCGATAAACCCGGAGAACTCGAAGGCGTCCGTACAGACTCCGGAATTGTGTTCGCTGAAAATCGGCCGTACGTCATTTCTGTTATGACGACCTACTTGCATAACGAACATGATGGTGCCGAAGCGATTGCCCGAATCTCAGTCGCCGCCTACGGCATGTTTGTTAGGCTGGGCAAAGGTT
>QHZW01000410.1 GCA_003224815.1 Acidobacteriota bacterium | reverse complement strand
TTGCTTGCCTGTAATTACAGCGCTTGCCTGGTGGGCTGCTCAGAAAGATTCACCGCCGGCCAAGACATGGCTGGCGGATGTTGCAATGCCGGCTGCGATAGTCATGGCAATTGCGTTCGTCGCACTTGGGTACTACTTTTGGCGCGTGACTGGCAGTCCGTTCACAACTCCGTATCAAGTAAACATGCGAACCTACGGCCTCATTTATTTCCCCTGGGAAAAAGCCACTGCAGGCGATGGCTTCATTCGAAGTATTTATCCAGATGGACCATCAGCAGGATGGAAAACGCTGGCACTGAAACACCCATTGCAGCTGCAAACTTTGAAGGCTGGGGTGATCTGGTTATTTTATTTTGGCCCGCTTCTGACGCTTCCCTGGCTCGCATGGCTGCTCAGGCTCAGGCGAGTCAGCTTTCATAAAGCACTTACCACGGATATACGTCTCCTGTTCTTGATTTGCCTCGCGACATATTTCTCTTGCATGCTGACGATCTACACCGGGCAGCCGCATTACGTCGCCCCTTTGGTCGCAGTCTTTTACGCCATCACGGTGCTGATTATGAGAGATCTTTACCACATGTCTTCAACTGCGTCCCCCGGCCGTTTTGTGGCGCGATCAGTGCCCTTAATTTGCGCTGTCTTATTTATGGCTCGGATGGCAGCGCCCTTGGTAGGGATGACACCCGAGCCCACCTGGGTCCGGACATGGTGTTCGCAAGACGAACAAAACTTGCGGCGAGCACAGATTTTACTTCAGCTCAAACAAACTCCCGGAGATCACCTTGTGGTGGTTCGATATCGGCCCGATCACGACTTTATTCTTGACGAATGGGTGTACAACGAGGCAGACATCGAAGGATCAAAGGTGATCTGGGCGCGCGACATGGGTGTCGAGAACACAGAATTGCTGCGCTATTTCAGCCAGAGGCACGCATGGCTGGTTGAGCCAGATTACAATCCACCCAAGCTGACGCCCTATGTCCAGTAGCTCGCCTCCAATTTCAAACGGCCGCTTCGAGATCGGCCTTAACGACGGCACGCTCGCCATGTGCGGAGTAGCAATTCTTCTCTTCACCGCCGTAGTGTGGACATCGCATAGCCCCAACGTGGAGCGAACAGATTTCTCACTGACCTATGTAGGCGCGGAAATCGTGCACCATGGAATGGGTCACGATCTTTATGACTCTGCGCTTCAACAGCAAGTTCGAGATTCACTCTTCAAGCATCCCGTTCCTCTTTTTTTTGAGCATCCGGCGTTTGAAGCGCTCTTGCTATCGCCACTAGCGCGTTATTCCTTCCGGACTTCGTATTTGATATGGGGGCTAATGAATGCCACCATCTGGCTCTGTTCGGTCTTCGCTTTGCGCAATTATCTGCATTGGCCTGGGGAAACTCTCGCATACGTGATGCTCTGGCTGGTGTTCGCTCCGCTCTGGGTCGCGCTTTACCAGGGGCAGAGTTCAGTGCTGCTGCTGGCCGGCTACGCACTCACATTTATGTTTCTGAAGCGCGGGAGAAATCTTTCGGCTGGAATAGCGCTGGGATTTGGACTCTTCAAGTTTCAATTCATCTTGCCATTTGCACTCATCTTTTTACTGCGGAGGCAATGGCGATTCCTTGCTGGATTCGCAATCACCGCTCTAGGCTTGGCCCTAATCTCGATTGCGGGAGTAGGCTGGAAGGGTGTGGTGGGCTATGCTCGTTTTCTTTCGGCTATCGGAAATAATCCTCAAAACATTTCGTATGGATCGGGAGTGGATATGCCGACGATCCATGGCTTCGTGTTCGCCGTGGTCGGACGGAAAATCACGGGCACAGAACTGAATTTTATTGTTGGCGCGATCTGTCTTGTCTTACTTGTTTGGATCGCAATGCGATGGAGTCCTGACGGACAGAACCCGTCGTTCGATCTAATGTTCGCAGCGGCCGTTACGGCGTCACTGCTGAGCGGATTCCATATGTTCACACATGATTTCAGCCCATTGATACTGGCAATGCTGGTCGCAGCTGGTCAGATTTCGCCTGGACTTAATTCTCGCGCTGTGCCTTGGATTCGCGCAGCGATCTGGATGCCTCTGATCGTGTTCTGGACTTTCCCCATCTATTTTTTCTTTGTAAAGTGGCATTGTCTATATCTGATGTGCCCAGTTCTGCTGTTATTTACTATCGGCACAGTTGGGATGGCAAAGAACACGAAATCGACAACTGCAAACCTTGCCGCGGTGACAGGTTGATGCCGGTAAGCGCCCACGAAGAATCTCCGGCTAGTCCCCGGCTGGAAACCTGTGAATACAACAAGAACTCGGCGCCAGGATCTCTCGAACGATCTCTTCCGTTTTTCATTTTTATTTTCTGCTTCGCGTATCTCCTTGTTTTCCGTCATTACTCGACTCTCGAACCGGACGAGGGAATAGTGCTTCAGGGGGCCGAACGCATCCTGGCGGGACAGATTCCGTATCGCGATTTTTTTTCGTTCTACACTCCGGGTTCGTATTA
>QHZW01000256.1 GCA_003224815.1 Acidobacteriota bacterium | reverse complement strand
GGACCGGACGTTTCCGCTGAAGGAAGCGCGAGCCGCGCATGGGTACATGGAGAAAAGTCAGATGTTCGGCAAAATCGTGCTGAATCCCTAGTCCGGATGCTCAGCAGCAACGCACCTTCGGTTTTTCGGGGGCGTCCGCATCTCGCAAGAAGTGCGCATAAGATTCGCGATTGGGCTCCACGCCTTCACGCTGACAATAACGCTGAAACGCAGTTTCGTCGAAAATCTCCCGCAACATCGCCGTTAACGTACGTAGGACCTTCATCCTCGCTCCTCCGCGAACTGTGTTGCCACGAACGGCGACTCTGTCGTCTTCGGCTGTTTCGTGCTGCTCAAGACCGCTATCCAGTTGCGGACGGATTCGATCAGAAGCAGTGCTACGAGTACGATCAGAATGCTGGTGACCACCGCGTCCAAGCGATTGTTGAAGATCAGTCTCGCATTGCCGCCTGCCGAAGCGATCTGTCGCGCCTGTGCCAGAAATCCGATGCGCGTATCGGGATCAAAAATCTTGTGCCACGCTGCGGTGAAGGTCACAACCACCAGCCACGCCAGAGGAGCCAGCGTCACCAGCGCATACTTCACCCGATGCATCTTGATGATGATGGTTGTCGCCAGACAGAGGGCAACTGCAGCCAGTAGTTGGTTCGCGATTCCAAACAGCGGCCACAGCGAATTGATTCCGCCCAGAGGATCTTTAACCCCTTGCCACAAGAAATATCCCCAGGCAGAGACGATGAGCGCGCTGGTCGAAAGTACCGACGGATACCAGCTTGTCCGGCCAAGGGGCTTCCACACGTGGCCGAGCGCGTCCTGCACCATGAAGCGGCCGACGCGTGTGCCCGCGTCGAGAACAGTTAAGATGAACAACGCTTCGAACATCAGCGCGAAGTGATACCACAGAGCCATGACTGCCTGCCCGCCGAGGCTGTTGGAGAAAATGTGCGCCATGCCGACGGCAAATGCGGGAGCGCCGCCCGTACGATTGAACAGCGTAATCTCGCCGACGTTTTGTGCGAGTGTGTGCATTGACGCGGCAGTCACAGGAAATCCCCAGCCGGTGATTGTTGCCGCAGCTTTCTCTGGCAACGCCCCCGCAATTCCTGCTGGGCTGTTGATCGCGAAATATGTTCCGGGGTCTAACACGCAAGCCGCGACCGTCGCCATGATCGCAACCATTGACTCGCAAAGCATCGCGCCGTAGCCGACAAGGCGAATTTCTGTTTCACGCCGAATCAGTTTGGGCGTGGTACCGCTGGAGATCAGAGAATGGAATCCGCTGATGGCGCCACACGCGATGGTTATAAACGCAAAAGGGAAGAGCTTGCCTGCGAAAACTGGGCCAGTTCCGTCGATGAAGCGCGTGAGCGGTGGCATGTGCATGGTGGGATGCATAGCCACTATGCCCAGCGCGAGCAGGCCAATCGTCCCCAGCTTCACGAACGTGCTTAGATAATCGCGCGGAGCAAGCAGCAGCCAGACGGGCAGCGCCGAAGCCGCGAATCCATAAACGATGATTGCGATCGCGAGCCCCGCAGCGCTCAACGTGAAATATCTTGCGACCGAAGGCGTTTGCGATGCCCACTGTCCTCCCCAGATCGCCGCCAGCACCAGGACGAATCCGATGGCCGATGTCTCCAGCACTCGGCCGGGCCGCAGGCGTCGCAAATATATCCCCATCAGGAACGCAATCGGGATCGTCATTGCAATTGTGAATGTTCCCCACGGACTCTGCTTCAATGCATTGACGACAATCAGCGCGCAGACCGCGAGCAGGATGACGAGAATGGAGATCACCGAAGCGTAGGCAACGATTCCGCCCACACGACCGATCTCTTCTTTTGCCATCTCAGTTAGCGATTTGCCATCACGTCGGACTGAGAAGAGAAGAATGACGAAGTCCTGGACGCATCCGCCGAGAACCGCGCCGACGAGGATCCACAAAGTCCCAGGCAGATATCCGAATTGCGCAGCCAGCACCGGGCCGACCAGCGGCCCAGGCCCGGCGATGGCGGCGAAGTGATGCCCGAAGACAACCCATTTATTGGTAGGAAGGAAGTCCCGGCCATTTTCGAGGCGCTCGGCCGGGGTCGCACGCTGCGGATTGAGTGCCAGAACTTTCGCCGCGATGAACTTGCTATAGAAGCGATATCCGAGCGCGTAAGTGCAGACGGCAGCCGTCACGAGCCACAGCGCATTGATCTGCTCACCGCGATGTAGTGCGATGGTAGCGAAGGCAAGGGCACCGAGAAGAGTGATTCCGATCCAGAGAAGCGGCCGAAGATTGCGCATGGGAGCGGAAGTATTGTGGCTGGTTTGAGGCGTTGAACGCAACAGGGTGATCAATGTGGAAGAGCGGCTCTTTAGAGCCGCGTCAACATTTCTTACCAATCAGCCCTTTAGGGCCGGCGCTGAAGCCCCGTTGATGGTTGTTTACCGCGGCCATAAATAGCCGCTCTTCCACGAAGTTCCCAAAAATCAATTCTTCCCGATCCACTGGTCCACCCAATCGTTCACTGTCTTGTACCAGAGCTGGGAATTCTGCGGCTTGAGCACCCAATGGCCTTCGTCGGGGAAGTAGAGCATCTTCGACGGCACACCCTGCCGCTGCAACGTCGTGAAAAGATCAAATCCTTGCGAGACGTCGAGCCGGTAATCGAGTTGTCCGTGGACCACGAGCGTCGGCGTCTTGAAATTCGTCGCGCTCAGGTGCGGAGACCATTTCCGGTACATCTCGCGGTTCGTGTATGGCGTGCCTTTGAACTCCCACTCGTTGAACCACAATTCTTCCGTGTCGCCCCACGCCGACTCGGTGTTAAAGATGCCGTCGTGCGTCACGATGCACTTGACGCGGTTGGTGTGGCCGAGGATCCAGTTGGTCATGTATCCGCCGTAGCTCGCGCCCAGCGCGCACTCGCGGTCTTTGTCGATAAACGGATAGTGCTGCTCGGCGTAGTCAAGGCCCTTCATCAGGTCTTCAAACGGCGCGCCGCCCCAGTCGCCGTTGATCGTGTCAATGAACTTCTGCCCGTAGCCTGGGGAGCCGTGAAAGTTGATGAATATGACGACGTAGCCATTTGCGGCGAAAAGCTCGAAGTTCCAGCGATAGCTCCATTCATCGCCCATCGGCACTTCCGGCCCGCCGTGGATAATGAACTTCACCGGATATTTCTTATTGGGATCAAAGTTCGGCGGCTTGACTAGCCAACCCTGGACTTTGTCATTGTTCGCGCCAGTGAACCAGAAGGTTTCGATAGGGGACATGGAAACTTGGGAGAGGATAGGGTCGTTGGGATTCGCGATGATCGAGGGCAGAACGTCTGAGATATCCCCTCGGGCAAAGTCGGATCCCCTCGGAAGCATGCTCATTAATACGAGCAGCAAACCCCGTCCATCGGATGTAAATGCGAGGTCATCGTAGCTCCCGAAGGCCACTCGCGTTACTCCGGGAACGAGGCCAACTCTGTATACCGGAACGCGCCCTCTCTCTTCAGAACTGAAGTAAACCGCCTTAGAGTTTGGCATCCAAGTGAATGTTCCGACCCATTGATCAGCGCCTTCGGTCACTTTCTTCTTCTCTCCAGTCTTCCGCTCATATAGGATCAGCCGCCAGCGGTCGCTCTCATATCCCGGACGCTGCTGCGCGCGATAGGCGATGTACTTGCCATCCGACGAATAGAGCGGGGTGTTGTCGGCGGCTTTGTTCTCGGCGGTGATGTCCTTGGTCGCTGCCAGCACGTCCTTCGAGGTCGCATCTGTCGGAAAGCTCACTGGCACGGTGAACAGATCGTTGTTGGTCGAGATCGCCGGCTCCGGGTCGTGATTCGAGGCGTAACAGATCTCCTGCCCGTCGGGCGCGAACGCATAATCGTCCTGCCCGCCCAACGAAAATATTGGCGCGTCGTAATCGCCGGGCGTGAGATCGCGAGCAGTTACGCACGATCCCGAACTCTCCACGCCTCGCGTAGGCCCGGGTGCCGCCACCCGGGCGGGCGAGCTTTGCTCGCCGGAGGCTGCGGAGCTTCGGTCCGCCGGGCTGCGGGTGGGGGCACCCGCCCCTACATGGTTCGTCGCACAGCCATCGGCTGGAATTACAAACAAATGCGTCCGCTTCGCCTCCTTGTACGCATTCCAATGCCGATACAACAGATGAGTGAAAATCTGCGCCTTGACCTTTGAGTTCTTAACCTCTTCCACCTTCTTTGCATTGCGGGCTGCTTCATCCGCAGGCACGCCGTCACACTCCGGATACACATCGGACTTGAACAGAATGTTCTTTCCATCGGGGGACCACAGCTCGCCATCAGCTTCAGTCGCAATATTTGTCAGCCGGTGCTTGCCAGTCACAGTTCCCGTTGCGCCATCAAAATCCGCAACCCAGATTTGCGATCCATTCTCTTTGGTCGAAACGAACGCGAACCGCTTTCCATCCGGTGCCCAGCGCGGCCGGTCGGCATCCTGATCGGAGATGATCTCCCTCTCACTTGTCATTCCGAGCGAAGCCGAATGATTGGCTTGCGAGTCGTTCGGTATAGTCGAGGAACCCTTCGGCAAGCTCAGGGCAGGCTCTGCTTTTGATTGTTCGTCACCCACCCTAGCCAAAACCGGGCTAGGATGGGGCACCCTCGTGTTTTCAGATGTCGGAGAAAGCGGCACCAGCCACACATGCGGAGTTTTCGTATTGGCCTTCAGATCAACATCAACTGCCGCGAACAGCACCCACTTCCCATCCGGCGACACCTCAGGCTCCTCCACACGCTTGAGCGCCATCATGTCTTCGAAGGTGAATGGATGTTTTTGCGCTGCGGAAGGTAATGCAGAAGAGATCCGTTCGAATGAACGGATATAATCGCTCTCGCAAATTTCTTATTAATATGCGCACAGACCGACGAACGTTTCTGGAAACTGTATGTGCTTCAGCCACCGCCGCCTTCCTCGGGAGCCGCGCTAAACTGGGCTCCGCCGCAAGTGCGCCTCACCCGCACATCTCATTTCCGACCGCACCGCGACAACGCATCTCGGTTGCCTCATATCCGTTTCGCGCCTACATCGAGAGCCCGACAAATCGCGACCGCGATCCCAAGCTCCCCGGAATGGACCTGAAGGACTTTCCCGCCGAAGTGGTCAGAAAATTCAACGTTCACCATATCGAGCCGCACAGCCGCCACTTTCATTCGCTGCAGCCGGATTATCTCGCCACCTTCCGCACTGCGTTGACGAAAGCAAACGTAAAAGTCGTCAACATTGCAGTCGATGGCAAGGACAGTTTCTACGACCCTGACGCTGCTACTCGCGCCAAGGCCATCGCCTACGCAAAAACGTTCGTTGCTATCGCCATACAGATCGGCTCGCCCAGCGTTCGCGTGCATATTCAGGGAACCAAGAATTCGCAGCCGGACATTTCGCGCACAGCTGAGAGCCTGCGCGAACTCGTCGGGTACGCCGCCGGAAAGAATGTCGTCGTTAATCTGGAGAATGATGACCTCGTCAGCGAGGACGCACTCTTCATCGTGAAGGTAATCGAAGCCGTCAATCACTCATTTCTGCATGCGCTGCCGGACTTCGCTAACTCCATGCTGAGCGGCAGCGCCGATTTCAACTACCGCGCGCTCACCGCCATGTTCCAGCACGCCTACAACATCTGCCACGTCAAAGCCGGAGAAGCCGGCGACAATGGCAAGCAATACACCATTGACATGAAAAGATCATTCGACATTCTGAAATCCAGCGGCTACAAGGGCTATTGCTCGATGGAATACGACGCGCCTGGTGATCCGTATCCACCCACGACGGAACTGATCAGGCAGACGGTCCAATATTTATCGTAAGAACAAAGCAGGTTTCTCGATTTGGAACTCGTTCGCCAATCGCGAACGAGCCACTTCGCTCGGAATGGCGAATCAGGTTATGCCGACGGCGGATGATCGACAATCATCTCGTTCTTCGCGTCCCAATACTGCCTCTTCCCCGACCAGTACGCCTCTGTTGACATCATGCAGGCGATTGAATGCGCGAAGCCGTCATCGACTGTGGCGTGTGGCTGCTGACGCGAGCGCATGCACTCAAACCAGTTCGCCATGTGCTCGAGCGAGCGGTCATCGATGCCCATCGGAGGCAGTTCCGTCTCGCCAGGAAGAAGAACGTATTGCGACTTCCGCTTGGTATCGACGCTGTCGTCTTGCTCGTGATTGCCCTTCTCCTCGATCAACTGGTAGCGCGGGCTGCCCTCGCCGCCAATGTTGAAAAGCGTGGCGTTCTTGCCCATATAGCGCGTGAACCCGGGAGCATCGTTGCCAAAGCTGGTCGAGTAGCTCACAAGAAAGCCCTTGGGGTATTCGAGCAGAGCCTGAAACGTGTCGGCATTCTCACGTCCGTCGTGCCAGGCATAAACGCCGCCGTGTGCCACTGCCGAGCGTGGAAAACTGTCTTTCATGAACCAGTGCACCAAGTCGATGCCATGGCTCATCCACTGATCGGGAATGCCGCTGGAAAATTCTTTGTACAGGCGAAACTCGCAATAAACCTGCGGATCGAATGGCCGATAGGGTTTGTTCAAAAGAAATTTGCGCCAGTTGGTATCTTGTTCGCGGACTTGTTTGCTTACAGGCCGTCCGCGCCAGCGCGGACCGTGGTAGTTCCAGACAATCTCAACCTTGCTGACGTCGCCGAGCACACCTGTCTGCACCAGGTCGTGCGCTGCCCGCGGATGTGGTTCGCTGCGGTGCTGTGTTCCGACTTGGACGATGCGATTATTTTTCTTGACCGCATCCCGCGCAGCTTTTGCTTCTTCAAGCACATTGCCCATCGGCTTTTCGACGTAGGCGTCCTTCCCGGCTTCGGCGGCCATCTTCAGCAGAGGCGCATGAGCATGGTCAGGAGTAGAAAGAATGACGGCGTCGATCTCCGGAGCCGCAAGAACTTCTTCAATGTGCGAGAACGCCCGAGGCGCACGTCCGTGATACTTCTGGTTTGCAGCGACCGCCTTCTCGCGATTCATTTTCCATAAATCGCACACGCCCGTCATTTCTACATTTTGTTTGCTTGCAAGTTGCGCGATGATCCAATCCAGGTCCTCGCCACGGCTCCCGTTGCCAACGTGACACAAGGAGATGCGGTCGTTGGCGCCGATAATTCTGCCGTACGAAAGCGCCGTTTTCGCGAGCGCCGTGCCGCCTGCAATCACGGCTGCCGATTTCGACAAAAACTTCCTGCGATCAATGGTTGACTCTGATTTGTTCACGATGACTCCTTAGTCCAGCATAGCGCTGAGTTTGCGTTCTGCGATGACCCGCGCGATCTTTGCAAAGTCGTTGTACATTACACAATCTTTCTCCATTTTCGGAGAGACTGCGCGGATCGCCGCATGCGCCTTCTTTCCGCGAGGTCCGGTTTCGAGCGGAGCAATGAAATCCAACGCCTGCGCCGCTGCCATCGCTTCAATCGCCAGAACGTTGCGCGTGTTCTCAACGACGCGCCGCAACTTGATCGCAGCGGTCATACCCATCGAAACGTAATCTTCTTTGTTGCCGGAAGTAGTAATCGAATCGACCGAAGCAGGATGCGCCAGCACCTTATTTTCACTTACCAGGGCGGCAGCCGTAACCTGCGGCATCATGAAGCCGGAATTCAGGCCAGCACCCGCGGCAAGAAATGGCGGAAGGCCTTCATTGAGAGCAGGATTGACGAGTCGCTCGATGCGACGCTCGGAAATTCCGGCAAGCGCGCTGAGAGCGATGGCCATGAAATCGAGCGCGAATGCGACGGGCTCGCCGTGAAAGTTGCCGCCGGAAAGGACGACGGTCTCCTCAGGGCGTGTGGGAACGGGCATCCCCGCTCGTTCTGCGGAGCGTAGCTCCGCGTTGCTCCTGTCAGAAATAAATACCAACGGATTGTCCACCGCGGAATTTGCTTCGATCTCGAAAATGTCGCGGCAATGCGCGAACGTGTCGCGCACGGCACCATGAACCTGAGGTATGCACCGCAGCGAGTATGCGTCCTGGACTCGTCCGCACTCACGGTGCGACTCGCGAATCTGGCTGCCCTCGAGCATGCGGCGGAGGTTGGCTGCGGTTTTAAGTTGGCCTGCATGGGGCCGAGCCTTGTGAATGCGTTCATCGAATGCAACGTCTGTGCCACGCAGCGCATCGAGTGTCAGGGACCCAATCACGTCGGCAGAATCAACCAGTGTTTCGGCAGCGAGCAGCGAGAGGGTGCCATACGCGAGCATCGCCTGAGTGCCATTGATAAGCGACACCGCTTCTTTGGCTTCGAGCACCAGCGGCTCGATTCCAGCCTTCCGCAGCGCATCGGTGGCCGGAATGCGCGCGCTGTTTTCATCGAGACACTCACCTTCGCCAATCAACGCGAGAGCAAGATGCGCGAGCGGAGCAAGATCGCCGCTGGCTCCAACGCTGCCTTGCGACGGAACAAATGGGGTCACGCGCCGATTCAACAACTCGCAAATGCGGTCAATGATAATGGCACGCACGCCCGAATGGCCTTTGGAAAGGGAATTAGCGCGAAGCAACATCATTGCGCGAGCCTCCGCAACCGCTAGCGGATCTCCGACACCCACTGCATGCGACCGCACGAGATTCACCTGCAGTTCGCGAATCTGGTCCCCGGCGATTCGAACGTCACTCAGTTTGCCGACGCCGGTTGTTATTGCATAGGAAAGTTGATTGCTCGCAACCAGTTCTTCCACCACGGCGCGTGCGCGGTCCACGGCCTCACGAGCATCTGCCGCGAGCAGCACCGGACGCCCCTCCGCCGCGACTTCGCGCACGGCTTCCAGCGTGAGATCATTACCATTAATGTGGAGGGCGTTCATCAATCACAGCCGTTCTTCGGTTTCCTTCGTGAACCTTCGTGCTTAATGCTTTTTGTCTTCGGTGGTTAAGAAATTTCTTCCTGCTGCCTCACAAAATGCTCGCATATACTTCTCTGGAATTGTGCGCCGCTTCATTTGCGCGTCAGTTACCACGTGTGTGGTCTCGCCCTCGGCCAGCAGCGTGCCGTCGGTACTGCGAACGATCTCATATCCAAAGTGCACCAGCGACTCGCGCGCATTCTTGAGATGCGTTCGCACGATGATCTCGTCGTCATAGCGTGCCGGAGCGCGATAGCGGCAACGAGCGTCAACCACCGCGATGAAGCAGGCATCATTCTCCTCCATCTCACGATAGGAAAAACCCAACTTGCGCAGGAACTCAACCCTGCCGACCTCGAACCACACTAAATAATTAGCGTGATACACGACCCCCATCTGGTCGGTTTCGGCATAGCGCACGCGAACCTTGACTTCGCCCACGTGCTCCGTCATGGGCCGCTCCAGCGCGGCTTGCGCTTCTCAAGAAACGAATTCACGCCTTCGTGAAAATCCGCCGTTTGTCGGATCGCGGCATTTTCGGCGACCGCTTCTTCAGTCTGACGATCAAGTACGTCGCGAATAAAATCATTGAGCAATTTCTTAGTTAAGCGCAATGAAGTGGGACTATTCTCCATGAGCTGTCCGGCGAGTTCGCGTGCGCGGTTCATCAGGCTCTCAGACGTAACAACGTCATTCACCAACCTCAGTTGACGCGCTTGCGCCGCGTCGAAGATTCTTCCCGTCAGGAGCAGATCACGCGCAATCTTATGGCCAACCTGCCACACAAGAATCGAGGAAACAATTGCAGGCACAAATCCGATGCGCACTTCTGTGTATCCGAATTTCGCTTCAGGAACGGCCAGCGTAAAGTCGCATACGGTTGCAAGGCCGGTACCGCCGGCGATTGCTGCCCCATTTACCGCGGCAATGGTAGGTTTAGGAAAATCGTACAGTCGCCGGAAGAGCTGCGCCATTCTCTTCGAGTCTTCCAGGTTTTCGGCAGGCGATTTGCCTGTCAATGATTTCAGTTCTTCCAGATCCATGCCGGCGCAAAAGGCTTGTCCTGCCCCGGTGAATATCACGACCAGCGCGCCCGATTTTTCGATTTCGTCCAGAGCGGCCAGGAATTCCCCGATCATTTCAAAGCTGAGCGCGTTTCGTTTTTCGGGCCGATTGAGAGTGATGGTCGCGATTCGGGATTCGTAGGCGAGTTCGAGCGTGTGGAATGACATGGCGCGGACAGGAAATTATACAGAGCATGGCGCTATCCAATGACGGGACCCTCACATCAGCTTTCTCCTTACCATATCCAAAGCCTGTTGTGAGGCGTACCAGCGGATACGAGAACGATCGCCGGTGAAGTTTCGCTTGATGACCTCGGTTCCACTCTCGCCAGCGAGCGCGTGAAAAACAAGCCCGACAGGCTTTTCTGCTGACCCACCGGTGGGTCCCGCCACCCCGGTTACTCCAATGCCTAAAGTAGTTCCGCAGCGCTTGCGAATTCCCTCGGCAAGCGCTTTAGCGACGGGTTCACTGACTGCACCATAAACTTCCAGCAGATCTTCCGGCACATCTGCGAAACGAATTTTCAAATCATTCGAATAAACCACAGCTCCGCCTACGAAGTACCGCGAGCTTCCGCTGATCGAAGTAAGCCGCTCGGCGACGAGTCCCCCGGTGCACGATTCAGCCACGGACAAGGTTGCATTCCGCATCTGGAGGTAGTAACTCACAATTTGCTCCAACGGGTCGCCATTATCGGAATACACAAAATCGCCGAGCTCATTTTCGATCTCATCTGCCAGCGTATCGACAGCTTTTTGTGCAGCCTCTATCGAGGCAGCCTGCGTATGGAGGTGTAACTGGATGTCTCCGGGGCCGGCCAAAATCGTAGTGTTCACATTGGTGAATCGCTTGTAAATTGGCGCCACACGCGCGTCGCACGCCGATTCACCCATTCCTGTAATTTTCAATACGCGTGTGGCAATGAATTGTTTTGGGACTTTCGCGTGCAAACGTTCGAGCACGGCACTCTCAAACAGCGCTTTTAGTTCATGTGGAGGCCCAGGCAGCAGAACGATAATCTTTTCCTTGCCATCGGACCTGCCGCTGATCCACTGCCCCGGGGCGGTGCCGTTTGCATTGGGAAGGGGCGTCGCTCCCGCGAGCACATCAGCCTGCTTCACATTGTTGGCCGACATCTTCCAGCCGTGCTCGGCGAAACGGCGTTCAATCGATTGCAGAATTTCCGGATCACGCCGCAGTTGCAGGCCCAGAGTTTCAGCCACTGATTCGCGAGTGAGATCATCTTCGGTGGGGCCAAGACCGCCGATGAAAATCAGGATGTCAGTTCTCGCCAGCGCCACCTTCGCTGCCTGTACGATGTGCCTGCGATCATCACCAACAATCGTCTTGAACCCAACCTGCACGCCCAGACGGTTCAGTTGCTCCGTCAAATAAAGCGAGTTGGTGTCCTGACGAAACGGTGTCAGCAGTTCCGAGCCGACAGCAATGATTTCGGCGATCACGTTTTGAAGTGTAAACGAAGACTACGACGGGGCGAGAAGCGGCAGGCCAGGTACTTCCCACGCAAGATGGTGCAAAGCGCTGGTGCTGGCCAGAATCGCGGAGCGTCCAGACGTGAACGCCAGTCCGACCAGGCCGGGACCAGCAACTGCGGGCGAAGCTTGGCCGTCCGGAGTAATTCTCACAACGCCGCGCTTTCCGCCGAGAGAGGCGGCGGCATAGAGATTGCCTTCCTTATCAAACGCTATTCCTTGCGGGCGTCCTAGACCTCGATAAAACACGGAAACAGCGCCATGGGGGTCAACTTTGTAGACCGCATCGAAGCTGGATTGTGTCGGCCCGCTGACAAACAGATCGCCTTTGGGGCCGAATGCCAGATGATAAGCGGAGACGCTAGGCTCCAGGGTGGCGAAAACGAAAATCTGGCGATCACGGCTGATCTTAAAGATCGTGCCGCTGCGATCGCCGACATACAAGTTCTCTTCGCGATCAAACGCTATTCCGGTGGCTACTCCCATACTCTCCGCGTAAGTAGACATGGTGCCGTTCGGCGCAACCCGATACACCGTACCGTCGTACCGGGATGAAACGTACATTTGTCCCGCGCGATCGAACGCGATCGACGTCGCATTCATCAGGTCCACAACGAAAGGCTTGATGTTGTAATTGGTATCGATCTTGAAAATGGCGACCGGCACCTTCTGACCTCGGGAACCAGAAAACGTAACGTAAATATTTCCTTCAGCATCGATCGCCGGATTGGTTACTGGATGCAAATTGTCAGCGATCGCAGCCGCAACTCTAACCTGATGCGCGTTGCTGGCGTGTCCATTCGTCGAAACAATAACCGGCCCAGAACCTGCGCCCTCGGGAACTCGCGCCACCACGAAATCATCGGAGCTGATGATCACGGGCGCTTCTACATCGCCGAATTTCACGCGCGGACGTCGGAGTTCATTCGGTCGCAAGCCACTTCCCACGATCCTGACCTCTCCCCCGGGTAGGGCGGCCGATGGCGCTACCGCCTCAATATGCGGATGGCCGTTAACATTTTTCTTGCCCAGGAGACGGTCTGAAATTGACATAACGAGATAATCGCTAGAAATAGTTATCTTGAAAGAAGCCCAAAGCGCAATACAAGTTGCATCACAAACAGCGCGTACAGGCCTGCGGCAACGTCGTCGACGACAATTCCAGTTCCTTCTGGAAGCCGTTCTAATTGCCGTACAGGCGGGGGCTTCAAAATATCAAAGCCTCTAAAAAGTATAAATCCGAGAAGAAGAGTTTTCCATGTCACCGGTGCAAACAACACCGTAATCCACTGCCCTACAACTTCATCAATGACAACGAATCCCGGGTCTTTCTTCCTGGATGCTCGTGCCACCAGGGTCGCAGCCGGAATACCGAGCGCAACAGCGATGGCTGCCATCGCTGCGAGAAGAGGTGTCTGAAGCCCCGGCTTGATGGCGCTTCCGATCCCCGCCCAAATCAGTATGGCAGCCGCCGAGCCCCAGGTTCCGGGACCAGGCCCAAGTGTCCCGATGCCGCAAAAGGTCGCAACTAGATAGGCCCAAAGCGCGGGACGGCCGCT
>QHZW01000409.1 GCA_003224815.1 Acidobacteriota bacterium | reverse complement strand
GTCGAATATGTCACCGCAATTGAGGAACTCTCGCGCGTGGATGGTTCGGTGGGAATCATCGTCGCTGCGCATACCTCCCTCTGCTCGAACCACATTTATCTCGCGGCTAACGATGCTCAGAAGAAGAAATATATTCCGAAGCTGGCGAGCGGAGAATTCATCGGCGCATGGGGGTTGACCGAACCTTCATCTGGCTCGGACGCGGGCAGCGCCCGCATGACGGCAGTACGTCGCGGCAAAGATTGGGTGCTGAACGGCAATAAGACTTTCATCACCAATGGCCACTACGCTGACGTGTTGGTCGTGATTGCGGTAACAGACCGGGCTGCGCACACCCACGGATTATCGGCTTTCATCGTAGAGAAAAACACTAAAGGATTTCGCCCCGGGAAAAAAGAAGACAAGCTCGGCCTGCGCGCCAGTGACACCGCCGAACTGATCTTCGAAGACTGCGTGCTTCCCGCTGAGAATCTACTCGGTACCGAAGGCCAGGGGTTCGTGGACGCCATGCGCGTGCTCGACGGAGGTCGCATCTCGATTGCCGCCTTGTCGCTCGGAATGGCTGAAGGTGCATACGATGCCGCACTGAATTATTCCAAGCAGCGCAAGCAGTTCGGCCGCCCCATCAGCGATTTCCAGGCGATCCAGTGGAAGCTTGCAGATATGGCGACAGAGATCGAGGCTGCAAAGCTGCTCACGTTGCGCGCTGCGGCGATGAAAGACGCCGGAATGAAGACCACGCTTGAGTCATCGATGGCCAAACTCTTCGCCAGCGAAGTTGCAGTCAAGTGCGCCAATGAAGGCGTGCAGATTCACGGCGGGTATGGATTCATCAAAGACTATCCTGCCGAAAAGTTCTACCGCGACGTGAAGCTGTGCACCATCGGTGAAGGCACGAGCGAGATACAGCGGCTGGTAATTGCCCGGCAGTTGCTGAAGGAGTAGCTCTTAGCTTTTTAGCCGTTAGCCAAAGCTCTTATTTGAGTGGCAAGCCATGGCTTAGGAACGGCAAAGACCATGTGGGGACGGGCTCCCTCTCCCGTCCAGGTCGAGCGAAGCTCGACAAGCCGGTTTGAACAGCAGCCAACGCTGATTATGGCAACTTTGCGTTTTACAGCTCTGGTGAAAATCCACGGTGTCAATCCGTATGTAGCGGTGAGCGCCAAACGCGCGTCACAACTCAAGCCGGGTTGGCGCAAACCAATGCCCGTGCTTGTCCGTGTAAAGGGAACGCCAGAGGAGCCTTCGCCCATCAACATGATGCCAATTGGCGACGGCAGCTTTCGCCTGTATCTGAATGGCAAGCTCCGCAAAGCTTCCCGCACCGACTTGGGCGATCGAATTGAGGTGGAGGTCCGCTTTGACACTAAATATGGAAGCGGACTTGCACACGCCATGCCTGTGTGGTTCCGGACGGTATTGAGGAAGAATCCAGCGACAGGAAGAAGCTGGGAGGCTCTCATTCCGAGCCGAAAGAAAAAAGTTCTTCGCTACTTCGCAGCTTTGAAGTCTGCCGAGGCGCGTGAACGCAATCTCGCCCGTGCGCTCCAGGTTCTCTCGGGCAAGCCCGAACGATTTATGGCTCGGTCCTGGAGCAGAGGCAAATAATCCCGAAGTTCTTTACACTTTCGGTTTGGCTTCTCGAGAAAATTTGATTGAGCAACTGCGCTCCGGCGATGCTCGCTCGCTCGCCCGCGCCATCTCCACCGTCGAGAATCATGCGCCTGGTTGGATTGATCTACTTAAGGGTTTGTTCCCGCACACTGGCAAGGCCCTAACCATCGGCATCACCGGATCGCCCGGCGCGGGTAAGAGCACGCTCGTGGATCAACTGGCGAAGCAGTTTCGCAAAGAGAGCCACACCGTCGGCATCATCGCCGTTGATCCTACGAGTCCCTACACCGGAGGCGCCATTCTCGGGGACCGCATCCGCATGCAGTCGCACTTTGCTGATCCGGGGATTTACATCCGCAGCATGGCCACACGTGGATCGCTTGGCGGCCTGGCGCGCGCGACCGCTGACGTCAGCCTCGTCCTCGATGCCGCCGGGCGCGACATCATCATGATTGAAACTGTCGGCGTCGGCCAAGACGAGGTGGACATTGTTCGCGTAGTCGACGTAACAGTCGTGATTCTCGTCCCGGGCATGGGCGACGATGTGCAGAGCATCAAGGCCGGCATCATGGAGATCGCTGATATCTTTGTGATCAACAAGAGCGATTATGACGGCGCAGAGCGAGTGGAGAAAGAAATTCGGGCTTTGCAGTCGCTTGCGCAGCGCGAAGACAAATGGACGCCACCCATCGTGAAGGCGGTCGCAACCGAAGGCACGGGAGTCACGGAATTGATGGGTGCGATTCGCGAATATGAGTCATTCATGCGCGGGCAGAATTTGCTCGTAAGCCGTCGGAAGCACAACTGGGAAC
>QHZW01000408.1 GCA_003224815.1 Acidobacteriota bacterium | reverse complement strand
GGAAATAGACGCTCGTTCCGCGCAGCCGTGCTTCCTGATCGAGCGCGGAATCGGGCGTGACGTATTGCGCGACGTCGGCAATATGGACCTGCAGTTCGAAACTTCCATTCTCCAAACGACGCACTAGAACAGCATCATCGAAGTCGCGCGCGGTCTCGCCGTCAATCGTGACAATCGGCAGGTCGCGAAAGTCGCGCCGTTTGCGCAATTCCGCCGAAGAGATAATTGGCTCGATCGCTTCGGCTTCGTGCAGAACGTCGTCAGGGAACCGGTGTGGCAAGTGAAACTTGCGGATCATGATTTCGACATCGACGCCGAAATCATCCTCGTACCCGAGGATTTCAGTCACACGCCCACGGGGATTCTGCGTGGCTGTCGGCCAGTCCGTGATCTCGACATCAACCACAACGTTTTCGAGATCAGTCCAGTCGGAACGGCGCGCGGCTTCTTCGCCGAGGACGCGATGCTTGGATTTCGTCGTACGTCGTTCGTCGTGCGTTCTTCGCGAAGACTCTTCGCGTCCACCGCTGCCTTCTGTTTCTAAGGCATTTGCGGACGACGTACGACGCACGACGGACGACACTTTCTCCGGCTGCTCCATCCCACTCGGAATCAGAATCTGCTGCGACACCCGCTGATCAATCGGAACAACATAATTCTGGCGCCCACCATAATGAAAAACTCCAACTACGCTGGGGTGCGCACGCTGGACGGGTCTCACAATTCTCCCTTCAGCCCTGCCATCAGGCCGCACGTTTGTGACTTCCACAAGTACCTGGTCTCCGTGCATAGCCGAACCGATTGCAGGCGGCGGAATAAAAATGTCTCCCGAAAGACGCGCTTTCAGCGCAGCATTCACTGATTTCAAGTCCGGCAGCACAAACCCGAATCCATCGCGATGCAGACTGAGCTTGCCGGCGACCATATTCCTTCCTGAAGCGACTTGCGGAATCGCGTACCTGTCCGAGTCCAGTTGAATTAGTTGCTTAGAGGAAACCAGTTTCTGCAAATGAGACGACAGTCGCTTGCGATCGTCGCCATGCAATCCGAGTTCGCGCAGCAGCGTCTTGTATCCCGCCGTCTGCTTCGGCTGCCGCTGGATATTCTTCAGAATGATGGAATCGGAGAGCATTTTACGAGCGTGATCTTCTCAAAGAAATTTTAGACGACCGCGCGAATGTCCGTTCTGCGCCCACTCCATTCTGCAGCATTCCCTGTATTGACGCGTTTTAACAAGAGGTATAAAGCTGATGTGCGCTGACGGGCGCGAAACGACATCGGGCCGAACCCGCATTTCGTCAGGAATTTCAAAACTGTGGAGATGGTATGCATAAAGCAATCGTGTACGTGGTTTCATTGAGCGCGCTAGCGCTCTTGATGTGTTCAACGGCTCCTGCCCAAATGCAGATTTACGGCGCCTGGCATTGCGGCAGCGATTACTGCACCTGGGCCAGCGTGCGCAACATGACTGACTTCGATACGAAGAACCATTGGATCATCGACCGTGGCGATGGTTCCGGCCTGCCCTCAGTCAATCTCGTGATTCTCAGTTTCGTTCAACCGCTGAAGCTGCTGAACAAGACCAACGACGCCGGCGACGTGAATGGCGTTCCCATCGGGATGAATTCGGCCATCGTGAATTACTTTACCAGTCACAACATCCGCGTGATGCTCTCGATCGGCGGCATCACGTACACCAGTTTCTGGGACCAGGCGCTTTCGGCAAATCCCACCCAGCTTGGGTTGAATGCAGCGGCTTTAGCTAAGAGTCTCGGGGTCGGCATCGAAATTGATTACGAGAACAGTTCCAGCCCGAATCTCACCGGACTACAGGCCTTCGTAAACGCCTACCGCTCCCAGATTCCGTATGACGCAACCGGCGCGAACCCAGCGGCACGGCTGACCATTGACCTCGGAGCCGGCGACCAATGGCTGACAGACATCACTCGATATGCGACGGTCAATTGGTTGAACAATGCCGCGCCGGTGCTCGATTATGCCAACGCTATGGTCCCGAACAAGCAGCCCAACACTTCCGGCGCGGAAAGCAACTGGCAGCAGCACATCGACGGCAAGGCAAACTATGCTCCACCTGTCCCGCCGCTCGCGCCTAATCGGTTCACCGGAAGTCTGTACATCGTGACCGGCCACAATCCCGCCCCCGAGTGCAACAATTTCAGTGCGTCACTCGAGAACAGCACGGGAAGTTACGTTCAAACCGTCGCTCCGAACGGTGCTGGCACTACTCATGGCCTGCTCGGTTTCATGTTCTGGGCCGCGGAATGCCAAGGCACGCACTCCATCTGCACCACTCCACCCAACACGTGTGAAGCAGGGGCAGGCGCGGGAGCGAAGACATACAATATTCCGCTGCCAATGCCAGCACTCAGGCAGAACTGACTCAGTCGTTTCGTGCCGAAGTATGATCTGCTCCGACGGTCAGCCGTAA
>QHZW01000407.1 GCA_003224815.1 Acidobacteriota bacterium | reverse complement strand
TCCTCAACTGCATTGAACCTCTGTGACTGAAGCAGGGCCCCTTCCATACGTAACTGTGTGAGCCGACCGTATCGTCTGCGCGGGAAGGCTGCCAAAGGTGGGGATTAACGGACAGTTGAACCATCTGTTCACAAGCGGTGAATCGTTCCTGCTTCCTTCCTCTTGCTGCTTGCCGCACACCGCACAATCCCTGGGACAAGCCTTTCCCGCTCTGTGTCGGGAGCTTGTGTGATTGAACGATGTTCTCCTTAGTCTGTGCCCTTCCCTCCCCAGACTCCGCGGAAGCTTGCGCTTCTTTGTTCGACTGGTTCACAGGTACTACGGCACAGTCCGACTTCTCCTGCACGCCCATGTCCGCCGTTCGGTTTATGGCCTTTGCGGACCGGTCTTGTTCTTTCGAGCAAGACGTACAGGAGATCTCCCGGTTCTCGTGCATGTTGTTTCTCAGCGTGCGCGGGTTCTCAGACTACGCAGGACCGGACAGCCACTCGCGAATCGCGTGGTTGCCGTGTTGCCTTCCTCCATCTCGGAAAGGAGTCGGCATCCTGATCCATCGGCTTTTCGAAGCTCAATAGCCCGGCCCACTGGTACCTCTGGTCTAAGCTTCACGAGGCACCTCGCGGTGTCTCCTGCAAGACTCGAGGCCAGGATGGAGTCGCTGTTCTCCTTTCCTGTAGGGCTCTTTCATCTCCTACAACATGCCGGTTTATCCCGGCGCACCTCCGGCTTGCCGACCATCCACCAACTGGCGTCTGCTTGCTGCCTCGGCGCATTTATCGGCACTTGTCGAAGATCTTCGCCCCTTTCGGAAGGACGCTGAATTTCGATGCCGTATCGATTCACTTTGAGCCGCTCAACATGAACCCACAAAATAAATCGGATCGTCCTGTGGCAATACCACATCGGATATGAAATATTATGTGGGGTCAACACAGGAGAGCCGGATGGGGCAATCTAAACTCGATCTTTTGCAAGGAACGCTAGATGTTATGGTCCTGCAAACACTGGAAGTTTTGGGTCCGTTACATGGATACGGCATTGCCCGGCGTATTGAACAGGTGAGCGGTGATCAAGTCCTCTTGAACCAGGGGACGATTTATGCGTCGCTGGTGCGATTGCAGCAGCGCGGCTGGATCACCGCCAAGTGGGGCACTTCTGACAACAACCGCAAGGCAAAGTTCTACTCGATCACAAGGCTCGGTCAGAAGCATTTGGCGAAAAACACTGCTCATTGGCAGCGGCTGGCGGGAGTCATGGGGCGAGTTCTCGCCATGCAAGGCGAAGGAGGCGAGCCATGAGTTATTCCCTCCGAGAGGCACTCAACCGAGTTCGCTCCTTCTTCCACAGCGATCAACTCGATCAGGAAGTCAACGAAGAGATGGCTTCACATCTCGAAATGGCCGTGGAAGAAAACCTCCGTCGCGGTATGCCCGCAGAAGAAGCCCGGCGTCAGGCCCTGGTCCGATTTGGGGGAGTACAGCAAGCGCTTGAGCGGCATCGCGAATCACGGACCCTGCCCTGGGTCGATATCCTGAGGCAAGACTTACGTTTTACCTTCCGGATGTTGCGGCGCGATTCCGGGTTCACAGTTGTCGCCGTCGTGATCCTCGCGCTCGGCATTGGGGCAAATATCGCTGTCTTCAGCGTCGTAAATACGATTTTGCTGCGACCGTTACCCTTTCGCGATCCGGAGCAATTGGTGCGGATCGTGGAGAAGGACCCCAAAGCCGGCGAATCGAGCAAGACATATACGGCAGACGCAACTCAGGACTTCCAACAACAAAACCACTCTTTTCAATCTGTCAGTGGTTACTTTGCCTTCACCGGACCTGACAATCTCAAGCTTGTGGGGAATGGCCAGCCAACACCGGTTACCGGCATTCTTGTGGCGGAAGATTTCTTTCAGACGCTCGGTGTAGAACCTTCGCTGGGACGGTTGTTCAGGCCGGAAGAATTCGTGCAACACTCCCAGCCGGTGGTCTTGTTGAGTTATCCGTTTTGGAAACGCCGGCTGGGCGGTGATCCGAGCATCGTCGGAAAGACGATAAACCTAAGCAAT
>QHZW01000255.1 GCA_003224815.1 Acidobacteriota bacterium | reverse complement strand
CAAACCTTAATTATTGCGGAAGGAGCGCCGATGAGATCGGCGCTGGAGACTAACTAGCGCGACCGGAGCGACGCCCAATAGCAACCTCGGCTATTTATTAGCCGAAGTTGCCCGCTTAGCGTTTTAATTGTGAAATGCGCCAATTCGGGCATCCTTTCGTAAGAAGATGTTTGAAGATGCCATGAATTTTGAGTTTGCGCACGAGGTTTTGGGAGATTTTTTTCAAAGCAAAAGGTTTCAACCGCAGAGGTCTGGGAGGCCGCAAAAAAGCCCCAGGAGAAATCCAATCCGAAAAACCGATCTAGCAATTCAATCTAGTGCCTTGAGCGACAACTACATAGCACCAACGGGTACAATCTTTAATTCCGCGTGAAGCGCGCCACTGTTACGCTCCGCGGTCCGATTCCGCAGTTCTAATATGCAGCCCGAGGGAAAATATTGAATCGCTTACCGATACCACAGATTCTGTCGGCAACGTCACCACGGCGTCCGAGGCCATGGCGCAGCGTTTTCGAGATGCCGGATTTTCCGACAGCGATATTTACATCGGTGGGCCGAATGATCGCAAGAAGAATCTTGTGGTGCGCTTGCATGGATCGGGCACGCACAAACCAGTGCTGCTGATCGGACATCTCGACGTCGTCGAAGCCCGCCGCGAAGACTGGACCACTGACCCATTTCAGTTCGTCGAGAAAGACGGCTACTTTTATGGGCGTGGCACGCAGGACATGAAAGATGGCGACGCCATAATGGTCGCAACGCTGATTAGTTTCAAGAAGGAAGGGTTCGTTCCGGATCGGGACATCATTCTGGCGTTGACCGCGGATGAAGAAGGTGGCAGCTCTAATGGCGTTGATTGGCTGCTGAAAAATCAGCGCAAGCTCGTCGATTCGGAATTCGTGTTGAATCATGATGGCGGCGAAGTCCACGCGGACCATGGCAAGGCGCTTGCGCTGATCGTGGACGCAACTGAGAAGCTCTACTCCGACTATCAGTTCGTGGTCACCAACCCCGGCGGGCACAGTTCACAGCCGCGGCCTGACAATGCGATCTATGAACTCGCGCACGCGTTGATCGAACTTGAACAGCACAAGTTTCCGTTCGAATTGAATAACGTGACACGCGCTTACTACGAGCATCTCGTATCGGTAGAGCCCGGACAGCGGGCCGCTGATATCAAAGCGATGCTGCGGACGCCTCCTGACGAAAGCGCTATCGCCGGGCTATCTAAAGATCCGATCGATAATTCGCGGCTGCACACCACGTGCGTTGCTACTCGCCTGTCAGGCGGCCACGCGAACAATGCGCTTCCCGGACGGGCGGAGGCAGTTGTCAATTGCCGCATTCTTCCCGGCCACTCCAAACAGGAAGTCAGGGACGAATTCATACGCATCTTCGCTAATCCGAAGATTTCGGTACGCTACATCACCAGTGCGGGCGAAATTCTGGATACCATCCCCGACCAACGCGCGTTTGCGCCGCCGCCGCTGCGAGCCGATGTCTTTGATTCGATCATGACCGTATCCGCCAAATTGTGGCCCGGGATTCCCGTGTTTCCAACCATGGCGACCGGCGCTTCAGACGGCGTTTACACGATGGCGGCGGGACTACCAACCTATGGCATTTCGGGAGTGCAGCAGGAGCGAGATGACCATCGCGAGCACGGAAGAGATGAACGGGTTTCAGTAGAAGGCTTTTACAAAGGGGTGGATTTTTATTATCAATTCTTAAAAACACTGACCAGCAAGTAGAGATCTGCTTGCTTCTCGAACAGGTCGGTGTTTCAGCTTAGGTAACAGATTACAAAAAATGTTAGTGCGAGACGCGATACAGAGCGCTCGCGTGCGGGCGCAAGGCCACGAGTAAGCGGTCTTTTTCCCCGAGTGAGGTTCTCTGCCACAGATCTCGAACCTCAAGAATGAATGCGTTGATGCCGACTTTACTCCATGGCAAATCGACGTTTATAACGTCATCGCCGAGGTTGAAGACGGCCAGGTAGTGATCTGTGCCGCCGGGAACATCTGCGATCCACGCGCGAACATTTCCTCCCTCAAACACCTGATGATTGCCGGAGCTGCGCTGATCGACCGCAAGCACTTCGTCGTTGCTGATCAGAGCATTTGTCGCTTTGTCATTGCTTGGCAGATCGCCCCCGAATATCAATGGCGAGCGAAAAATCGACCATAGGGTCATCAGCGTTTGCTGTTCGTCGGCAGTGAACTTCGTCGGTGAGCCGCCGCCTTCTTTTGCGGTCACACGCAATTTTCCCAGTGGGAGCATGTCCGCATCCGGCCAAGTATCGTTCTTACCGACGAACTCGGCCCAATCGCGCGTGTAGTCGAACTGCTTTTTGAGCAGTTTCCAGTCGTCCCAAAAATCGTCGGAGATGCGCCACATCTGCGCGTATTTCTCAAAAAACTCGGCTTCAGAAACTGGGGCTGGCCCCGGAGAGATGCTCAAGACGATTGGTCGACTCGTTTTACGAATCGCAAGCGAAAGAGCCTTGATCTCAGCTGGCTGATAAAGATGGCTGCCCATGTCGTCGGCCTTGATGAAATCCACGCCCCACGAGGCGTACAACTCCGCAAGGGAATCGTAGTAGGCCTGCGAGCCGGGCTTTGTGGTATCCACGCCCCACATGTCAGGGTTCCAGCGGCAGGGGTTGTCTTTGTCTACGATGTCGGCAGCACGGTACTGCGTGCCTTTAATTGGTGTGTTCTTTTCGACCGCTTGCCTGGGAATTCCACGCATAACGTGAATGCCGAATTTCAGGCCTTTGCCGTGAATGTACTCCGCAAGATGCGTGAAGCCAGTGCCGTCAGCAGCCGAAGGAAAGCGATTCACGGCCGGCAGCAGTCGCCCATAGTTGTCCATGGCGAGCCTCGCACCCGGAGCATAGTCGTGCCCTTGCGCATTCGGCTCATACCACTGAATGTCCACCACAATGTATCGCCAGCCGTGACTGGCGAGATCTCGCGCCATAGCGTCGGCATTGGCCTTAATCTGCGCCTCGGTCACCGTGGTGCCGTACGAATCCCAACTGTTCCAGCCCATCGGCGGAGTTGGTGCAACGGGTTGTGCGACACCGAGTGCTGAGGTTAATGAAACAAGTACAGTGAACAGCGAGCAAATGTATTTGGGAAGAATACGTTTAGGGAATTTCAGAGGAATCTCCTCCATCATTCGGATTCAATCGGCAGATAGGTGCAGCTAAGTAGGGCAGGGCCCTCACGGAGCAGTCCGCGTCATTTTCGCAGCTTCTGCATTCAGCAGATCTACTGCTTGCGCAAAACTCAAATCTTTCGGCACTGGCCGGAATTCAGAAAAGATATCACTGGAACGAATATCAAGTCTCTTAAAGAAGAGGACCTTCCCCGTGAACGCCAGCTCCATGCGCGTCAGCTCCCAGTGCTTTCCGCCCACATCCGCCTGTTGCACGACAAAGCGGCCGCCCCTATCCAGGTGACCAAGAATTCCCCACCCGAAGCTGACATCCTTCTGCAACGTCCCATCGATTTCCGCGATGCGCTTCTCCGTGGAGTCCACAAGCAATGTGCCCGCCATTCCCGTAAGCACCTGCTCGACGCGCGATGGCGGATCGTAGCTGGGATTCGGTCTGAATTTTAAGCGCACAAGGCGATCTCCGGCGCGGCCTAGGTTGGCCGTGCCTTCTTGTGTTCCGTCGGTCTGGTACAGGAAAGCCTCGGGCAGGGCTTTCACAATTCGCTGAGTTCGTTCAGCGTCTTCCCTCTCCTGTTTGCGTTTCCGATTCAATTCGTCTGGATTGCGGACATAATTTTCAAGTCGCAATCTCTCGGCCTGCTGTTGTTGCGGACTCAACGGTTCTCCGTTCTGCAGAAACATCATGCCAGCCGTGGCATCTCGCGTCTCCACGATCAACTTGGTTTGAGATAGGTGTGGCGTTCTCTTCTCATCTTTGAACATAAAATGCCGGTTGGATGCGGCATTCGCCGACATTTCGTTATTGACCGCCTGGCGGACTAGCTCGCCTGGTGGAAGGTCCGGCTGTTGTGCGGAACTCCAAACGAGCGGGAGCGCGCATAGACTCATCGCAGCGCAGAACCGTCCAATACGGCTGAACCTCATGCCATCTCCGGGTTTTATTCTAGACGTAACCGGCCGACTCCTCTGTTGGACAGCTCCCGATAAAGGCCGATTCCGTGTCCCCTGCTCTGATTGCACGAGCTCAGTGCGCCAGGTTCTCAGTCTCGCTTTCCGGGAATGGTTTACAATCCTGTGTCATTAGCGTTCGCGCCCTTCGCGGAGGTTACATTATGAGCACAGCATCGTCCGAATTCGCGCACATTGGAAAATCAGTTCGCATCAAGGGGGATCTCTCCGGCAGCGAAGATCTTTACATAGATGGACAGGTGGATGGCACGATCCAGCTTTCCGGGAACAGTCTGACGATCGGCCCCAATGGACGGGTACATGCTAATGTTTCAGCAAAAAACGTGATCGTTGGCGGGACGATTGAGGGAAATATTCAGGCCGGCGAACGCACAGAACTGCGAAAAACCGCCGTGGTAAATGGCGACGTCCAATCGAAACGAATCGCGATTGAAGAAGGCGCGTTTTTCAATGGCAAGCTTGAAATTGTGCCAGAAGGCAAAAGTCAGTCCAGCCCGCCTTCAATTGCGGCCGCGGCTTCCACTGGCGCCAGGAGCTCCTCAGCTTCCGAAACCTCCAAGTAATCTGGCCTTTGCGGCCAATAGCGTTTATATTGAGATGCAAGTAAGTGTTTCCCGGAGACGGTGCTCTCTGGGACATCGCGGACTGCAACCGTCCGCTGCAATCTGCAATCTCCATGAAATTCTTTCGCAGCACGCCGACAGCGCCTCCGGCGCCGAAAACTTCACAGCGCCACACACGCCGTTCAAGTGCCATGGCGGAGCTTTCTCGCGTCTTCAATGCAGAAGAGCCGCTTTGCGTACTCGATATTGGCCCCACCTCCGCCAGCAATATCCGTTTCTTCACCGAGCACGGGCATCGAATTTACAGCCAGGACTTACTTGAGGCATCACGCGACCCGGAATTGGTCATAAAGGACGAACAGGGTCAGCCGGCAATCGACAGCAAGAAGTTTCTGGAAGAAAACCTGGCGTATCCGAATACGCACTTCAATCTGGTCTTCTGTTGGAACCTGGCCGACTACATGGACGAAAGTCTGGTGAAGCCGGTCATCGCACGGCTGTGGTCTATGATGAAGCCCGGCGGACAGTTACTCGCCTTTTTTCATACGCGCGAGGCAGGGCCCGATGCTCCCTACTATCGTTATCATTTGACCCAAGGCGCCGATCTCGAAATGCACACGCTTAATACCAAACGCGATCCGCGTAATCCGCCCTCGGAAAAGCCACTCACTCTGCAACGCGTCTTCAACAATCGGCATATCGAGACATTGTTTCGTGACTTCGCCTCAATCAAATTCTTCCTCTCCCGCGACAACATACGTGAAGTGCTGGTCGTGCGCTGAACGTACTATCGCGTCATTCTCACTAGTTGGCGTGTGATCGCAGGTGTGTACCGTAGCAAAGACATCACTGGTCGCCTGACGACTCCGGGCAGGTTGAAGAAGTTACGGAAATGGGAAGAGGCGCGAAAAACGGGAGCAAGTCGCCTGCGGTATTCGCGCTCATACTCTGCCGCCGCCCGTTGCAAACTTGAGCGGTTTGAAAGAACAGGTTCGAGACAATGCGCAGCGAGATTGCCGCTGCGGAGCGCGAGCGAAATGCCGTCGCCGATAAACGGGTCGACAAAGGTGGCGGCGTCACCCACCTGCAGCATGCCATCACGTACCGGCTCGGGTTCGTGAAAAATCAACGGAGAGGTGCTGACCGGCTGCATCACCGGGATCCAATTCGCGCTTCGCTCGCGGAGAGCAGGATGAGACTCTAAAACTTCGGCGAGATCCGTGGCAACATTCGCCTGCACCATTGCGCAAGCGTTAATGAGCCATCCAGAACCGTTCTTAGGCGCTGATACTGGCTGCACTCCACAATACCCGCCAGAAAAAAAATAAAGATCAACCGATGAAGGCGTATCCCCTTCGTAAAAATGTGCCTTAATTCCGACCCAGCGGTCTTTGGGCGCTCGCGCGCGTGTAGCTGCCGAGGTGAGGAAAGACCAGCGTCCTGTGGCATTGACGAGGGCTTTGCCCTCAAACGATTCGTTTCTTGTCACAACGCGAAAGGTGTCAGGCCTGTTCGGTGGAGTTGCATTGGGGCCTTCGAGCGACTGCACCGCGCAATTTTCCTGTGCCTTCACTCCGCTTTGAATCGCTGAACGCCACAGCGCGCGGTCAAGATCGAAGCGCGCGATGCTTGCAGCGGAAGGAGTAATTTCTGCGGCCACTTCTGGGCAGTCCGCGAACACACGAGTCTTGCCAATCCGCGGAGCGTTGAATAGAAGCGCCCTTTCATTCCCCACAAGCAAGCTCTCGAGCAGGCCAAGCGACTCCGCTGATACAAATTCCCCGCAAACCTTCTGCCTTGGAAAGCGCCCCGCCTCGAGCAGCAGCACGCGCGCGCCATCTCGTGCCGCTGAAATCGCAGTCGCGCATCCGGCCGGACCAGCGCCAATCACAATCAAGTCATAGATCATGCACTCTGTTCCTTCCAGGCGATCACACCCATGCGGTAGAAATAATGCTGTTGGGTTTCGATCTTTGTCGCGGCGGCTTCTCGAAAAAAGTTTTCCATCTCCTTCACGGTGTACGCCTGTCGCACCGACGCGGGTGCGTCGTTCCGCGTGATTCGGCTGCGGTAAGACGGCAGTCCTGCGTATGCCAGAGCCAGATGAAATGGATTACGAATCAGATCGTGCACCAGAACTGCTCGGCGCGCCACCCGAAGCGCATCTTTCGCGAATACCACTGCCTGCTCAGGCGGGAGGTGATGTACGAAAAGAGAGCAAGAAACCAGGTCGAAAGTGGAATCTGCAAAAGGAAGGCGCAGTGCGTCGCCTGCGATTTTCGGAAACGATCCAATCGAGGTGAAATGCGCAAGAATCCGATCCAGCAGGGTGATTCTCAGATCGATGCCGGTTGCGGCAAACTCTTGCTGGAGGGTCTTGAGGATGTACCCATCGCCGGACGCCACCTCGAGAACCGATAAAGTAGTGGCATCTGTTCGTTGCACGATCGACTGAATCATGCCGCGAACGGTTGCGACGCCTCCGAACCAGCGATTGAACCAGCGCAGGTCGAGCAGCGAATCACAGACTTCCTTCGGAGTGCCAAGGTCGCTATCGAGCAATTCCTGCGAAGGGCGCCGCTGCATGCGGTGGATTGTAAAGGAACAGCGCCCAAAATGTTGTCAGAGATCGGTCACAACTACCTGCTGGATCAGCCGGAAATCAAACCTCTGCCAGTTCCTCTTCCAATAACTGTTTGTTGTACAGGTCGGTGTAATAGCCGTTCAGCGCGAGTAATTCGTCGTGGCTGCCAAGTTCGACAATCTGCCCGCCATGCAGCACGGCGATGCGGTCGGCGTTGCGCACCGTTGAGACGCGATGCGAAATGAAAATCGTCGTGCGTCCGTGCATCACTTCGCGAAGATGGTTGAGGATCTTATCTTCGGTCTGCGTATCGACGCTTGAAAGTGCGTCGTCAAGGATTAGAATGCGTGGATTGCGAATCAGCGCTCGGGCAATGGCGGTACGCTGCTTTTGTCCACCCGAAAGCGTGATTCCGCGCTCACCGACCAGTGTCCGGTACTTGTCAGGAAATCCCTCGATATCGGTAGCGATATTGGCTGCCTCGGCAGCCCAACTTACTTCTTCATCACTTGCTCTCTGCACGCCGAACGCGATGTTCTCGCGAATCGTCTCGCTGAATAAGAACGTCTCCTGCGGTACGAATCCAATGTTGCGGCGCAAATCCGTCAGCGGGTAATCGCGAACTGGTTCGCCGTCTATCAGTACGGATCCCGGGTCTGCGTCGTAAATACGAGGAATGAGGCTTACAAGAGTGGTTTTGCCGGAGCCAGTCGGCCCGACGATTGCCAGGCTGCTGCCCGCCGGAATGCGAAGATTGACGTCGTGCAGCACGGTCGTGCCGTTATAGGCGAAACTCAACTGCCGGAATTCAATATCACCATGAAGCTCAGGATGCGGCACAACGCCCGGTGCGTCGGCGATTTCCGGCCGCTCGGTCATCAGTTCGTAGATCCGGCCCAACGATGCCGTGCCGCGCTGAAAGATGTTAATCACCCATCCGAGCGCAATCACCGGAAATGTCAACAAAACCATGTACATATTGAAGGTGACAAAATCCCCGACGGTCATCGAGCCGTACAGATTCAGGGTGGTCGTTGTACCGAGATACGACATCAGTCGAATGCTGGATTGTCCATTGATCACTTCCCTGCCGCCGATCCAGAGCACTAGGACGATCGCCAGCCCGAGCATCGTCTCCAGCGTCGGCCATAGCATGCCCATCAATCGGACAAGTTTGAGACTGCGCGCGATATACTCCCGGTTCGATTTTTCGAAGGCCGCGGTTTCAGCCCGCTCCTGAACATAGGCGCGAACCACGCGTACCCCGGAGAAGCTCTCCTGCACGCGGGCGGAAATCTCAGAGAACATTGCCTGGATTTTCTCGAAACGCTCATGAATGCGGCGCCCGAAGTACTGAATCACGATGCTGACAATGGGTAAGGGCAGAAACGCATAAAGCGTCAGCTTGGGGCTAATCGACAGCATGAATGCCAGCGCGCCCGCGGTGAACACGATGGTGTTAGCCGAGTACATGATCGCCGGCCCAAGCAACATACGGATGCGAAGATCGAATTCGATTTCGCGCGAAACGCCGATCACGATCCAGCGGGTCAGGAATTGGAAAATGGCTTTGCTGCCGGCAACGGCAAGGATCAGTCCCACCAGCTTGGCGATGGTGTGGAGCATCTGCTGCGAGACGTCGGCGGTCTTGAGTGAGTCAATTGCGCGGCCAATGACTAGCGGAAACAGCACCCAAATACCGTTCATCAGTAGGACGCACACGCTTCCCCAGATGTAGCTGCTCCGGTACTTCTTGATATATGGAAAAAGGGGGCGAAGATGGGCCAGCAGCATGAGCTAGTAGATGCGATTCTACCAGCGCTGGGTGCAGAGAAGCCGCTCGACGCGTATAGCTACCGAGAGTGGCTATTGTGCCGCGACCTCACCGCGTCGGAGCTTGAAGGCTCTGGGAATGCCACCGCGAAAGCTCCTAAAACCAATAGGACCCACAAAATTACGAAAAATAGGTCGGAGCTGTCCATAAAAGAAATCGCCGACTCGAAACTCAAAACTTTTCCTCGCTATCAGCTAAGGGGTTCGTATCATGCCGAAGCACAGCCGACATCGAGTCTGCCGGACAGAATCTTGTACTCCTGCAGAATACTTTCGATCGCTTCAATGCGCTGCGCGGTCGTGAGACTGCGGTCCACAACTTCGAGTTCAATACGCCCGAGCCAGTAACCGACAGCACGATCGATCCCGGATGAAACCTCTTCCGCAACTATCTCGACGAAGTCACTGTGCATAGCCCTACTTGCCATGTCTTCTCCTGGGTGATGCGCGAATGGTGGGGCGAACAATTTCGCTCGCCCCTCATACGGTTCATGACTGTCAGCGACGCCGGTTTATTCCTGCTTGTCAGCAGATGGCGCCTGGTTCTGTTCGTGCTCCTGCATGCGCTGCTGATGCTTGGCCAGTATGTCTGCCACTTTGGCCTTCTGCGTTGAATCGAGTAGTCCGTAGATCTGCGAAGCGATCTTCGCATGCTCGACTTCGAGCTGCATGTGTACCTGCGCTTCTTGTGATGCCAGGGCCGTCACTTTGGCCTGATCAAAGGGGCCGCTGGTGATCAACTGCATCATCTGTTGCCGCGATTGAAACTCCTGCTTCATCAGCGGCTTCATGTTTGGTCTTTCCACCTGAAGAATCTGCTTGACCTGCGCGTGCTGGTCCTCGGTCAGATTCAGCTGGTGCAGAAAGCCCATTCCCATCCCCATGCCCATCATTCCGCCGTGCATGCCACGATGCATAGGCTTCCCATCTTCAGCCCCGTGTGCGAAGGCAACGCCTGCAATGAGGGCCAGCGCTAGCGCACCTATTCCCGTCATGGTTGTAATTCTTGATTTCACTGCTTCCTCCTTGCGCAAGCATGTCCGTTCAGTATACCCACCCTACACAGATAGGAACACCGCAGCACCCGAAATGTAGTAAAGAGTGCGTCAAACCGAGTAAATGTTTGTAAAACCGGGGTTTCTGCCTTTTGACGAATCTTTACTGCTTTCCACCCAGAGCTGCCACTAAAATCAGTCTGTGGAACGAATCCTTGTTATTGATGACGACACCGAGCTTTGTTCGCTGGTGAGCGAATATCTTCGGCCTGAAGGTTTTCAGGTCTCTTGCGTACATGACGGAAGAACTGGTCTTTCATCTGCCCTTACCGGCGACTATCTGATCGTCGTTCTGGATGTCATGCTGCCGGGCATGAACGGCTTTGACGTCCTCCGGAAAATCCGCGACAGTTCGCGATTGCCGGTTCTGCTGCTGACAGCCCGCGGCGAAGATGTAGATCGCATTGTCGGACTTGAGATCGGCGCTGATGATTATCTACCGAAGCCATTCAATCCTCG
>QHZW01000460.1 GCA_003224815.1 Acidobacteriota bacterium | reverse complement strand
GTGACGCTTCCGCGTGGAGTGCCGATCGCATTTGAATTTCGGCACGAGTCGTGGTTCGCGGATGATGTGTTCTCATGCCTGAAGGCACACAATCGCGCGCTGTGTGTCGCGGAGACTGAAGAACGGGTCACACCCGACGTCACGACCGCTGACTTTGCTTACTACCGCTATCGCAAGCCGGAATATACCGATGAGGAGCGCGCCGGCATGCTCCGGCGCATGCACGAGCGTCTGGCAGCCGGACGAGATGTATTCGCTTACTTCAAGCACGAAGAAACACCGCAAGGAGCGATTTATGCGGTGGATGTGCTGAAGAGGGCGGCTGGTACGTGAGTTAAAATGTCCACCCGGTCGCAAAGACGCGACAAGGCTAGGGCAACCACGTAATCACTTTCCTCAGTGTCCGATAACGTGCATACTTTTTTGAGTGGCTTCCGAAGTAAATGCCCGCATTCTCTCTTCTTTTCTCGATTACCTGAAGGTCGAGAAGGGACTCGCCGCGCTTACGGTTTCAGCCTACACGCGTGATATCGGCCAGTTCGCCGGATTCTTAGATTCACACAAACGCACACTGCTCAATGCCCGACGAGACGATGTCCGTGGATTTATTCAAGAACTGTTCGCGAACTCGGTTGACGGGCGATCCGTAGCAAGGAAGCTGTCGGCTTTGCGTCATCTTTATCGTTTTCTGCTGCTCGATAAACGCATTGAGCGAGACCCAACACTGAATATTCCACTCCCGAAGCAGTGGAAGGTGCTGCCGAAGTCGCTGGGACGCGATGAAATTGAGCACATCCTAGTTGGTGGAGGATCGGCGGGAGTCCCCGCCCGCCCGTATGAAGCTGTGCTGAAAGTTCGCAATCGCGCCATGCTCGAACTTTTTTATGCTGGCGCGCTCCGCGTATCGGAAGTCGTCGCACTGAAACTCGAAGATGTGAAGCTTGATATGGGGTATGTATTGGTTCGGGGTAAGGGCGATAAAGAGCGCATTGTCCCAATTGGACGCTCGGCACAGGATGCGCTCTCGGCGTACCTGCGCGAATCGCGACCTGCTCTTGCGGCAGGGAAGAGTTCTCCATTGCTGTTCATTGCTCGTGGGGCGAAAAAGATTACGCGTCAGCGGGTATGGCAAATGGTCGGTGAGGCATCGACAGGAGCGGGACGGCACGCCAGTCCACACATGCTGCGACACAGTTGTGCAACGCACATGGTCGAAAATGGCGCCGACCTCCGAACCGTGCAGACCATTCTCGGCCACGCGGATATTTCAACGACACAGGTCTATACGCATGTCGCGCTTGACCGGCTAAAGAGCGTATACGCTAGGCATCATCCGCGAGCGAAGGCAAGATGAAAGGGTTTTCACCACGGAGACACAGAGGCACGGAGAGAAATACGAGAATTTGTTTTCCGCGGAGTTACGCGGATGGACGCGGATCAAAAAATCGTTAAACGCTTTGGTCGTGCCAGCATTATGAAGAAAGAAGTCGAAATTCCCGATGCGGTCACGAAATTCCTACGCTCACTCCGCGAGCGCAATGCTTCTGTGCACACGATCAAGGCGTACACACAGGATCTTGACAATTTTTCCGCTTACATTGGCTCACGGACGTGGCGCGACATCGACCACGTCACGATTCGCGGATTTCTCTCACATCTTTACGAAAAGGGTCTGAGCAAGACTTCCGTAGCCCGCGCCCTCGCAGCTGTGCGTTCACTTTACCGCTGGCTGGCGCAGGAGGGGGTAGTCGAACAAAATCCTGCCGCGCTGGTTTCGACTCCCAAGCTACCGAAGAAATTGCCACGCGTGCCGACGCTGGAAGAGATGAATTCGGTCCTCGATGGCGACATGCCTGAGGTCGCGAGCTTTGCGGAACGCGACCGCCTGATGCTCGAACTGCTCTACGGCTGCGGCATCCGAAACTCAGAACTGGTTGGGATCAATTTCGACGACATTCGTCCAGCAGCTGAGGCATTGCTGGTACGCGGGAAGGGAAAAAAAGAACGCTACGTGCCGTTCGGAGACGCCGTGAAATCAGCGCTGGCCGCGTATTTGCCCGCACGTCAAGCAATTCTGGTTCAGTCTCGCAAAAGCACTCCCGCGCTCCTCGTCAACCAGCGCGGCGGTCGCCTCACCACGCGTAGCGTCGGCCGGATCATCAAGAAAATTGCGGTCGCGAAGGGATTGTCGCCCGACGTTCATCCGCACACGCTACGGCACGCCTTCGGTACCCACATGCTCGAAGAAGGTGCCGACCTACGCGCCATTCAGGAGATGCTCGGTCACAAGCGGCTTTCCACCACGCAACGTTACACGCAGCTTTCGATGAAACACCTGTTGAGCGTCTATGACCAGACACACCCGAGGGCGAAGTAGGTGCCTAGCCTCCGACATGTGTTAGTTCTCCACCCTGCGCATTCTGAAGTTTCTATAGATTTTCGCCACGCAACGGAGCACGTTTTG
>QHZW01000254.1 GCA_003224815.1 Acidobacteriota bacterium | reverse complement strand
AGGGATTCTTGTCAGTGACGAAGGCGCAACTCGGCAATGCATTACTTGCTAGTTGACTAACTGAGTACCCGATAAGACGTTAGGTTCACTTGCCTGGGCAGGAGACGCAGGGATAGCGATACGAGATGCTATCTAAGCAAGGGCTAGACGGGCGACCCCACTTCATAGCATTTTCTATTTACATATCAGCGAAAAGCAATTGGCCTTGAAAGACCAACAGACGCAGCATGGACGAGCGCAGAGCGACGTATGCGGTCTCGAGGTGGCGCGTCGCGAACTTGTTCCGTTTTCGTAACAAAACATCGATTCCTAATATGAAACAACTAATCATGCCCATAATCGTCGCACTTGCAGACTGCCGGGCGCGAGTATTGGGAGCGTTAACCCCTCGAGACGCTTATCCGACAAAGAAGCACGCGCCCGGTGCTTTTCTTCTCTACTGGCTCGGTCCCACCCGGTGTCGCTGTGCAATTAAGCACGTCTGCAAAATACATGAATGATACGAACAGCGTCAGCCTTCTTCGCGACGAATGATACTTGTGTCTGTTCATCCAGGGACAGGAAAGAAAATGGCACGTTACGAGCGTTAACGCGTGAAATGCCTTTTGACATCTGCCGATGATTCTGCAATTATCGAAACGTGCCCACGGTCTCAACCAAAGCCTCCGCGGAACAGGTCACAAGATATGCCGAGATGTTCTCGGCGATGGGCACCGAAGCCAGGCTCCGCATCATGCAACTGCTCCTGTCTGCTCACCCTGAGGGGATGGTGGTCGGACAAATTCAAGAAGAACTAGGTATTCCGAACTCCACTCTTTCGCATCATCTCGACAAGCTCAGGAACGAGGGCCTGGTGCAAGTAAAGCGAGAGAGCACCTTTCTGCGCTATACGGCCAAGACGGATGCCCTTCAAGAGCTGCTGCAATTCCTCTATGCAGAATGCTGCACGCGCAACAAGGCACTCAAGCCACAAGACATTATCCACGTTTGCAAATAGGAGATCTGGATGAGCACGGACATAAAAAAAGTGGTTAAGGAAAAATACGGGCAGGCGGCGGTCCGCGTGAAGACGGGCGGAAGTAGCTGTTGTGGCGCCTCTCCGAGCGGGATTGGCCAGTGCGATCCAATCACGTCCAATCTTTATGAGACCTCGCAACGGGGCGAGCTTCCCGAACAAGCGGTGCTGGCCTCGCTCGGTTGCGGAAACCCGACCGCCTTAGCCCAACTGCACCCAGGCGAAACAGTGCTGGACCTTGGTTCCGGCGGAGGGATCGACGTTCTGCTCTCTGCAAAGCGAGTTGGGCCAACCGGCAAGGTCTACGGCCTGGACATGACGGATGAAATGCTGGCGCTCGCCAACGAGAACAAGAAAAAGGCAGCTGCTGAAAATGTCGAGTTCCTGAAAGGTGAAATTGAGCACATTCCACTGCCCGACAATTCCGTTGACGTGATCATCTCGAATTGCGTCATCAACCTTTCCGCGGACAAGGACCGCGTACTCCGGGAAGCATTTCGTGTCTTGAGACCGGCAGGCAGATTCGCCGTTTCGGATATCGTGACTCGCGGCGAAATCGATGCGGAGATTCGGAAGAGCGTACTGCTGTGGGCTGGCTGCGTAGCCGGTGCGTTAGAAGAAAACGAATACGGCACAAAGCTGTCGGCTGCGGGTTTCGAGCAGGTTCGGATTGAGCCGACGCGCGTATATCGAGCGGAGGATGCGAAGGACTTCCTCGGAGGAGCTGGGTTGAAGGCGAACGTGATTTCGCAGATAGATGGAAAGTTCATGAGCGCATTTGTCCGCGCCGTGAAACCAAAGGATGCTGTCGCGAAATCGTGCTGCGGGCCGACATGCTGCAACTAGCGGGGGATTATGGCGCTGAAACAGTCACTTCTGGTGCTTGCGGTGATTCTGCTCGTAGCTGTCATGACAGCCGGTTAAGCGCAGAACCCCCGCGCCCCGGAAGTTAAGTCAGCGCGATAGGGTTGTTGCCGCGCCCGAAACGAGATGTGAAGCAGTGTTACAGAGTCAAGCTGCCTGTTCTCTTTTGTTTTTGTAGGTACCCATCAGTTCGGCTTGCTCGAGAACGTGCCCTTTTATTGCGTCGTTTACTTGCTTGTGAGTAGCTCTTACTCCGAGATCAAGCATGCTGTCGAGCGCATATAGCCGAAAGAAATAGCGATGCGTTCCCGATGGCGGAGCGGGCCCCATGTATCCAATCTTTCCACCATCGTTTTTGCCCTGCGTTCCCAGCCCACTCACCCGTTCCGTATCGGGTACATTCTCCTCGATGTGGCCTGTCTCAGGTGGAATGTTGTACACAAGCCAGTGCGTGAACCCACCCGGCCTGGGTGCGTCGGGATCATGAACGATCAGCGCAAAAGATTTGGTTTCTGACGGAGCATCTCGCCAGGAGAGTTCTGGAGAAGCATCGTCGCCGTCAGAAGTGTAGTACCTGGGAATCTCAGCTCCTTGTTGGAAGCTAGCACTTGTAAGTTGCATGATTGGACTCCTCTTGAAATTCTTTGAGCGCGAAGGCTGCCATTTCGTTGCTCCCGTGGCAACGCTCTCGACCATTGCTGACTGGCGTTTTCTGGATAAACACCTTTGCTCAACGTTCCAAACTGGCTACGTTTGTGATCAGCTGAAAATTATGGCGGCCCAGAGATCGGCCTCTCTCTCGGCCGCCACATGCGAAAGCCATTACCTAGCTTGTGCGGTTTCTTTCGCGTTTTGGACTGCATTTACGAACGCACGCGCCTCGGTGTTCGGGGCCTGCACGTTTCCTTGCAGTATGTCCTTGAAAGAAACCTCACGGCCATACCAATCTTTCGTAGCGTGAGCATCCTGATGCAGTTCGGCGCCGTTAAGTGATGCGCCTACGAATGCACCTTTGCTGGTTGAATATGTAAGAATTCCAGCTTTCCAGCCTGCCTCGGCGGAAGCTTGCCGACCCACCGGACCCGCTGCGGCAGATACATCGGCGCCCACTTTGATGTGTCCCGAAATGAGGTCGTTCATTCCTTGATCGTTCATGATGAACATCAACAAATCGGTGCTCTTGCCGCCAATCTGCGGACCCCAGCTGATTCCTGAGACCGAGAACGGAGCTGGCGCGCTCCAGGTATTTCCGGTTGTGCGGCATGTTGCAACCCCCGTTCCGTGCTCGCCACCTACTATGAACGCTCCTTTGACGAGCTTCGGAATTACCGCGACGCACTTTGCTCCCTCGAGAACCTGTTTCGGAACACCTTTGTCCGGAGCTGTCGCGCTCATGTGCTCAACAACCCCGGTCGCTCTTTGCAACTCGGAAGTTCCGGAACCGCTCTCCGGATTGGCACTCGACGTTTGATCGTTTTGTGCCCAGCCGAGTGTTCCCGCGCAGATCAACATCACGAAGATTTTGGATTGCCATTTCATAGACTTGGCCCTCCTTTTCTGAAGCTTGGATTCGATTGCAGCGGGGTATGGTTTGCCTCAAAAGAGGCGCTCAGCAGCGCAGAATCATTCCAAAATAAGTTCCTCGCTTGAGGGGCAACTGATGTAATTCCTACTGATTCCAACAAGTAGCGATGACTGAGTAGGGTGATTTACCGATGCTGTTTCAGGACCGATTTGAAGCCGGACGTGTCCTTGCTTCCAAGTTGAGCGAGTTCTCTGGAAAGAACAATGTCGTTGTTCTCGCGCTGCCCCGGGGAGGCGTTCCCGTGGGCTACGAAGTTGCGCAAGCACTGCACGCGCCGCTCGATGTCTTCGTTGTGAGAAAACTCGGAACCCCGGGACAAGAAGAACTTGCGATGGGAGCACTTGCTTCGGGCGGGATCACTGTGCTGAACAGAGAGGTCATCCAGGCCCTCGGTATTTCACAATCAACAATTGACGCCGTGGCCGCAAGAGAGAACCCGGAACTCGAGCGCAGAGAACGAGAATACCGGGATGGCCGTCCCGCTCTGCAGGTCGAGGGCCGGACGGTGATCCTTGTGGATGATGGGCTGGCAACAGGATCTTCGATGCGTGTAGCCATAAAGGCACTCAGGAAAGAGTCGGCAGCGCAAGTCGTCGTCGCCGTGCCCGTAGCTTCACCATCCGCTTGCTCAGAATTCGCAACTGAGGCGGACAAGATAGTGTGTGCTGCCACTCCGGAACCGTTCTGGGCTGTCGGCCAGTGGTACCGCAATTTCTCGCAGACCACCGATGAAGAAGTTCGCGAGCTACTGGCGCGTGGAGCTCCGGCTTCGCTCCCCCGGACAGCCTAGCCATGTTCACTGGGAGTTCGTCATGCCATTCGATCAAATACAGGTTCGGGCAATACGCGAGAACTCTCACCCAGTCACAGGATTGGACGAAAATTATGCGCCTTTATTCGACCTCATCGGAAATAGCCGGTTCGTACTGATTGGTGAAGCGTCGCATGGAACCCACGAGTTCTATCGCACACGCGCGTATATCACCAAACGGCTCATTCGCGAAAAAGGATTCAGAGCCGTCGCTGTGGAAGCAGACTGGCCCGATGCTCATCGTGTTAACAGCTATGTTCTGGGGCGCGGCCAGGATCGATATGCCCTTCAGTCGTTAGACGACTTCCGCCGCTTTCCTGCCTGGATGTGGCGCAATAGCGACGTGCTTGACTTCGTGAACTGGCTGCGTGACTACAACGACTCTTTGCCAAGAGAGACTCCAAAGACCGCCTTTTACGGCATGGATCTGTACAGCTTCCATTCGTCTTCGCGCGCCGTCCTCGATTATTTGGACAAAGTTGATCCTGAAGCGGCCCGGAGAGCCCGCTTCCGATATGGCTGCTTCGAACAATTTGGCGAAGATATTCAGGCCTATGGCTACGCGGCAACATTCGGGTTGAGCAAGGCTTGTGAGGACGAAGTCGTTGTGCAATTGATCGAGATGAGCCGCCGCGCCGCCGACCTTGCGAGCCGGGACGGAAGACTCGATCCCGATGAGTTCTTCACTGCCGAGCAAAATGCCAGAGTAGTAAAGAATGCTGAGCGTTACTACCGCGCCATGTTTTCCAGGCGGATCTCGTCGTGGAATCTCCGCGACCGACATATGGCGGAGACGCTCGATCAATTGATTTCACATCTTGGAGCTTCCGCGAAAATTGTCGTTTGGGCCCATAACTCGCATTTGGGAGATGCTCGCGCGACGGAGATGTCCAACCAAGGTGAATTGAATGTCGGACAACTAGTTCGGGAAAAATACGGCAACAGGTCCGTATTAATCGGTTTCACAACTTACACAGGCGCTGTAACTGCTGCGTCCAACTGGGACGGTCCTGCCGAGCAAAAGCAGGTTCGGCCAGCTCTCAGCGACAGCTTCGAGGCCATGTTCCATGCGACTCACGTTCCCGCATTCTTAACGGTCCTCAGAGGAAACAGATTTCTTTCCGGAATCCTCAATCAAGAACGGCTGGAACGGGCAATTGGAGTCGTTTATCTGCCGCATTCGGAGCGCGTCAGCCATTACTTCCACGCACGTTTGGCGGACCAGTTCGACGCCGTTATCCATATTGACAACACCAAGGCACTTCAACCGCTCGAGATCACGTCGCAACCTGAAGAAGCAGGAGAAGTACCGGAAACGTATCCATCTGCAATTTGAGAAACATCTCAACTTTAAAATTCACAAAAGAGGTAGTTATATGGGACACAAAGGAAGCACGACCGTGAGTTTAATTTCAGGCGTTGCCCTTGGCGCAGGATTGACGTATTTGGGCGATCCTGACCGCGGTAGTCGTCGCCGTTCGTTTGTTCGCGACAAAGTCGTTCATGGCATTCGGCGGTTTGGTGACGTAACCGACAAGGGAATTCGCGATATGAGGAATCGTACTCGCGGAGTCGCCGCCGAGGCCTGGTGCGCCGTAAAGCCAGAGCGTGTCTCTGATGACATCCTCGTCGATCGTGTGCGCGCGAAAATTGGAAGGACGGTATCTCACCCGAGCGCCATCGAGGTCACCGCAAAGGCCGGCCGCATCACACTTTCAGGTCCGGTGCTTGAGAGCGAAGCTGACGACCTGATTGACGCGGCTTACTCGGTGCGCGGGGTTCTTGATGTCGAAAGCCGGGTGGAAACGCACAGAACTAGTGAGAACGTCCCGGGGCTTCAGGGCCATTCGGGACGAATCCGGCCCCGCCCGGAACTCCTCCAGGAAAACTGGGCTCCCGGGACGCGCCTTCTAGTCGGCGCAGGCGGAGCAATTGCACTCGCTTTTCCAGGACGTGATCCGCGGATTTCAGTACTAAGCAGAATCATGGGCGGGCTGCTGTTCGCCCGGGCAATTACCAATCTTTCGTTGCGGCGGATCTTTGGACTGGTTCGCAGCCGGCGTGCTATTCGCTTTCAGAAAACAATGACGATCCACGCCCCGATCGAGCGTGTATTCGAGTTCTGGTCCAATCCGGAAAACTTCGCCAAAGTGATGGAACACGTCAATGAAGTGAAGCGTTCCGGAGAAAACCGGTTTCATTGGACGGTTGCAGGACCTGCTGGAAGCTCGATCACCTGGAACAGTCGAATCACCCAGTCAGTGCCGAACCAATTGCTGGCTTGGCGAAGCGAACCGGGATCCTTACTCCGGAGCGGAGGCATCGTTCGCTTTCAACCTACGGAAGATAATGGCACGCGAATTCATCTGCTGATGTCTTATAACCCGCCGGCCGGGGCCGTTGGGCACGCTCTAGCCACGCTGTTCGGAGTTGGGCCGAAGAGCGTCATGGACCAGGATCTGGTGCGAATGAAATCACTGTTTGAACATGGGAAGACTACCGCCCACGGCGAAACGGTCACGCGAGAGCATCTCTCGGCGTGACGGAGCAAAAACGGAGACATGTAGTCATGGCAAGTAATCAAAACAGGAAGCCTCAACCCAAACCCGCGAGTGGCGATAGCGTGGCTGCGCATCCGCGAGTTGGCGATATCGAAATCCCACCAGAAGAATGGGTCCAATTCTTCGATAATTTCAGCCGACAGCATGAAGGCTGGCTTGCTAGTGTCATGCTCACACAAGGTAACGCGCAGAAATGGGAAGTTAAAGAACGCCAACTCGCGGGCATTAGCTCCGATCACCTCACCGTGCGCGATGAGATCTACATATCAGTTGATCGTGATGGTGGTGGGCTGCTGACGCATCCGATCCGACATCCGAGGAAAGTGAAGTTTCACCGGGACCTCGAAGGCGCTCATGAGGGAGTCGCCATCACCTCTGCCGATGGAATGGTGACCAGCATTCGTTTTCGGATTGCAGCCAGACCCGAAACGTTGGACGGAGTTGTGGACTTCCCGCACGAAACAGGTCAGGCGAATCGACTGAAGACGGGAGAACATCGAAGCTCAGGCGAGTCGAAGAAGGAGGTCAAAGTGGGTGAAGTCCACATTCCGATAGGCCGTAACAAACTCGAAGGAAGTCTGTCGGTATCAGAAGCGGCGCGAGGAATCGTCGTCTTCGCTCATGGGAGCGGCAGCAGTCGGCATAGTCCGCGCAACCAGTACGTCGCCGGCGTACTGCAGACAGCGGGATATGCGACGCTCCTCATGGATCTTTTGACGGCACACGAAGAAACCGTCGATGAGCGTACGGCAGCACTGCGGTTTGATATTGGTCTCCTGGCGCGGCGCCTGATCGGTGCAACCCGATGGCTTCAAGACCAATCGCAGACTGCGCAGCTACCGATCGGGTACTTTGGCGCCAGCACCGGCGCGGCCGCCGCACTAGTGGCTGCGGCTGAAGTTACGGAGTTGATTTCTGCCATCGTCTCACGTGGCGGAAGGCCCGATCTCGCTGGAAATGCGTTAAGCAACGTCATTTCGCCTACCCTTCTCATCGTGGGCGGCGACGATATGCAGGTTATTGAACTCAATCGCAAAGCTTTCGCTCTGATTCCCGCAGAAAAGAAACTTGAAATCGTGCCTGGCGCTTCGCACTTGTTTGAAGAACCGGGCACGCTGGAGTTCGTCGCGAAACTCGCCAAGAATTGGTTCGACATGTACTTGAGCAGCCCTGCCCAAAGCAGAGAGGCAGCTTAACCAAAATTCGGAGCGAATGCGACTCGTAAGAAGAGCCGTGTAAGCCGCCGGGCATTTTTGACTAGGAGGAGCCATGTCCAGGATTACGTCTCGCGAACGTGCGCAGATGCAAAAGCGCATCGCTGAAATCAACCAGCAGCTCAGAATCGTCTCGGAAGAGAATCTTCCGGAACCTGGTGTTCCATATGAACTCTCGAAGGATGAAATCGATCTTCTCTATGAAGAACGTGACCAGCTCATAGAGAAGTTGGGTGAAGATGCTGATTTAGCAGCCTGAAA
>QHZW01000459.1 GCA_003224815.1 Acidobacteriota bacterium | reverse complement strand
CGGTTCATTGCCACGCTCCTCGAAGACGACGACTCCAGAGCCATCATTGGTGATGAATGCACGGCAATGTTATCGCTCTAACGGACAATTAAGAATGTCCAGCGCGCATCTCTGACACTGAACAATGACATCCCAGCCTGTCGTAATGGAATTTTAGCTTTCCAAGAGAAAAGGCCGGGTTTGAAACCCGGCCTTTGTCGTGATTCGCCTGCGCGGAGTTTAGTGATGACCACCGCCATGTCCGCCACCGGAGTGACCACCACCGTGACCGCCACCCCAGCCGCCACCACTATGTCCGCCACCGGAGTGTCCGCCACCGTGACCACCACCCCAGCCGCCACCGGAGTGTCCACCACCGTGACCGCCACCCCAGCCACCACCGGAGTGTCCGCCACTATGACCGCCGCCCCAACCACCATGGCCGCCGTAAGCTCCGCCACCGTGTCCACCGTAGGCTCCGCCGCCATGGAATCCGTTGCCGCCATGCCAACCGCCGTTACCGGCGCGATAGCCGTCGTGTCCGTATCCCCCATGTCCGTACCCGCCGCGATATCCGTATCCGCCGTGACCGCCGTAGTAGCCGCGACCGTAACCGCGTCCGCCGTAATAGCCGCGTCCGCCATAGTAGCCGCGTCCACCGTAATATCCACCGCCGTAGTAACCACGGCCATAGTAGCCGTGATACCAGGGACCAGCGCCGATGAAGACTCCGCCTATAAAGTAGTCAGATCCGTAATAGCCGTAAGGGGCGCATGCATAGGGATAGTAGCTGTAATAGCCGTAGGGGCAGGAGGGCGCGGCATAAGAGTAGCCGTAGTCCTGGGAATCGTAATCGTCGTAGTCGGAATTGTCGTAGCTGCGGTCGTCGTAGCCATAGTCGTCATATCCGGAAGTGGTGTAAACCGGCCCGATTCCCACGCCGACAGAGACCTGCGCTTTTGCTGGCTTGAGGCCCGCCAAGCAGATCGCAAAGCCGAGCACAGCAAGATATTTGAAGTAATGCATGATTGATCCTTGTGTCCGCTCCGTTTACTCGTCCTGGAACAACGGAATCGGAAGGCTCACGGTGCCTAGATCGGAACCTGTATAGCGTGTGAACCCCGGTTTGGGCTGGTAGTTGCGGGCGGTTTGCTGAGTTTTCTAAATTGCGGATTGTAAGCTGCCGAACAATTCATTGCCTATGAGGCACTTAGCGCGACCCACTCCGTAACGCACTCACCTCTGCCTTGAACCGGGAGCCAGAGCAGGTTATAGTGACGGCGTTTCGCGCTGGATGGCGTCAATGTTGCTGATGCAGTTCCTTCCCCTTCAACTGCCCGGCAAATGGGGTTAAACATGTCTGTTTTTTTCGGGTCGTTCCGGTTTGTGGCTTTCTACTTTTCAAATAATGAGGATCTGCGCTATTTGTCCATTGTTTGTGCTCGGGTTGGTCTGCATGACGTCTCCAGTCCAAGTGTACGCGGATACAATCACCGGCATTGTTCATGATCCCTCGGGTGCGGTCATTGTGGGAGCGCAAGTAGAGATCACGAGTGGAGAACTGGCCCAACCAATCAATTTTTTCACCGATGGAGAGGGCAAATTTCAGTCACTCGATCTCAAGTCCGGCAAATACGAGGTCAAGGTTACGAATGACGGCTTCGCGCCCTTGATCAAACTCGTCGATCTGCCCGGCACCGCTGCGCTCAGTCTGACATTGAGCATCGCCGAACACAAAGTGAGTGTTACTGTTGCCGGAAAAAGCATGGCTTTTGCGAACTCCGATCCGGTGTACCGGCAGCTTCGCGAAATAGGTTTCGGCCAGGCTTTCGAATTAAACAATTTCAAGCTTGATTGGGATGTGGGTACCTTCGAGTTCACAAAAGGGACGCTGACGTTCTTGAAACCAGTGAACGGAATTGTGACCGGGGCAATCTTCATGGTGAAGGACATTTCAGTCTGTCGCCGGTGACCGGGCTTGATACCGCCGAGTTAAAGCGGCGGACGGGCGCCGACCGCTTTGAGGAAGACTTTGCCGAGGTTGTCTTCCGATTTACGGGAGGGCCGCACGTTAGCTTCCTCACAGGTATTGGAAAGAAAATCGATGTCCCGGCGAACTTCGCGTCTGTTTTCGAGCATTGGAGGGACAAAGTGCGAAAGCGGCACGAGATTCCTCTCGGCTTCAGCGAGCAATTACTTCATGGCGAGGACATGGACAACGTGGATGCGGACCTGATGTCCGCGATCTACAACCCTGCACATCCTGAATTTGTGAACGCATATATTCAGGGGGCTAAACACAAAGATCTGCGATTCTTCGTGAGAGCGCGGGTGGGCGCAATACCGCAGCTTGACTCGCCGGAAGAAGTGGCGCTCATCAACTATTCGCCGGCAAGTATGGACGATGGCATCTGGTATGTGGCCCACCTCAAGTCCGAATGTCTGAGGCACACCGCCAGTTCAAATGAGGACCGCAGGCTCTTTGCCACTCATTCATGCAAAATCGAAACCGACATTTCCAAAAACGAGCATTTGTTCAGTGTGGCCAAAATCACCTTTGAGCCGCTGGTTGCGGGCGAGAGAGTCCTGAAATTCGGCCTCCTGCCAAATCTTCG
>QHZW01000253.1 GCA_003224815.1 Acidobacteriota bacterium | reverse complement strand
CAAGTTCTCGCCAAGGCAAAATGTGTCACTTCTTCTGCTGTGCACACTGTGCGCGATCTGCAACCTCGGCCGATGTCAAAGATCGTGCGGCATAGAAGATCGGCCCTAGACTGGAATCATGCTCGCGGTTATCTTCGCCGTCTCCTGGTATTCCAGACTGGCGAGTTTTGTTCTTGTTCTCCACGCCCTTTTCATCCTTTGGGTAGTATTCGGAGCTTTCCTCGCATGGTCCCGACCGGTTCTCCGGTGGCTGCACATCGCTTCTCTCGTCTGGGGAATTCTTACTGAAGTTCTTTATTGGCCTTGTCCATTGACCTTCGCAGAAAATGCGCTGGAACAAAGGCCCGGCATCCAGCCGTACCGGGACGGCTTCCTACTTCACTATCTCGATAAGCTGATATATCCGGATATCTCACCGAGCGTCCTTACTATTGCAGCTCTGGTCGTCTGTGCTTTTAACTTGGGCTTCTATGCCTGGCGATTGTGGGTTGGCCAGCGTATCCGTAGCTTGTCGAAGACTACACTGCCGCGCGGCTAGAGCTCCGTACCTCGGGAACCGCCACGGTCATCTCCTTGTTGGTGCCTGCAGAGTGCTGTTGCGTGAGCCCACATCGTCAGAACCCTTACAATAGCCGGTTGCATTAATTCACGAGAGGAAAACTATGGCTAACCTAACTAGTGCGCTCCAGCAGCTACGAGAAGAGCGCAAGCAGGCGCAGTACCAGGTCGAGAAGTTGGACTCGGCAATTTCCGTTCTTGAGGATTTGGTTGGAAGAAATGGCTTACTAACGCGGACGGCTGCGGGAAGAAGTCGAGTTGTAGCAGCTACGTCGCGCAGGCGCATGGCTGCTGCTCAGAGAGCGCGATGGGCGAAGGTACGGCAGCAGGCTCAGACCCCGCATACAAATAACCCGCGCACCACATCTTCGCCGAGGCGAACACTATCGGCTGCGGCTCGGCGAAAGATCGCAGCGGCACAGAGAGCACGATGGGCCAGGGTCAAGGCACAGCAACCGAAAAAGGCTGCGTAAAGGGAAAATAAGCAGCAAAGCCCACCTCCTTTGCGGATGGGGCTTTGCTGCGAAAGTGCAAAAACATAACTCGGACATTTACAACATTATGACGGGTGGACCGCTTGCAGAAACCCGGCCAGTCTCGCCGTAGCCCTGTATTGCGGAATCGGATCCAATTCCTTGAAGGCGCTGGTAAACGCGTTTGACAGACTCCACATCGTTCGTGCCTGGAACTCCTCGTGAATTGACTGGAAATACAGGTCGTGCACTCGCCTCGCTAGGTGCTTCGGGAATGCTGCTTCTTCTTCGATAAACGCCTGATAGATGAGCAGTTTTGCCGAGGAGTCTGACAGTTGCGTCGACTGCCAGTGATCAACCTGCTGTTTTAAAGGGCCAAAGTTCCGCTGTATTCGGTCCAATCCCACGGCGAGGCTGTCTTCCAGTAGGAAGTTCTTAGAGTGTTTCGCCAATACCGGCGTGTACTCTCCATGAAAACGCCAGGTTCTCGCAGACGAAGACCCTCAGCCCGACCGTGCAACTCAACCGGAAGGACTTGTCATGGCTGTTGCAGCCCGATGGCGAAGCGGCAGCCCTCGAATCCCGTAGTCAAGTCCATCACTCCGAACATCTTCATTCCATCTGCAGATATGGCATACTCCTCACGCACCACGCCGATCTGTCGGAAGCCAAGTGCTTCAACCAATTTCTCAACCACCTCAATATGAGGGATTGGCTTGTGCGTTGCTGTCGCGCTCGGCGTCGGTACGCGCGATAATTGTTCTCGCGTGAGCTTCCCGCCATAAGACGAAAGCGTCATTTGTGGGGCTGGCTCCCGCGCTGGCACCAGTGCGGGCAACTCCCCTTCACAGAAACGCCCAGGTCCTGCTGCTAGCCGGCCATGCTAGGCTGAGCGCACGAACCCGTTAGTGATCAGATCCAAAAACCACAATTGATCAACCTTGCGCAGGTCGATTTCGGTTGGGTGGTCGAGCACAAAGCGCCGCACGTCTTTTTCGCGGATGACATAGGTATCACCGCCCTGCTGCTCGCTCCGTGCGGTTCCTCGACGCTGGGCTCTCAGGTGACCGGTCTTTATCCAGCGTGTGACGACATGCGAGTCGATACCCAGAGCTTGCGCCAAGCCTTTGCCGGAATAAAAACTCGGGTCATATTTGAAACGCATGCGCTTCAACTTCAAATGAATTCCGGTCACCGTGCGAGCATAACCGGCAGCTTTGAGCTTCAGCCGAATACGTTCATCGCTCATCCAGGCATACCGCGCCAAAGTCGCCAGTTCTGGTTCACTCCACGACTTCTCTTTCGTACGTGCCAAGCCCAGTTCGCGCGCTCGCTCTTTGAGCGCCCAATGCGGAATAGCAACCAGATTCGCCAGTTGCCGGATACCTCGACGGGACTTCGCGTTGGGGTGATGAAGATAGATTTCGCGAATCCGTTCGTCGATTTGTGCAGTGAACACGTACTTCCGCCGACGTTGAGTTTTGCTGCCAAGCGGCTCGCCACTGCGAATTGGCGCAACTGACATTGAAGGGAGAGCAGCGTGGTTTGCGACATCTGGTTGTAGCATGGGTGTTCTCTCCAGGGTTGGTTAATTGGCGCGATGGCAGGACGGAAGAGACTCAGAACAGAGACAACTGTCCGCTCTCCGCAGCTCGGCGCGAAGAACGCGAGTGCGGGATCACAGCGTCCACAAGAGCCGAATTCGAAATAGGTTCGAATCTCGACGTCGGCACATCGGCAACCGCGAGATCGGTGTCTGGCGGTGAGAGCGGCTCTTCGTCGACTTGCCGCGAATTTAAGGGACGAAGCGCCCCTAGGCTTCTCCACACTGAGTCAGCCGACTCGCCAATGCCTTTGTTTTGTACTAACTCTCGCGCCATCGCCGTGAGCATATCGTCATCACCATCGATAGCCTGCAAACCCTCGGAGGCAAACTTGCCTTCCATGGCTAAGGCCACGAGGAGTTTCTTGCCCATCAGCCGCAGACAGACTTCCTGCATCGTGCCTTTATAGGCGAAGAACTTTACCTCCACAGGTCGGTGCTGGCCGATCCGCCAAGACCGGCGACTCGCCTGGCGAAGAGTGTGCAGTGAGTACCCGGTTTCATGGAACAGGATCGTCGGGAAATCTAAAAGGTCAAGTCCGGTTTCGACGATCTTGGGATGGCAGATGCAAGCGTCAATTCCACGGCGCAACTGTTCCCGATACCAGACTTCGCGTTTATGAGTTGGAACACTTGCCCGAAGGATCGCGGCACGAATGCCTTCATTGAGAAATAGTTGCTCTAGCGGGGCAGTAACGTCATGCTTGTGGGTGTAAACCGCAAATATCTGGCACTTGCGGCCGCGCGCTAACTGCGCCTTTACTTCTTCGACCAGTGCACGTTCTTTGGCATAGATCTCGCATCTGTCGAGATCCACCGTCTCGGCGATGACGAATCGTTCGCGGCACCTGGTCTCCGGATTGAATTCAGAGCCGTACAGCGTGCCGAATGCATAAGGATGATCTGGCCAAGCCAGCAGAGCATTCAACATCGTGCTGGCTACGCTGCTATTGCCGCGATGCTCCTTCAGACATTGCCTGATTTCTTCTTCCAGATCGTCGTAAGCCGCTCTGAGCGCCTTGTCCATGGTTACGGATACGACTTCTTCCCGGTAGCTCGGCAAGGCATCTGATATATCTTCCAGACTGATGAACGCGCACTGGTCCATCAAATACTTACCAAACAGAAGTGGCGAAGCGCCCGGCCGGCGCTTGATCGTGACCGTCGTCTTTGTCTTCACACGAGCAGGGCAATGCCCACTCCCAGGGACCCATAGATGATGCTGTAGTCTGCATACCGACTTATGTACCACCCGAACAGCAGACTCGACCGCGGGAAACCCGGTTGAGAACCCCCAGCGCATTGCCTTGCGCGGTGTCGCCGGCTAACTGGTGAATTTCATCTGCGATCGCGTAGTCCCACCACTCCGGCATGTAGCGCCCCATGTACTCAATAGGTGCCATGCGTATGATCTTGCTTCGGTCCGCCTCCCACAGCGCCGAGTACTTGGTCGTGCCGCCCTTCTGTCCTTCCACAAATTCATGCAGACGCTTCTTGTCAAAGTCGATCACGGTTAGACGCGTCCCATCTGTCTCGACTGGAGAGGCAGTATCGGGGTTAATCACTGAGCTCTGTATCTTCCTGGTTGGCTCTTTAGAAAGCAGTGCTTCCAAAAGTACGAGAGCTTGGCTTTCTCTCTGCCGATGCAGAACACCGCATTGCTAGGGCAGATGTCACGCCAGCCCTTGCGGCCCAGGCGCCGCAGCTCGGGTAATGATGTGTGCAATCCTTCGCGCACAATTTCTCCACGGCGCTGGCGCGCTTCGTTGACCCCATGCGGCTCTCGCGGATTCCCTCCGTTGCGCATGTCGTCGATCAGGAATACGCGAACTCCGGGTAACGTCAGAAAAGTTTCGCGCGCCCATTTCTCGACCAGATGCGGTGGGCACATCACCAATGCGCTGAATGGACGGCCGGCACTGTGGATCAGCGTACTGCCAAGCGCGATTAGCGTTTTGCCGGCCCCGCATTCTGCGATGACGTTGGCATTTCGGCCCAGCTGCCAGCGCTTGCTGATGCCCATGATCGCCTGGATCTGAGCCGGATATGGCGTTCGCAGCATGCGTGAAACTAGCGGAGAAGGGATCTCATCGGGGCCATGCAATGAGGGATAAGAGGACAAGATTCGTCGGCCAATCTCGTCCGAATGGCAGCGCAAATAGTCATGGATAGTTTCGAGGCTTGGCATGGAGTGGTTCCGGTCAGAGAATCTAGGGTTGAGGGAAAAGGCTTTCGTTGCGGATGAGGAGAAGACCTGGCGTAGCTAGAAACTGGGAATGTGCCGAAGCGGTAGTGGTGGAACCGGCTCGCGGTGATAGCGTACGTTCCAGTAAACCCAGGAACGGCGATCGAACACGCCGGGTGGAGGATCGTCGAGAACAGCTTTGAAATCGTTCTCTGAAAAATAAGCTAGCGCAGTGCTTATATCGCTCAGCGTTCCATAGGTCATCAGGTGCGCGAGAAAAAGTTTCTCATCCTTGAGCGTCTCGGCCGGGGTCTTGAACCACACAACTCTTTTAGCAACTTTCTCAAGTTCGGGAGCATTCATCCTTGAGCCTCTGTACCGGTTAAACCTGTCCTTGCCTTCATTAGAGGAATATTTCTTAGATTGACCTCGCCCGCCAATGCTCGGAGTTTTTGTTGTGTAGCAGTGCTAAGGTTGGGCAGGTCACCATCGGAAAAATATGTGAGCGCCTTCAGGCTGAGAGCTCCATTGAACTCTTTCCCATAAACTGCGTTGGCCGCGGCCAGCATTTCGGACAGCGCAATCCCCGTACCGAGAACCGCGGCAAGATCCTCGTAATCCCTTGCCTGTGCCCGTTGTTGGATCGTCGCCAGCTTGGTTGCTGCGATATCCAGAACGGACGCGACCTGAATCCGGTTATCGGCTGCTATCTCCGGCTCGTGAACGCAATTGAGCTTTAGCCCGCCAAAAAAGGACACCTTGACGGGTGACTCACGATCCACGATGGCGGTGAGAGTATTCGTTTCGAACTGGCTCATTTCCGCGTTTTCTAGGTACGGGATCGCCTTCCGTAGCGCCTCGGGATCAAAAGGGTTGTTTGCGAAGAAATCAAAATCTTCGGAATGGCGATGCGCGAGGCGCAAGGCTAGCGCCGTTCCACCATACAATACGAACTCCGGCGGGGTACGCTCCAGTTCGCCCCACAGTTGTTTCTGCGCTGCGGGCAAAATCTGCAGATTTGGCTTAAACATAAGCTCGCTCTTTAGCTTAAAACCTAAACGATGTCACCGCCGCTCCTTCGCCGCACATCTTACCACCTGGGCGACCTCTTAAAGCGCGGCCTCGTATTCCTTCAGCTTGCGGTAAAGAGTGGTCTTGCCAATTCCGAGCAGTTTCGCGGCCAGCATTTTATCCCCGTTTTGTTGCGTAACGGTCTTTAGAATGGTTTGCTTTTCGACCACGCTCAACGGCACCACTCGTTCATCTACACCTGTCGGAGTTGGGCGTGTGAGAGAGCCGGAGATGGAGCTTGGAAGGTCGACAGTGTGAATGACAGGCCCGGAATTCATCGCACAGCAGCGTTCAATACAGTTTTCCAATTCGCGGACATTTCCCGGCCAATCGTGAGCGACTAAGGCACGCATAGCTTCATCGCTCAATTCGTGGCTGCGTCCGGAGGAATGCGAACTCTGCTCGAGAAACTTGGCGGCCAGTAATCGAATATCTTCCCGCCGTTCGCGAAGTGGCGGAACTCGCAAATTCAGCACATTCAGCCGGTAGAAGAGATCCAAGCGGAACGAACCCTGGGCGACTGCTTGCTCCAAGTCTCGATTGGTTGCAGCCAGGACGCGCACATTCACCGACACAGATTTCGTACTTCCCACCGGACGGATTTCCTTCTCTTGCAACACACGAAGGAGTTTGGCCTGAAGATCTGGACTGAGCTCTCCGACCTAATCCAGGAATATGGTTCCACCTTCCGCAATCGTGAACAGGCCTTCTTTGGATTTCGCGGCTCCCGTAAACGCGCCTTTTACGTATCCGAACAATTCGCTTTCGATAAGCGATGGAACCAAGGAACCGCAGTCCACCGGAATAAAGGGCTTATCCCGGAATGGGCCGGAGTAATGAATTGCCCGTGCGACCATTTCCTTTCCCGTGCCGCTTTCGCCCAGGATGAGCACAGGGTGTGAGCTCAGAGAAGCTTTGGAAACTAGTTTGTAGAGCTTCTCCATTTCGGCCGTCCGACCGATGATTCCACCAAAACCTTCACCAGTTTTGAGCTGTTCACATCGCCGCCGGCTCTCAGCTTTGGATTTGAAACGTACGGCAGACTCGTCTAACGCGCGTTTTAGTTCCTCAAGCGAAAAAGGTTTGGGCAGACACTCGTACGCGCCCAGCTTCATGACCTGAACCGCGGTTTCCACAGTAGCAGAAGCAGTCACTATGATCGCTATGCTTGGCTGGCGGGTTTTGATGTCGCGAAGAATCCCTAGACCCCGCGCTACTGGTGGATTGATGTCCAGCAGGACGACATCTATGTCATCAGAGCCGATTTTGTAAAACACTTGCTCGCCGTTCCATGCGACGGTTGCCGAGTACCCCAAGGCCAATGCTGCTTCGCTGTACACGCGGCAAAGCGAGCGATCTTCGCTGAAGATGAGCAACTTAAAGAAACATTGTTTTTCAGGAGCTTGCCGCGAAATTGAAGGCATACTGCAAACAGTTGCAGATGTCATATGTAAACCTCACTTTTACGTTGGGTATTGCGACGGAGCGACTTATGTAGGCTTCGAGAGTTGAATCATCGGCCACTCGACTGCGCCATTCTGGAATGGAAAGCGCAGATTTCTGCGCCTTAGTCCTCGAGAAAGCAGCGCCAACAGCTGTTTCTGGGTTGCCGCGACCGCAACTCTTTCGCATCCGAATCCTGGGAGAGGGTGAATGCGTTTTTGCGAGTGCAATTCCGCAAGCATCCAAGATCCCCATTCCGGTGTGGCGGGAAGCCCGTAATGGCTGACCAGCGACGACCAGATGAACGTATCATTACTGCTCACAAGGAGTAACTTGCCATCAGAACTCGCGTCGGCCAGCTCCTGTGAGCATGCTACGAGGTGCCGCAATGGCCGCTTACGCCCCGCGATAATGATCGAACCGCGAAATAGGAGAGGTTTGTCTCCTAATGAAACAATGCTTTCAACCAGCGTCGGATCTACCACCGTAAACATTTCTCCATTACCGAACGCCGCCGCAATTGCCCCAAGTTCCACGTCACCACCGATGACCGAAACAAAATGGGCTTTGCCGCGCTCTTCGCCGACAAAAGCATCCACGTGAACGCTAACGTTGGTGGAAGCCCTTTCGGTTCGGCGCACATACACCAACTCGCCAAAACGTTCGTGGGCATTTTTCATGGGACACCTCTCTAGGGATATGTGGACAGCTGACGGCGGGACTTGTGCGCTATTGCAGGCGGAGTATTTCCTGGTAATCAACAGTTCTGGGTTCCAGCCCGGAGCGGGAGTCAATGTATGGTGCTGTTATAATTCGCATCGTCTTCCGTCCACGCGTTCGCGTTCACACGTTCAATCAAGAAAATTGGAGAAAACTATGAAAAGCACTTGCGCGCTGCTTCTCGTCCTGCCTCTCTTTGTTTGCATCTCCGCTGTGCAGTATGCGCCAGCTCAAGCTGCCGCCCGTACTGACGTCTATCATGTCCACTTCGCTAAGGCCACGCTTGGCAAAGGTGCCGACGAAGGCGATTTTCTAAAACAGCAATCTCCCGATGCTCCCATGAAGGGACACTACATTGTCCTTCGTCACCAGAGTGGGGAAGATTGGGATTATGCGGTCATAGAGCACTCGGGAACAAGTGCCACGGTGAAGGCGGCGGGAACACCCGCACCCGCGAGCGCACGTGATTTAAACGCATGGCATACCGATACGTTTGTAAACGGGCCGGCGTGGCCGGAGTTTGCCAAAGCTATGGGACTGGACGATCCAGGAAAAAGCACGGGATCGGTTTACATAGTCTCAGTTTTTCGCGCCGCGCCCGGACATCGCGATCACCTGGAGCAAAGCCTCTCTCAGAGTGCGCGTGGAACTAGCGGGAATGTATTGCTTCAGCATCTCGAAGGTGGTCCTTGGCATTTTCTAACTATCGCCCGCTACGATTCGTGGGAGGATTTTGCCAAAGGCGAAAAGGCTGACGTAGCAGATACCCTGAAACCCGGCGGCGGTTGGGTAGGTGTGCGAAATTATTCAAGCTACCACAATGACACGATCGCTGACCGTATCGCGCCTTAGAATCGCAAGCCTCTGCTACATCAACCCGGCCTATAGGTCGGGTTTTATTTGGGGCTGGCACCTACACAGAGGAGAGGCCGGTCCGGACTGTGGTCGTGCTACGGGCAAACGAGAGTTTCGGCATTTCCCAGTCCCCTAGCCAGAGTCATTAGACGCGACGTTCCCGAATATCCACTGCGATCAAATTCGGATGTTTGCAGGTTTGCGGACGTGATTGAAAGAGAAGGAACTTTGGTTGCGGCGGCCCGATACGTACCGAATGGACAATTCTATGGACAATTCTTAAGCATGCCGTTCCATACTGAACTGATTCATTGTGCTGCGTCATTCCAACGTTTTCAATGATCGCACATGGGCACCGAACCCGCGCGGCCTCTACCGTCACACTAAGCGTCGCTGCGGCGCGTCAACTCCTTCTCTGCCTTGAGCAACTTTAGTCGGTCTGCCAGCCACTGTTCACGTATTGCGGGTGCTTCATGGCCGGCATTGTTTTCTCTGCTTCATCGAGTGGCCGCCATCGTTGTTCCTGAGTAGTTCATCTCTTTCATTAGATCAATAAAACGCGGCTCGTTTCGGAGATTGTTCCATTTCGGCTCGACTTTCAGAAAAACCATACGTACATCCTTTTCCGTAAAGCCTTTTTCCAGATAATCGAGCGCTTTATCCTTTCTGCCAAGCCCGTCGTAAATCAGCGCGATATTAGTCGGCGGAACGTAACGCCTTTGTGACACTCTTAGCAATTCATCGAGTGCGGCTTGAGCTTCCGCCACCTTGCCCGACTTTGCTAAAGCATAAGCGCCAAACGCAATCGGTTCCGAACTAACAGCGGACAAATCTCTTCCCTTACTGGATTCAATAACGGCTTCGGCAAACATTCCTTTCTCGCTATAAGCCCTCGCCGCAAACACATGAGCAAGGCGATAATTCGGGTCCAGCTCAAGAGTCCTCTGCAAACTATTTATAGCTTCATCAATTTGCCCGGCGTGAAGGAGAAACAGTCCTTCGAGAGCGTTTATTCCCAAATTAAGGGGATCGATCTCTCTGGCCCGTTTTATTTTGGCGAGTGCTTCCGAATGCCGTCCCGTGCATGAAAGCAGATGAGCATAAAACTTAAGCGAATCCGCACTGTTCGGATCAAGTTCCAGAGCACGTTTGTATTGATTCTCGGCGGCGTTCCAATCCCAGTCATACCAAAATATTACGTGACCGAGGATGGCGTGAGCTTCGGCAAGCGTATTGTCAATTTCGATTGCTTTATTTGCCGCCGCTTTTGCTCTGGGAAAAAACTCGGCGGACGGCATCTCACCGCCAACTGCAAGCCCGCGATAGGCGTCAGCGAGTCCGACATAGGCGAGCGCGTAATTCCGATCGGCTTCAGTCGCCTGCTGGAAATAGGAAACGGCTATTTCGGTTTCCGACTTTATTGTTTTGAGAACGTGAAAACGCCCTTTCATATAAAGCTGATAGGCCTCGACATTTTCGGTGTAATGCTTTTTAGCCTTGTCACCGAGCGGTATTTTCACAGCTGCGGCCACCTTTTCCGAGATCGAGTCCTGAACGACAAAAATATCGGCAAAGCTTTCATCGAACTGTCCGGCCCACAATTGCTTGCCGTCGCCGACCCGAAGCAGCTCTGCTGAAACTCTGATCCTGTCACCTGCAGTTTGAATTGTTCCGTCCAGAACAATTTCAGCGCCCAATTCGCGGCCTGCGATTAGCGAATCTTGTTCCAACGCAACGTAGCGGCTCACGGAACTAAGCCGACGCACGATAATTTCGCCGCCCGCGAGTTTCGAGATCAATGCGTCCGCCATTCCCATTTCCAACGCTTGATTGCGGCTTCCCGCGACCAGCGGCTTGAAAGGCAGAACGGCAATCGTTCTAGTTCTCGGACGCGAAACCAAGCTGGTTGAGTTTTTCCAGTAGTAAAGAACGCTGGCGATGAGACCCAAGGCGAGTAATCCGACTAAAGCATAAACAGCAATACTTCTACGATTGCCGGTGTATGGCCCTGGCATGGGACGATCTTCCTTTTTTTCAATGGGTTCTAACTTCTCGGCTTCCGCCTTTAATTCAGACCCGCCGCTTTCGCCGACAACTTTCACTTCGGGAACAAAGCGATAGCCGTGGCCTGCAATGGTTACGATAAACCGGTGTTCTCCCGGTTTTTCGCCAAAAACGCGCCGCAAAGTCGAAATGTTTTGATTAAGATTATTTTCCTCGACAATTGAGTCCGCCCAGATCTCCCGCATTAACTCATCTTTCTCAATTACTTTGCCACTGTGCCGAACAAGATAGAGGAGGGTCTCGAAGAGTTTTGGCGTGAGCGGGATCGCTTCACCGTCGCCCCTTGTTAACAGTCGCTTAGAGGCGTCAATACGAAATTCACCGAACTCGTAAATCGGCGATTGAAGCTCATTCATGGCTGTTTTCAGAAAATTCAGAAAATTTTCAGGCCGCTTCTAAGTATTTTCATTATCCGTGTTTGTGATTATGACACCCATCAGCCGCAATAAAAAGGACTTGGCTGAAAATCAAAAACAAGAGGTAAAAAAATGAAGATCGGTAGGGCCGCTTTGGCAGTTTTGATCCTGCCCATGTTTGCTCAAATGTCGGTGTCAGCACAGGAACCGCGGGACGAATACAGAAAGCTGGAAGGCTCGTGGAACACCGTGGTTACACGACTTAATTGCACCACGGGAGCGGTGCTTGGCACCTTTCCCGCCATGTTCACTTATTCTCAGGGCGGAACGTTTTGGGAAGCCGGAACAAACACCCCTCCTACGCTGCGTGGGCCCAGCCACGGGTTTTGGAACTTCGAATCGAGGGGCATGTACACGGCCGCTTTTCAATTCTTCCGCTTTAACGCCGACGGCACGCTTGCTGGACGAGCAATCGTGAGGCAGCAAATCCAACTGAGCGACGATTGGACAACTTACGCGGCCACAGCAAGAACTCAACTTCTCGACGTCAACGGAAATATTATCGCGACCAATTGCTCCTCGAGCTTAAGCACGCGGTTCGAATAGCCACAGCCGCGAACACCGGATTTGGGACAAACAGCTCTGCCTCTTGTCCCAAATTCGTGTTTGCCTAAGATGCACAGGCCGCGAATAAGATCTCGCACCCGCGCGTGCCCCTGACACTGCGCAGATTGGCCCCATCAGCCCCGATTATGACTCCCGCTGACGGCGTGTCAGGCGCCAAGGGCCTCGTTCGCAGCGTGGCCGCGCGCCGCGGCGCACACCTCCAGCGTATCGACGTGCGAGCCGTTCGGTCAGAGCGGCGGCGGCGACTCGGGCTCTGGAACTCGATGCACTCTCTCCGAAGCGCCGGTTAAGCCTCCTAAGTTTAGGGCCGAGCAACGGATACACATTAGGACCCAGTTGTTCACGACAGATCTCGATCCAGAAAGATGTTCGTGAATAATGCAGACCAGGTGTGCTCGGAACGACTGAACAGGCCTATATAGCAGATTAATCGTTGCCTTCCCTTGAGATCTCGCTCTTGTTCCCATTGTTCTCCTTGACCTCCTTTAGTTCGAGAATTCGCCCATTCTCGAAAGCCAGCGTCAATTCGTGGCTAAATCTCTCTCGCCGTCGAATAATGGTTTCGCCTGGCTCATCGCCCTCCTCATTAAATTCATCTACGTGCTTCACTGCCCGCCAGTGGGCGATATGGCGGTCTTCTCCCTGGCCAAAGAAGCCGTTCAACATTCCACTACAGGCCAGAAGCCCAACGTGACCTTTGTGCAGAGGCGTGACTGGCCGCCGGCTCATCTTCTGACGTTTTCGGACGAGCACGCCGCGAGCGTTTTGCATTGCTAAACGTTCAATCGCGTCTTCAATTTGGTCGAGCGGCAAACCGGTGTAGTGAATCGTTGCGGGTGAAGATGGTGGAATAATGTAGCGCTCCGTCACATCTTTGTTGAGCGGCGGGAGCGAACTCGTCCGATATCCTGCGCGAAGAAGGGCATCCACTTCCAGCGGTTCGCCACGTGCATGTGATTTCTTGCGGCTACCGAAAACTACGATCTGGTGAAATCGGATGCAATCTGCGTGTTCCAAGCGGAATAAGCTCATTCGGTCAAATTGGCTGGCCAACAGTCGCGCGCACGGATTGAGCGCGGTTACGGGAATCACGAAGACCAGAACGCCCTCAGTTCTCACCCAACGATAGCAGTGCTCCAGAAACACCAATTCCATTCTTTGATTGTTGTGTGGCCCTAGTTCGGTGTCGTGGGGAGGATTGAGGTACAGAAGCGAGCAGCTTTCCGCTTGCACTTTGCACTCGAAGACGCTGCCGTAAATCGTTGCGATTCCTCTCTGGATGCAAGCCGAGGCAACATCATCCTTATAAGGTACGGCGCGCTATCGACGAAAAATAGGCAAAAGCGAGAGCATGAACTCTCTGTGTTCAGACGAGGCGAGCTAGTCGCGTGTCGCGCAATCCGAAAGTTGGCTTCGGAGCCCGCGACTGTGAAATCCGAACTCGCGCACGAAGATACTGCCGTCGCACATGGGACCACCGCCCTGCGGGCCTTCCGCGAGTTCGACGCGAAAACTGCGGACCTCCTCAATCAGCTCCTTCAATTGCTGCGCCGTCCATATCTCTGCCGGCGTCGGTTGCTGCCTAAACGCATAGGCTGCCTTTCTTGATAACCTCAACTTTGCAGGGAGACCGCAACCGTTGCCTCCGATCATCAATGCGCAGAAAATCTCGAAAGCCTTTGGAGCGCAGCCTCTCTTTCAGGATCTCTCTTTCACGGTTTCGGAAGGAAGCCGGATTGGGTTAATCGGGCCGAACGGTTCTGGAAAATCCACGTTGCTACGGATTCTCTCAGGAACCGAAGAACCCGACAGCGGGAACATCGCAATCCGAAAGCGCCTGCGGCTCAGCTGTGTGGAGCAGGACTCGCACTTCAAAGCTGGCGAAACCGTGCGCTCGGTAATCGAGTGGGCAATCGAGAGTTCGGCGAACATTGACTCGGAACATGACTCGCACTTTCGCGAGACGCTGGGCCGGGCCGGATTTGAAGACCTCGAAGCAAAAGCGTCTGCATTGTCGGGAGGCTGGCAGAAGCGTCTCGCCATCGTGGAGGCGCTGGTTCAAGCGCCCGATGTTTTGCTGCTCGATGAGCCTACGAATCACCTTGACCTCGCCGGAATCGAATGGCTTGAAGCTTTGTTGGAAGGAGCAGCCTTCGCCTCCATAGTCGTAAGTCACGATCGCTATTTTCTGGAGAATGTGGCGACCGAGATGGCGGAACTCAGCCGTGTATATCCCGACGGGTTGCTGCGGGTCAGCGGGAATTACAGCGCATTTCTTGAGAAGAAAGAAGAATTCCTCCATGCCCAGTCGAAGCGTCAGGAAGCATTGGAAAATCTGGTTCATTCCGAGATCGAGTGGCTGCGGCGAGGAGCTAAAGCGCGCACCCGGAAATCCAAGGCACGCATTGATAAGGCGGGAGAGCTAATCGGTGAACTCGCCGATTTGAACGCGAGGACGCGGAGTGGAACCGCACAAATTGATTTCTCGGCGACCGACCGCAAGACCAAGCGCCTGATCGAGCTCGAGAATGTCACTTGCGAAATCGGTGGTCGAACGCTTTTCGAGCAGCTAAACTTCATCATCACCGCCGGCATGCGGGTCGGATTGGTGGGGCCAAACGGTAGCGGCAAAACCAGTCTGCTGCGCCTGTTGCGTGCAGAATGGATACCCACCCGCGGAGAGATTCGTCGTGCCGATTGGTTGCGTATTGTCTATTTCGACCAGAGCCGCCAACTCGATTTGAATATGACACTCCGCCGCGCGCTCGCTCCGGACGGAGACTCTGTCGTCTATCAGGATCGCGTCATTCACGTCGCCTCTTGGGCGGCGAAGTTCCTGTTTACGGGCGAGCAACTCAGCCAGCCGGTGGAGCGGCTTTCTGGAGGCGAACGGGCCCGCGTGCTGATCGCTCAGCTCATGCTGCAGCCCGCCGACGTTCTCTTGCTGGATGAGCCCACCAACGATCTCGACATCCCAACACTGGAAATTCTCGAAGAGAGCCTGCTCGAATTTCGCGGTTCTCTGGTGCTGGTAACCCATGATCGCTACATGCTGGATCGCGTATCGAACATCGTGCTTGGCCTGGATGGCCAAGGCGGAGCGGAAAGCTTCGCTGACTACCCGCAATGGGAATCGTGGCAGGCGGAAGGCAAGTTAGAAGTGAAGCCGTCCGGCCGCTCGACACCGCTTGCTCAGAAATTCACCGATTTTCCCTTGCCTCAGAAAAAGAAGCTCTCGTACCTGGAAGCGCGGGAGTATGCCGGAATCGAGCAACGCATTGCTGACGCCGAACAGGTGCTCGAAAGCAAACGGACTGAGCTGGACAACCCGGCGATTGTTAGTGACGCCTCTAGACTTGTGGCGGCCCACGCCGAAGTGGAAGCGGCACAGAAAAATTTAGACACACTTTACGCGCGCTGGGCGGAACTCGAAGACAAGGCGGGCGATTTGTCGCGTTCTCACAGTCGATAACCGCTCACCGGTCGCGACCACTTTCGATGTAATGCTTACGGACTCTCCACCACGTAAAGCGAACCTTTCAGCGTTTGCCAAAAGCGATCGCATCAACACGCTCGATCTGCCCCTGGATCGGGACTTGCTAACAATCACGAAATCCTTGGAATGGGCAATGAAAGGTGGAACGACTTCGGATGTTCGTTGTGTCTGCACGGACTTTCTGCGTGCCGCATCAAAATCCTACGAAGTACATGAGTGCGGCATTCGCGTTCTTGCGGCTAGACCGCTGCGAATTCGCGAGCACTCAGCGACCGAGCTTTTCGGTGACTACAACCCCGAAACCATGCTGATCAGACTATGGATGCGGACAGCGGTGCGGAAGGAGATCACCTCTTTCGGCACATTCCTGAGCACCCTCTGCCACGAGTTCTGTCACCATCTCGACTTTCAAAAATTCAGATTTCCTGACTCCTGGCACACTCGCGGCTTTTATGAGCGAGCTGCCATTCTGTATCACTATGCACGGGAAACTCCTCCTAAGAGATTATTCTGGGCACCTGTATCGGGCGGCCGGTGGCGGATTGATTTGGCCGCGCACAAACCGTGGCGCTTGACCCGCCTTTGTTTCCCCTGCTGCGATCGTCTGCATCCACCTCGGATTTATGAAGGCATTGCCCAGTGATACGATATCGGCTCACTTCGGCTCGGTCACCCGGACGGTTTCCATTCGCGCAAGGAGATGGTTATGCAATGGACCCAGGTCTACGACCCATTTGGTCATTGGTGGCTCTCTACGCTGGTTGCGGCTCTACCCATAATCATCCTTTTTACGCTGCTGGCGGGTCTCAAGGTGAAACCACACTGGTGCGCCATCGCCGGCGCATCGACAGCGGTCGCGGTTGCTATCGTCTTCTTCAAGATGCCTCCGGGGCTCGCAGCCATCAGCTTTGCGTATGGGGTGGCCTTTGGGGTATTGAAGATCGCTTGGATCGTTCTGGCTGCGGTCTACCTCTACGACATTTCTGTCGCGACCGGGCAATTCGAAATTATGAAAGAGTCGGTCGCAAGAATCACTCCAGACCGCCGCCTACAAGTCCTACTAGTTGCTTTCTGTTTTGGAGCCTTCATCGAGGGAGCGGCCGGATTTGGGGCGCCGGTGGCAATCGCCGGCGCTTTCATGATTGGACTCGGTTTCAAACCGTTCCATGCTGCTGCGTTGAATTTGATCGCGAACACCGCACCGGTGGCGTGGGGGGCCATCGGCACCCCAGTGCACACGCTTGCGGCAGTAACGTCTTTGCCGGAATCCGATTTGAACGCGATGATCGGTCGAATCCTTCCTTTCACCGCGATCATTGTCCCTTTTTGGCTGGTGAGAACTATGGTCAGTTGGAAGGAGACCTTTGAGGTATTTCCCGCCATCCTGGTCGTAGGTATCTCATTCGCACTCACCCAATTTTTTTGGTCGAACTACGTGGAGAGTAATCTTGTGGACATCATGGCAGGCGTAGTGTCGATTGTGGCCATACTAATATTTCTGCAATTCTGGAAGCCAAAGAAGGTGTGGCGCTTCGACTACGATGACAAGGCACCGGTTCGCGCCACAGCGTCAACGGAGATCGTGGACCAGGTGGGCGGGGAATGGGCGGCCGGACAGTTCGATGACTTGATTAATGTGCGCCGGTACACAATCGCACAGGTCTTGAAGGCCTGGATGCCCTTTGCAGTTCTCTCAATATTTGTGCTGCTGTGGGGACTGCCATCGGTAAAACTGGCCATGAATCTAAGCACGACACCAGCATTTCGCGTAATCCTTGCGGATGGCAAGGTTCGGCCTGGCCCGCCGGGATGGGACGTGCTTTACCTGCACAATGCGATTTCCCGCGCCGTGCCGGTGGTCGCAAAGCCGACACCCGAAGCCGCCCGCTACGATTTCAACTGGCTCTCAGCCACGGGGACCGGCTGTTTCTTTGCTGCAATCGTCTCCGGTTTACTGCTTGGTCTGGGACCTTTCCAACTGATCAAGATTTTTTGGAAAACACTAGTGCGAATGCGGCTCGCCATGGTTGCCATCTCTTTCATGTTGGGGCTGGGTTATGTGACGCGCTACTCGGGCCTGGACGCGGTGTTGGGTCTGGCATTCACGCGTACTGGATGGTTGTATCCATTCTTCGGGACATTCTTGGGCTGGCTGGGGGTTGCGCTCACCGGCAGCGACACTTCCGCCAATGCGCTTTTTGGCAGTCTGCAGAGAATTACCTCTCAACAACTCGGCATCGACCCGATTCTGATGTGCGCGGCTAACAGTGCCGGAGGCGTGATGGGGAAAATGGTGGACGCTCAGTCCATCACGATCGCCACCGCCGCTACCGAACAGGTGGGCAATGAAGGAATCCTCTTCCGTTTCGTGGCCTGGCACTCAGTGGCCCTATGTTCCATTGTCGGAGGAATCGTGCTGCTCTATGACTATGTGTTCCGTTCCTACGTGCCGCATGGGCTCTTCTTCGTGCACTAGAAAGATCGGACCTAAGCAGTACTTAAACTAGTCTTTTGACGGCATCCCGGTCGTTATTTGGTCGAAGCGGCTACCTGCGAGGGCGAGCTTCAAGCCAATACAATCTCAGTACCTTGTCACCGGCGTTCGCCAACCACGTCGCAATTTCTCTGGTCCGAAAAGGCCGATCTCCTGGACCAAGGTCGAGGTTGAGCAACTCCGTAATTTCTTCAGCCGTACTTGGCCTCCTGATCTTGTTCAACGCTCGAAGCACATGATCATCGAGGCGGCGGTTCGCGTTTGGGACCTGACGCATTTCTGGCTCTCGGGTTTGAACGGGAACCTGTCCAGAGCTGCTCATTCAATATTTGGCCTAGTCGCGAGCAAGAACAAGCAAGAACAGAAAATGACGATGGTCAACTTGATACCAGCTGGAGAATCATTTTACGAATTGTTTCTGGTCCGTGCTGACCTGCCGCCCCCGACAAAGTATACGACCGCTCGAACCCGTTTGGTCCCTCAACTCGCGTATCCCAGTTCTCAGTCGCCCGAGATCCGACGATTGACACCCGCCAGTCCCCTGTTTTTTCACTGAGTGCGTGCTCGATGCCGACAGCAATTTCCCTGCACAGCTCAGCATCACCGAGATTCTGTAGCTCGATGGTTACTCCCATAGCTGCGATTTTACAGAAATGGGTGGTGCTGATCTCCAGTGCAAGCTGAATCAAATCATGCGCGGTAAGGAGGGCCAAGCAGGGGCTTCGAGACGCTCATCGATAAATGCCTGCTGAAAACCGGAGAATTGACGCAGCTCGTCTCGGAACGGCGCCAATGCGAGAGTGCGACTCTGTGTCAGAAATAGGAAAGGCTGTGACATTGGTTATGCTCTAGCCGCCAGCTCTTGCGAGGGAGCTAACAGCGTGGATGCATGCACCGTCACAGCCCTTGATGCGATCACTGCTTTCGCAGTTCCAAACCCCAACTGTCCCTCGCAGGATCAGTCGGTTTTTTCGGGTCTGGCTGCCAACCAAGTTGCCTTAGCTAGCAGATCACCCAGCCTACTTCGGACCGGCAAAGTTTTAATTAAGCCAACCCTTTCAGCCGTCGACGTGTGCAAAGTTAAATAGTTGCTTCATCGATGTCAATGCTTCTTTCGATCGCTTATTCAAATATCTGTGGACGTAAATGTGGAAAACCGGAGCCTATCTCGCCACTGTAATTAAGAGTATGTAGGAGAACCAATTCAACGTCTGACGGCGGAACACATCTTCCGCATTGTTGTTGCAGCACACGATCACAAAACATGTCGGATCTGGTTGCCTATGTCGATGGCGGATCACTCGGGAATCCCGGCCCTTCCGGCATTGGAGTGGTGATCGACGGTTCTGCAAGTGGGACGATCAAAATCAAGAAGTGGATCGGCCACCAGGACAATAATGTCGCCGAGTACGTCGCACTTCTTGAGGCACTCCAATGTGCCCTGGAACTTAGCGCTAGAGCACTCCACGTTTTTTCCGATTCCGAAGTCGTTGTCAAACAAATGAAGGGGGAGTACTCCTGTCGTAGTTCGCGGCTCTATTCTCTGCATTGAATCTGCCGAAAATTGGCCCGCTCACTCGAGTTTTCCATCTCGCATATTCCTCGTGAGAACAACACTGAAGCCAACCGGCTAGCTAATTCCGCAGTCCGAAAAAGATCTGGATGCTTATAGCGCGCGGCCGCTGGCGGATCAACTGGCCTATGACGAATCGTGGCGGGTGAGCTTGGGCTGGCTTCAACCGGGAATCTTACCTGTGCTCGATTCGACGGAAGGTCAGATTGATCCGCGGTTGGTCGACATCAGGTTCTTTTGGCACCTCATGCTTAAAGTTTTTCTGGGTCTTTCCCGCCATAATAAACAAGCTGCCGTGGGATAACCGTTCTGCAAAAGCAACACTTCCATTTTGCCCTCTGAGACGAAATAGACGTTCAGCTCCCAGGCTGATCGACGCGATCACCGGACCCATTTCCGGTTCCGCATCCGCATGCAATCCGACGCTGTCATTTCCGTTTCGATAAAGATTGCAGAGTACGGCGTTATAGCCCCGCTTCGGCAAACTCAAATTCGCGTAAGCCACGGCGGGAGTGGCCTCTTCGACGAGAGTCCTCAACGAGAGCAACTCCGGAATCCAAGGGAGCGGCTTGTACTCGCGGCGCGAATATCTGTAGTTGGTTCCGGGGTCGCCGTAATAGGCCTCGTCGCGAGGCACAGGATATTTGAATGAAGATTTGCGTCGTTCCCAGGCGCACTTTGTCCGCAGCAAATCAAGCAGGGTCGTCGCTTCCTCGGGTGAGAGAAAGTTCTTCTCGTAGTAGATTTCCGCTCCTGGGATGAGAATGGTTTCCATATTCGTGCTACTCGAAAAAAGGCGCTTGCGCGACCACTTGCTCTGTTTCGCGAAAGTTGCTTAACCCGACCCCGACGAGCCGATAACGCTGTTGTGGACCGAGATCCACTCGTTCTCGCAGCTTCGTGCGTCCCGTTCCTGATTCCTTGTGCGAAGCAGACCAGAGCTTTTCTGCGAGGCGCCGGATCATTGGCTCAAGCTGTGCCAGGGGCACATCGTGCTCAAGGGTGTCCTCAACGGAGATCGACTGCGTAGGCCGGTCAGAGACGACTTTACTGTCGTCATCACCGCGGGCGAGTTCGTACAGACGCACACCGTATCGCCCAAAATGGTCTTCGAGGACTGATACGTCCAAGCTTCGCAAGTCGCGGACCGTATGTACTTGAAGTTTCGCCAGCTTCTCTTCCGTAACTTTCCCCACTCCAGGCAGGCGCCCAACCGGCAGCGGCGGAAGAAACGCATCAACGTCTTCAGGCTGGATGACGAAAAGCCCGTCAGGTTTGCGCCAGTCCGACGCGAGTTTTGCGAGAAACTTGTTTGGCGCCACTCCCGCAGACGCTGTCAGATTCAACTCCTGCCGGATCTGCTCACGGATTTTGCGCGCCACAAGCGTTGCCGTCCGCAAATCAGTCTTGTTCTCAGTGACGTCGAGGTAGGCCTCATCGAGCGACAGCGGCTCGATCAGGTCTGTATGGCGCTTGAAGATTTCTCGCACGTCACGCGAGACTGCCCGATAACGCGTGAAATCAGGGGCAACGAAGATCGCGTCTGGGCACAGCCTTTCCGCGCGCACAGTTGGCATGGCAGAACGCACTCCGAAAGCCCTGGCCTCGTACGAAGCCGCACAGACGACAGAACGATTGCCCCGCCAAGCCACGATGACGGGCTTCCCGCGGAGTTGTGGATTGTCGCGTTGCTCGACGGAGGCATAGAACGCATCCATGTCGACATGGACTATTTTTCGCACAGTGCTTTCGAAGCGATGTTATTTGACTCCCTGAATGATGTGAAAGCATATCTCGCAGATTCGGTACTGTCGCTGCTATAAATTCTAAGAATGCATCCGGCTTCGGGTCTCTATTCTGCACTCGCGGTTGCTGCCCTCGTCCTGTACGCACTATTCATCTCGTGGGTAGTCTGCGGCGCCTTCGTGACACGCTCGCGCCCGATTCTGCAATGGCTGCATATCGGCTCTCTTACCTGGGGAATCTTTACGGAACTGCTTCCCTCGCCATGCCCTATGACCGTGCTAGAGAACTGGCTCGAAGGCAAGGCCGGAGTCGAGCCTTACCAAGGCGGGTTCCTGCTTCATTATCTAGATAAGCTGGTTTATCCTGACATTTCTCCGACCACGCTAACCATTGCGGGCGTATTTGTCTGTGCTGTGAACCTTGCGTTCTACGGACGACAGATGTGGAGTGCTCGACTTCGATAACGCGAAAGTTTGTCGCGGATCGCGAAAAGGCGACGTAGGCGCGCCAAGTGCCAGCACGCTGAGAATAGTCTGCTGCCCCTACAGGTCAAGCATCCTGGCAACATGAAAGCCTCCTCCTTGTAGTCTCGTTTCTTGCGGTAAACCCACACTTCATCACCGAAGTCATCAAGACACGCGATTGCTTAGAATGTCGGGAGTGGACTGAGTCTCTGGAATCCGCGCATGGCGGGTATTCCGTGCGCTAAGTCGCTTTCTGAAAGAAAAAAGCCGTGGAGTGTGAACGGAATTTCATCTACCGTTCATGTCACCTTAATTCGGTGATTCTATTTTGATGGATTTGAGAAATGCGCATCCTTGTCGTCGAAGATGAAGAGAAGGTTTCCCCGGGCAACCCAAGTTGGCAAGCGACAATGTGGCCTACTGAAGTGCCTCCGATCTGAGCGGCATATTCGATCTGAGGAAGGGGCTCTTATCATTCGCGCAGATTGATTTCCGAGTTCCAGGAACCGATGTGAAGTTAAAGCGGCAGTACAGCCTGGACGGGAACCAGTTCGATTTCCACGGGAAAGCAAGCATGAATGCGCAAGCTGTGCCGCGTAGGTAGTGGCACTTGCGAAAGTGCCAGAATTCCCTCCTTTTGTTCGCAATTTAGTATGGCAACTTGTTCAGAGCTTCCCTAGAATTGCGCTGTGGCAGGGGAGGCGAGAATCAATCCGCGCGCCATCGGAGCCAGTTTTGTCGACGCCGCGCGCGAAGCCGGATTGAACGCGAAGACCATTTATGGCGGCGAGCACAAGAATATGTATCTACTCGAAACTACCGGCTGCGGCGTGGCTTTCTACGACTACGACAACGATGGCTGGCTAGACATTTTTCTAGTGAACGGTTGGCGGCTTGAGGGCTTTCCACAAGGCCAGGAGCCGACGTCACATTTGTTCCTCTAGCGCATTATGGAAACCCATTCGCCCGAGTCGGACCTGAACGCGTAGCGCGGCACTACAGCGCGCACTACGCGGAAAGCAATACGCGGCACAAGGATCCACCGTAAGCCAATACTGAGTTCAGGGGAACATGTCCACAACACACGCGTCAGATGCTCGACCGTGCGTTGTCCAGCATTCGGGGCTTCTAGTGCTGACACCCCGAACGGCCACCCACCGGAATGTGCTGTTTCGATGCTTCATCAACTGCGAGGCAACATCCCGAACTTCGTCGAATTTGCGCGTTCTATTCGGGAAAAGGAACGTTTGGAAGGCAGGTTAGTCGTGGCATCATCGAATCGCGCAGGAAACTGGTCACTTAGTGTATTCGGTTCTGCTGAACAGTCCGGGTCGCAATCCTGATTCGGTGCTTTCAACCATTCGCGATCTCGATCCAGAGGCGGTCGTTCTAGGGGCGAGTTTCCAAGACGAGCTCGCGATATTGCGAACTCGTTCGCGGTGGCCGAATACGATGCGGGTCACAGCCAGTGTAGAAGCTGGAATAACCAGTTTTGGTTCTCAGTTTGGGCGGCTATCGGACGAATCATAGGCCCAAGCCAGTGGGAACCTGGCTTGAGCCTATCCCCAAGTGTCGGCCCTTCTTCTGATTTCCGCCCCGAAATCAACTGATTCGTCTAGAAGGTCAGCTTCAATCCGAAGTCGATCTGCCGTGGCGCTCCCGTGGTGTTCGCGCCGGTTCCGGTGCCTGTGCGCAGGGAGTTCGTGGTCAAGCGGTCGGACAGCGACGTTCCGTTTGCTCCCCCAGGTGTTCCGCCACACCCTCCAACTGTCCCAAACTGGCAGCCGGTAATTTCTCCGAAGTCGCCACCGATAATATGCCCCGGAGCGTTAAAGTTAGCGAAATTGAACAGATTGTAGAAGCCGATAGAGGGTTCCAGCACGATCGACTCCCGAAGGTGAATTGGCCAGCTGGCCTTGAGGTCGAAGGCTTTGAGCCAGGTCATGTTCATTTCGTCCGAGGGTGCTGGGTCAATCTGGTCTGCGACGGCACCCAGGGCCTGCAAGTCAGCCTGCGTGAACAAGCCAGCATTGATAAGCGCCTGTCCCATCGGGAGGATTGTTCCCGCCACGGTACTGTTGTACTTGCTGATAACTGAGTTGAGGTTACCGGCGGTTACATCCCGGCCCCATGAACCGAGCTGCTGTCCGGGCAGAATGTGCGGGGCAGCAGCCCCATCGCCGAGATAGTCGGAGAAGAAGCCTTCCCCTGCACGCAACTGGAAGCTAGCTGCAAGGTTGTTTGCCAAAAGCGAGAAGAAGTGAGACGCGAAGCTCAGCCGCGGCCCATGTGGCAGCTCAAAACTGCCGGTACGTCGAGTTCACAAATCGGACAAGTGGCGAGTTTTTCGGAAGGTTCCGCGGTGCGTGGTTGATTGACAGCCGGCTCAGACAACTTTCGAGAGGACAACCAGCATGCGGAGAATGATTCGTCTCACGGACCTGAGAAAGACGACGTAAGTGTAACAACAAAATCTCTAGGGCTGTGGCTGCTGCACGAGATCGGGGTCGGGATTCGCAAGTTCTTGTTGCCTCTTTGAACGGGCCTCGTTTGCGATCGCTGCTGCCCGGGCCATTTCTGCTTTGGCCTCTGTGGCCCGCCCCAGATGCTGCAGGATCTGGCCGCGAAGATAATGAACGCTCGAATTTTCCGGCTCGAGTCTCAGCGTAGCATCGGCTTCTGACAATGCCTTCGCGTATTCGCCTTCGTCGTCGGCTGCAACCAAGTCTTCGGGTTGCATGAAACCGAGCTCGCAATAACTGTTGACTCAGTTACTCCGCAGTCGGGTTCCACCCAGGGCGGCACTCGGGTCAGAATCACAGGAGGGTCCTTCGACTCCGGAGCGACAGTCGCATTTGACGGTGTCCCCGCAACAAATGTGGACGCTAGCAATACTGCCATCAACGCCACCACCCCAGGCCCGCATCCCTCTGGGCCAGTTGATATCACGGTCACTAACTCTGACGGTAATTCCGCCACCCTTCCGGCCAGCGACCCGAGCGGCTTCAGCTATGCTGCCGTAACCAATATCGGGCAAACCCTCATCGTCCCGGGTGTCAATAGCGCCAGCGGGGCAACTGCGCAAGCCAGTGTCGTTTTTCTCGATTCCACCAAATTGGTCGTTGTCACCGTCTTCTGGCCAACGGGTGGCGGCACATTGGCTTCACTGACGATAACCGGCGGCACTTTCCAGCCACCTTTGAAGACCGATCTGTGGAGTGGCTACAACGTTCATACTTTCTACGCAGAAAATGTGCCGCCTTCGCCCAACGTTGCAGTCATGGCAATGCTCTCCTCACCTACTACGCCCAGCCCGTGGAGCATGTGCGTCACCGTTTATGACAATGTGAATGCGTCCAATCCGATGTATGCCCCTAACAGCTTGAACAGCGCGAGCACCACGACAATCACATCGTAGACGCTCTGGATGCGAGTGATCTGATTTATGCAGTTGCCATCGCGCAAACCGCCGGTGGTGCCTTTATCACTAGCGGAAGCCTGAGCGCCGGATCTAACTTTACTCCTGAGCAGAACGCTGCTTATGTGCTTATTGAAGACCAGCAGACGACCGCTCCCGGGCCAGTCACTGTCACCGCCAGTACAGCAGGGACTAACACTGGACGATGGTATCTGCTTGCAGCGGGAATCAGGCATTTGTAGCCATTGAGCTGCCCGCCGCCCAACCCGCGCCTCATGGCGGATCGCGACCGCATGCTCGATCAAGGCGTTCAGCTGCTCAATCGATTCTGTCAGGAAGACCGCGTCCGCGTCGCTCAGCCGCGAAGAACTTGCCAACTGAGTTTGGTGCGAAGTACGCGCAGCAGCACTGGTGCATGGAGAACCTGAAGTCCTTTGACGAGTTCCTCGGGCTTATGTAACCCCGGGCTCATCGATGCTCGATCTAAATCTCGAACGTGGTTGGGGCAACATCGTCACTCTCATCGGCCGCTTCAAGCCGGGCGTGACTGTAGCCCAGGCTCTCGACGATGCCAACCGCGCCGCCCAATATTTATTTCAACGTGAAGTATCCCCAGACTCTGGGCCGCTATAAGGCGATCTCATTCCCGTGCCGCTGAAGGATTGCATTACCAGCAAACTGCGTCGATCTCTGATTGCCTTATCACTATCCTCAATGTATGGATTGCCGACTGCTCCCGAGATGATCCCTTCTTCTCTGCCATAAGTAACTCCTACGGCATCAAAGCTAAGTCCGCATGCCTGCTCTAATGGTGAAGGTCGTTACCTTCCCGTTACAACGGCGCAGACCTGTTGGATGGGTACCACGTTTGCACGGGAAGCGTCTGTGCCGCTTGCCTTCACCAGTGGATCACCAGTCGAAAGGGACCCAATGTCTTTCGTACGGACGGTGGTCGGTGCATTCAGAGTGGTATGCGGAATAATTCCCAGGGCTCCATGCCCGAACGGACGAGCTTATTGCTGCGGAAAGCGATGAATGGGGGATTGACTCCGCTGGCGGACCACTGCCGCGCGCCGGACAATCACTGGCGTTCACTTCTTAGCGGCAGCGCGTAGCTTCTTGGCATCTAGCATGTCTTGTTCTCGTCCGGTGGCGAGCTTATTTCGAATGAGATCGTCTCTGGATATAACCACGGCCTGGATTTGGCCGTCGATCAGTCCCTGAAGCCGGTTCGCCCAGGCCTCGTCGAAAGTGATGCCATCGATTTGCTGCAAAATGTCGATCCGTGCCGGGGGCTGGCCAATTTGGAAAGTTGTGCCATCCATGAAATCAGCGGGAGTTAGGTCGGCGAGAGGTGCTCCGTATTGAGTGAGAGCGCGAAATACCGCTTTGCCGTTTTCTTCGTCTGATCGGATAAAAATGTCGAGGTCTTTGGTTGCCCGTGGCTCTGCGTGAACGCCGAAAGCATAGCCACCGACGATAAGGTATTTAACCGCGTGCTCGTTGAATGCGCGTAATAGTTCTTTGAGGTCGTCGGGAATCATGGAGCGGATCTTTCTTGAACGCGGCAGCAAAGGCATAAGCGGCTGCACTGACATCCCACACTGCAGAGAGACGTACCCCAATCGGGAGGTTTTGCCAGTAGAGGTATGTTTCTGCTTCCTGCTGTTCGGGTCTTTGGGT
>QHZW01000451.1 GCA_003224815.1 Acidobacteriota bacterium | reverse complement strand
GTCCTCGGGGCCGAATTGTGGGTGTCACGAAGCGAGCGAGTGCATACCGGTCGGAAGATGTGGATGAACTAGTTTTCGACACTGACAAAGGGGAAATGCTACTCAAAACACTCGCAAGGGGAAGTGAGCAGGACAAGGTCGCTTAGGGCATAATGGCGCAACAGTGTTTCCGGTGGCGCGATAATCCGCATGCTTATAAGTAATGGCGAGCAACCGGTTACGGCAATTTTCTCTCAATCTTAATCGCGCGAAGTGCAAGGACTTAAGTCCCTGAGAAATACTGACCCTTGACTTCTGATGCGGAGCAAATATTCTCGGAAACTGAGTACCTGTTGATGGTGCGATTTCGGCTGAATGTTCATGTGTCCGTGGTCTTAGTCAAATAAAGTTCAGCCTCCGGGAGTTTCATCTTGCCAGAATTTGGCTCAGGGATTCTTCAATCTGCGAAGAACAGCCAGACTCATCTCGGTGCTCCCGCGCCATCTAAGTTTGCGAGTCGAAACGAAGCCCTGCTCAGCAATGTGCTTCTTTCTGCGTATTCAATGCAACGAAAGCAGGACATGATTCGATCAAGCGTCTCTTCTTCGAGGTTCAACGAGATTTTGGCAACCGTGAGCGATACACGATCTCTGTTTCGTCAAAGCGTGCATTTGGAGACGGCCATACAACTGATTCTCAGCCGAACTCAAAAAGTGACTGGCGCTGCAGGAGCGGCCGTCTGCATTGCTGAGAATGGAACGGCTGAATACCGTGCCGGAACCGGGGTGGGGATTAACCTCGCTGGCCTGCGATTCCCGGAAACTGAATGTCCATTCTTTGCTCGCGTCAAAGAGCAACCGGTTGTGGAGTGGGGAGAGCTGGAGGAACCAAAAGCCAAGCAACGGATCGGGGGAAGTTTCGAGCTCAGGACGCCGATCTGCTGCAGGGGAAGGCTGGTCGGGTGCCTAAAGCTCTTTTCAAGAATCCGGCAATTTGGTTCGGAAACGATTTATGTATGCGAACTGATGGCTGTTTTTCTTGGACAACTACTGGAGAATCAGGGCCCTTTAATGTCCGATCAACCGGCCCGATTCCGGCGCTCGCAGCCGGATTTCCAAACTGTCGCTGCGCCGCGCGCTAGCAGCGTTGTGGCAATTCGACGTCAACCCCCAGCGCAGGAGTTGAGCTTTGAGACGGAGCCGAGCGAACCCGTCGTTACCCACGATATGAAATGGACGGCGTCTTTAGCAACGAACAGCGTCGCACATGAGAGGCGTTTTGATACTTGTGGATTCGAGGATGAACAGGAACAGCAGCTACCGACAATGGACGAATTACTCCGGCAACTCGGAGCGGCATTCCAGGAAGCTTCTCTCCCGGAGCTTCCGAAAACTGTGACTCGATCCACCCCGCACGCCGGGAACATACAATCAGCTAAGCCCATGGTTGCCGTGCCAACAGTTCACATGGCAAGTAAGCCATTAACAGCTTACGCACAGGATGCAAAGGAGAGCGTAGTGAAATTTCCCCCCGAAAAGCGTGAATCCACCAGCGACGAGCAGGGCTCCTGCGGTCGGCGAGGATTCGGTAATGCTGCTCCTTTCATTTTTCCGGTATTCGTGCTGATCTGCGGTGTGACACTGAATATGACCCAGACCTCTTTAGGTCTGGTGTTTCAGGCGCTCACGCTCACTGCAATTGTGTTTTCCGTAATAGAAATCTGGCGCGCCGGATACGGCGACCGATGAAAATACAATCGAGCCGACAAAATATCATGCGCGCCGCGCAAAACTGTTCGGTCCACCTTGCAAACACAAAACTCTGTGCCGCAGTCCCGCTCGAGAATACGACTTTGTGTTAACCAGTCAATCACCTGAAAGTTGTAATTATGTGCAAATTAGACGGGCACCTGACTGCCGGCGAAAACCGGAATGGTTGCTGTTTCCGTAGTGAACTAGTCACTGCTGTTGTATTTCGCTTTTGACTTAATATGAGATTGACGCTTTTATTGGGCTCGGATAAGAGCAGACAACATGAGGCAATTGGCGACGCCTGCGACACACGAAAAGAGAGTGGTTCCCCGTTACCGTCTTAATCTGCCAATCCTGCTAAGGTGGCATAACGGCGAAACATACACATGTGGAGGATTTACGCGCGATGTCAGCACGATGCCCACCTCAGGAAAGATCCCAGGAAGGGCACTCAAGAGTACCGGACGCGTGGTCCGAACTTACGACGAAAATGAAGGAGAGGGTATCGCTCTAGAGGGCCAGTTCGGCCAATCCGAATTCCCGGATCCGTCGGCGAGACCGGCCCTGCAATAGGCCCCAGCATCACCCGGTCCGTGCGAACCCAGACGGGGTGGAGACATTCACCGTCGAGGACCGTACCGAGCTGGCGCTCGCTGATGAAACCTTGGCAGCGCTGTGCGCGTTTTCCTGGACCAAAGATTGATCGAGATGCTGACGGGAGCGGGGGGTATTGCCATTCTTCACACTAGAGCTCGCACCATTACTGAGAAGATTGAAAACCAATTCCACGCGGTTCGACATGCCAACTTTTTCGAAAATGTTGAACAAGTAGTTCTTCACCGTGTGCTGACTAATGCTGAGCGTGTCCGCAATTTCTCGGTTCGTAAAGCCTTGCACAAGGTATTCGACAACCTCGCGTTCACGCTTGGAAAGTAAAGATAAGATACGGCTTTCCAACTTCTGGGCCTGCGGAGGCTCGGCGAGGGCCGCCAGTACGTAGCCAAGTTCTTCGCTGTTCGCCCAAATCTGCCCCTGACTGACCGCGGTAATGCACTTGCAAAGCATGTCAAGCGTAGAACGGCAAAAGACCCCGGAAGCACCGGAGCGGAAAGCGCGAACGATGAGGTCAGGCCGTTGCGCGTTGAGCAAGACAACGGCTTTGATGTTAGGCCGTTCTGTCCGCAGTTGTTCAAGAACAGTTAGCCCGCGTTCTGGACCTTCTCCCAATTGGGCACTGATCAGCAGAACATCCGGGCTGAGGCGAGTGGTTATTGCGCTGATCTCCGCAGGATCGGAGCTGTACCCGAGCACTTCGATTTCTGAGTACCTGCCAATAGCTTCAGACAAAAGCTGACTTGAAATTGGAGTGCTGTCGGCGACTAGCACACGAATATTGCGACGAAGTGGCTGGAATGCTTGCACGTAGGGCCTCCACAATCAATCTGCTGCACATTTTTGCTGCTGGGAAGTCCAATGATTAACGTGCAAATGGACCGACTTACAGTCTGACGCGGCTCTTGGAACCTGGGGGGTAAGGCGCGCCGTCAACTGTACTCAGTAACCATGGTCTTGTCAAGCAAGAAAATGCACCTTTATTTATTTTCAGGATTTTTATCCAGTCTAACTGGAGAGGCAAAAGCGGCTATGCACGCCCAATTGCGTGGATCCGTGCGCCCGAAACGTGCTCGGAGCGACAGAGCTTTGACGAAGTGCTGGCGAACGCCACTGGTTGATTGCAACCATCGATACCGGGAAGGAAGTACTTGCGTTCCTGAGAAGACCATCTCCGGTAACTACTCCCATGCATTGCAAGGTTTGTCGGTCTCCGGGACAGGACTAGAGTCTCTACCCTAAATAGGACAAAGGTCGCAAAGAAATTCTACATCTTGCAGACTTTTGCAAACCTCCTAAGATGGCTTTCAAATCTCCGGAACCCTTTGCGAGCGAGGGGAACCGGGTTCTTCGTGAAAACCTAGGGGTTAGATTCCTGTGACCCAAAAGGGCGGAGCTTTGAATTCAGTAGCAGATGAGAGCACCACAATTTCCGCTAATCCGTGTGTGCCGCCTCGCTCCTGGTATGCCGTCCAGACACGATCACGGCACGAACGAGTGGCTTCGCATCACCTTAGCCTTCGCGGGGTCAGCAATTACTTGCCAACTGTGTGCGAGATTCGACGTTGGAGCGATCGTCGCCAAAAGGTAGAGCTTCCGCTATTTCCCGGGTACATATTTGTGCAAATTGTTGCACGTAACGAAAACCGCGTGGAAGTGCTGCGCACTCCCGGAATTGTTCGTTTTGTCGGCCCCTCGCCGGAAGGCGCTCAGATTCCCGAGCTACAAATTGAAATAGTAAAGAAATTGATTGATCAGGACGTGCGCTGGAGTTCACATCCATTTCTGAAGGTTGGTCAACGGATTCGAATCCGCGGCGGTGCCTTGGACCAGGTCGAGGGTATTTTCCTGAAGCGAAATGGAGATGGCGCTCTGATTGTCTCTATTGACGCCATTCAAAGATCGTTGGCAGTCAGCATCCAGGGTTACGACTTCGAAATTATGTAACGCTGCCACAATCCGTCGTTCTGAGTGACACACTCTTAACTTCCACTCGCCGCTGTTGTCACCTCAGCAGAATTCAGCGGAGCCGCTGAGCCTTGAAACTCCAAACAGAAGCCTAGATTGAGCCCGGTATGGTTGAATCTTCTTTCGTCGCCAGCACCATGGCGATGCGCGAGGTTGAGGCACGAATCGAGCTTTTAGCCAAAGTGGACGTTCCTGTTTTGATCAGTGGCGAAAGCGGCAGCGGACGAGAGACAGTAGCAAGGCTTATCCACCAGCTTAGAACGGATGGAAGTAGCAGACTCCGCCGATGTAGTCCTGCTCGACCTGCGGCCCGAAGACACCGATGCGTTGCACACACTGCGCTGGGCTTCGCAAGGTCAGCCCCAGGTTCCGATCGTTCTCCTATCTCACGGACGACACACACGAGAAGCGCAGGA
>QHZW01000450.1 GCA_003224815.1 Acidobacteriota bacterium | reverse complement strand
GGTGCATCAACACAAAGAGAAGGAACACTCAAGATGAGGGCCGAGCGATCGTTTCCACATTCAAAGAAAAGCCCCCGCAACACCGGGGCTGATGCTGGATCGAATTCACGCCATTGCTCGGCTTCGAGAACACCGCCAATACGTTGACGTTGCTCTGTGTCACTAAACGCGGAGAGGTCAACTTGCTGCCAATCGACAGAGATCGCATCCTGGACTACCTGGAAAGGCATTTTCATGCCCGCCTGTCGGCGAAAAACGGTGCGGAGAATTTCGTGACGGGAGACGACATCTGCCAGCGCGGAGCGCAAACGGACGGCGTCGACCGTCCCTTTAAGAGAGACCAGGCAGACCGGGCGCGTGGAGCGGCCGAGCGCTTCCTGTTGCACTTTCCATTGGAATTTCTGTTGCGGTGAAAGCCAGAAGCCGGCTTGGTCCTGCATCCCCTCGCTCCGTCTAATTACAGCCTAGTTCAAGCATAACGTAATAATCAGGGCGTCCTCTGGGGGACAAAGCCGCGATTAATAACTATGCAGAGGCGCGATCAAGATCCGCGCCCTGTACCAAGTCGCCGAGAGCGACAACGATCTTGCGTGGTCCAACAAACGGATCACGTGCGTGCGCCGTGATCATGTTGTCGAGCGTGACCATATCGCCTTCGCGCCACTTGAATCGGACAGCGTTCTTTTCGTAAACCTCGCCGATATGGTCCATGACCGAATCTTCAATCGGGGAACCATCTCCGTAGTACACGTGCCGTGGCAGGTCTTCGCGTTTGAAGATCGAAAGCAGTGAATTTCGTACATCGGCGTCTAGAGAGTGCACGTGGTGCAATTGCACCTGGTTGAAAAACGAAATCTCTCCTGTGACCGGATGGCGAAGAACACCGCGGCAACGCTGCCGAACGCGCAGGCTGTCTTTTCCGTACCACTCGGCGATGAAACCCTGCTTCGCGCAAGCATCTTCGACGATGGCGCGATCTTCGGTGTGGAAGAAACGCTGCCAACTGACGTCCAGACCGTCGGAGAAATTGCGCACGTACATCAACCCAAGGTTCTCGAATTTCTCTCGCACTGCCGGATCGAGTTGCTTATAAACCTTGCGACAATCCACGATCGGGGAGCACCCACCCTCCTTGGCAGCGACCACGCAGAAGAAACTGATGCGTGTGGGCCAGGCATTCATGTGGGAACTTTCGTTGTGATACAGAATGGCCTTGTCTTCGGGGTACGGAGTCGAAGTGTAAATCTTTCCGGCAACTCCTTCGCGGGGCAGGTCGCCATACTCTGCGTAAATTTCTTTGTAGATAGAGGCGGCCACTCGTTCGAAGTCCTGTGGCGTGGAAAGTGCGAATCCGCGGAACAAAATTCCGCCGTGCTGATGCAATTTGGCATTGATGTAGTCGCGATTATTTCGTGCCCAATCGGCGAGGTCTACCTGGTCGGCCGCCGGCTCGATCACGAGCGGCAGAGGCTGATCGTCGCTAAGCACGCTTTCGCGGACTGGATTGAAATGCGCAAGATCAACGGCTTTGCGCCGGATGGCGCCAATCGACTTTTTAGCCGTAATGGTGTTTTCCACAAGTCCCCCTTGAACAATGGCCGCGATGCATACTCAGGCGGCGATTTCCGCTTTGTAGATCGAAAGATGCACTTCTTATGCCAGAACGTTTACCTCACGGCCTTGGCCGAAGAGCTTAATTTGGCTGTAACAGACTTATTTTTGGGCACTTACCTCGCCTATAATTGATAACGAAATGGCTGCTTGCCCAAGTGTGCAAAACTTTGCACAAACCCGAGTGACAAAAAATCCTAAAGTACTTGGGGGAGGGGGACTGGACTATTATAGGCCGAAACCGCCGTTCTGTCGCCGTCTTTCGGCCACTATCAACAAATCTACTGCTTCTGGTCGGTTTCGGCCAAATTCACAGCCTTGGGGGAAGCCGACATCAGCTTTGAGCGCTGGGACTGCTTGCGCTGAGTCTTTTCATATTCGAGCTGTTGCTTTTCGTTTGCACTTTGAAACTCAAGCGTGCTCAACCGTGATTCGGGGTGGTCGACGGCGTTGCGTAATAGATGCTCATAATTCGAAGCCATGCGAAGGATCGTGCTTTTATCGAACAGCTCTGTGCTGTAGAGCCAATCTTGAAATGTTCCGCTGGCGTTCGCACGAATGAAGACTGCGACATCGAATTTGGACCGGCTGATTGACGCCGGGAAAGGAATCAATTCGAGGCCCGGCAAATCACGCCGTTGTGCCGGGACATTTTGCATGACGAATAGAGCCTGAACAATGGGATTGTGACTGAGGCTGCGCTCGGGTTGAAGATCTTCGACAAGTTTATCGAAAGGAATATCCTGATGCGCATAGGCGCCAAGAGCAACTTCGCGAACCCGCAATACTAATTCGGCAAAGGTAGGATCTCCCGAGAGATCAGTATGCAGCGGCAGCAGGTTGATGAAAAAGCCGATCAGGCGCTCGGTTTCC
>QHZW01000252.1 GCA_003224815.1 Acidobacteriota bacterium | reverse complement strand
GCGCGGTCCGAACCCATTGCGTCCACGGCTATGACGCCAGGCATGGAGAGGTTATTTAGCTTCCTTCACTTCCAGAACTTCGCGGCCCTTATAGTAACCGCATTTGGGGCAGGCGCGGTGAGGCAATTTGCGCTCGTGACAATTTGGGCACTCGGAGAGCGAGCGCGAGGTCAGCGCATCGTGCGCGCGGCGAGTGCTGGTGCGGCGCTTGGAGTGCCGCCGTTTTGGATTAGGCATGAGCTTCCTTCCTTCGTCGTACGTCGTTCGTCATTGGTCGTTCGCTGTTCACGATGTCGACCGCGGCAGTGGCTGGCGAACGACGTACGGCCTACGACGTGTCTTCAGTGTTGCAACTTCTCTTTGATATCTTTCAACGCCGACCAGCGCGGATCTTCCAGCGGCTCGGCGCAATTGCATTGTTCCAGATTAAGGTTCTTCCCGCAATGCGGACAGAGTCCCTTGCAGTCGTCCCGGCAAATTGCCCTGAGCGGAAGGGCCAACAGGACCTGCTCCCTTAGCACATCTTCCAGCAGCACGCCCTCGCCCTGGTAATAGCTGACCTCAGCCTCGGCCACTGTGACCGAAAGCTCCTCTTTTCCGGCGTCCGCGCCGAGAGGACGATAAAGCAGGTCAAAGTTGCTGGCTATGTCACGGGTGATCGGGTCGAGGCAGCGCGCGCAAGCTAACTCAACGTTCGTAACAAGATCGCCGACAAGGCGTATGTCGTTGATAACCTGATGCCTACCTTCATGCTCTTGTACCAACTGCGCCCTTCCCTTGCTGTTCAGCTTGCTTTTCTGCTTAACCTCGGTGCCGAAGTCGATTGTCCCGGGCGCAAGATGCTCGTCAAAATCGAGCGGATGACGTTCTAATTCTCTGATTTCTATGAGCATTGGGGATCTCCGCGCACCTCACTGACGCCGCGCAGGCCGCGGAAGCACATTCTGAGGCGTAAGTACTCTTGGGAGCTAAGCTTAGGATAAAAGTTGCAGCGCGGGGGTGTCAAGGAAACGCCCTCTCCGTCGGAACAGCCAATCTCAGGCGTAGCTCCGCGAAATGGGAACTGTGATAACGCTGGTAGTCCTCAATGAGTTGAAATCGCCTGATCTCATCAACAAGGGAACGCACGCATTACAATGTGGCTCTCGGGCTGCCCGGTTCGAGCAAAGCTCGACAAAAGTACCGCCGTTTGACTGACGCAAGAAGCTACTTCGTTCTTAGTTCCTACAAAATGAACGTTCTGCGAACGATTGAGGAGGCGCGCAAGAGGTCCCGCGCTGCCGGCTCGCGCGGCGCACGCGTCGGCCTTGTACCAACCATGGGCGCGCTGCACGAAGGGCATCTGTCGCTGATTCGGGCGGCGAAGGCGAAGTCGGATATCGTTGCCGCGTCTATCTTCGTCAATCCCACCCAGTTCGGGCCAAACGAAGATTTCGCGCGCTACCCTCGCGATCTTGATCGAGACCTCGGGCTGCTCGAGCGCGAAGGGGTGGATTTCGTATTCGTGCCGTCGGTTGAAGAGATGTACCCAGAGCAGGGCGTCACCTGGATTACGGTTGAGGGCCTGAGCGAACGCCTGTGCGGGAAGTCGCGACCGGGACATTTTCGCGGCGTGGCAACGGTTGTGGCGAAGCTTTTCAACATTGTTTCGCCGGATTTAGCGTTCTTCGGGCAGAAAGACGCCGCACAAGTTGCAATAATTCGCCGTATAGTTCGCGACCTGAACATGCCGGTGCAGATCGAAGTCGTCCCTATTGTGCGCGAATCAGATGGATTGGCTCTGAGCTCCCGCAATGCATACTTGAATCCCGAGCAGCGGAAAGATGCACTTGTGCTCTTTGGAGCGCTGAACGGGGTTCGCGAGTTATTCGAAAAAGGAGAACGCGGCTCCGCAGCGTTGATTCGAGCGGCCAAAGCTGACTTTGAGCGCATCCCCGCAGTTCGCCTCGATTATTTCGAAATCGTTGACCCTGACGATCTCACTCCCGTAACCGCTATTAATAAGCGCTCGCTCGTTGCCGTCGCTGCATTCCTGGGCGGTACACGGTTGATCGATAACATCGTGCTGGAGCCCTGACCGCTTGCCTCAACGGCCGCCCATCATTCTTGCTTCGGCTTCTCCGCGACGACAGCAATTGCTGCGCAGTGTGGGAGTCGAGTTTGAGGTTCGAGCCGCTGATATTCCTGAACTGCCGCACGTCGGCGAAGCGCCGGTTCAATTCGCGGAACGCATGGCATGCGAGAAAGCCCACGCGGTTCAGCAATGGGTCCCCAGTCGGGTGATTCTCGCCGCCGACACGGTGGTTGCAGTCGCGAGTGAAATTCTCGGCAAGCCTGCTGATCCCGAAGATGCCTCGCGCATGTTGCGTCTGCTGTCTGGCAGGACGCATGAGGTGACGACCGGTGTATGTCTGCTCAGTAATGGCTTCGAGGATGTGCGCTCGGAAAGCACGAGGGTTGTATTTTCCCCAATTTCGGAAAACGAAATTCGGGAATATATCGCTGGCGGCGAACCGATGGACAAGGCCGGGGCTTATGCGATTCAGGGCGGCGCGGCGAAATGGGTTGTGAATGTGGAAGGTGATTACAACAATGTGGTGGGATTGCCGGTGGATCTGGTGCTAAGGATGTTAAGAGAACGTGCTGTTATCTAGAACAAGGTTTCTAACGGAGCTTGCTCTCTGGACAGCCGAGGGCGGCTGTCCGCACGTGGGTCTCTATACTTTTTTCGTCGGATCTTGCGGTGTATCGTTGCCCTCTTTTACCGAGCTCTTGAAATTGCGGATGCCTTCGCCCAGGCCTTTGCCGAGGGCCGCGAACTTACTGGGACCGAAGACCAAAAGCGCAATCCCTACGATCAGTAGAATGTGCATCGGTGATAACAGTTCCATAGAGCCTCCGACTTGGCGCGCGAGTGTTGCTAAGGAAATTCTAGGTTACAGAGGTTGGCGAGTCAAAGGTTGTTGTTTCTCCACTCTGTTGCAAAAGCGCGACAAGGGGCAACCTAGCGACAGGGTGGTACGACCCCGAGCTTACCCCACCCTACGAAAACCGCGTAGGAGTGGGGCACCCAAAATAACTCGTGATAAGGTTGGCCAGTTCAGCCAGGCTATGAACCTCGATCTCCGGCTGCGCGGACGCTTGTCTCACAGCTCCCACATTGGGCCGCAAAGACGGCCTATTCACCCATCCGGTCGCTAAACCCAGCGACTTCGCCGGAATCACGTCGTGATAAACACTCTGCCCCGCATGGAGCCACTGGCTTCGGCCGATTCCCAGCTTCTTTTCCGCCAATGCGAAAATCTTGAGTGATGGCTTATACGCGCGGCGCCCAGCCGCTCCAGCGCGCGGTTCGTGTCGTCGAACGGCTTCCACTCCGGCAGCGACGCAGCGAGGAATCCGGCCCGCTCGTACGACAGAGGCCAGCCGTACATGTGCGCGATACGCGCCGCGGTCTCGGTGAGCACCTCGCGATAGGAGCGGTAACGTTCCTGCTCCACGATCGGCTCGATAATGGCGTAGGCGCGCAGGACCTCGTCGCGGGCGATGTGCACGCCGTCGCTCTCCGCCGCTCTGCGAAACGCGTCGGCGATGCCGTTTTCCCAGTCGATGAGCGTGCCGTAACAGTCGAAGGTGATAACGCGAAAACGCGAGAAATCGAGCATAAAGAAAATCGGCTACCGGTTGAAAGTTTATCCGATAGCCGATTTCGAATTGTGCGCGTCTTGTAAATTACGCGCTATTTCCGAATTTTGAGCGGCGCCTTCAGGGTGAAGGCAACCGCAGATTCCGCCGGCAGCACGATCTCTTTGTTGCCGGTGAAGGCAGTTCCGGCAGTACCGGCGCCGCCGCCAGCTGCTGCTCCGATGAGCGCGCCCTTGCCACCGCCAGCAAGTCCGCCAATCAATGCACCGAGTCCGGCTCCACCGCCAGCCATGACGGCCGTTCGCTTACCTTTGCCCTTCGAAGTCTGAGTGAAAGTTGCGGTCTGTACCGGCATCGCGCTACGGTCCACGGTAATCGAGTCGAGCTTCAGTTGCAGGAGTGCGCCGCCGGCAAAACGTCCGAGGGGCTTGGCGTCCACAACTTCGCCTTCAACTTTTGCGCCAGCGGGAATAGCGACTTGGCCGCCGATCTCCACCGACTTGGCAAGGCTGCCGCCGAAGCTCTGACCCTGCTGGCTAATCTTTGAGCCAACAGCATCGGCTAGACGGACGGTTACCACTTTGCCCGCCGGAATTGTGATGGTGACGGGCGCAGGAGGCTGCTCGGATTGCGCCGAGACCGAACTGCTGTCGGGATTTTGAGTGGCCTGGGTGCCGTTATCCGCCGGTTGTGAGCTCGTCTTAGTGCACGCAATACTCAGCACTAAAATCCCCGCAAGCACGAACGCTGAAACGCGAAATCTCATAGGGTCTCCTGTGGAGCTCTGATTATCAGGAACTCTGGTTCAAAAGAGCAACGCACATCAGTACAGGTACCCGAGTGAACGATAGGGTCAGACTTTTTCTTCGGCCAAAGGTAGGGAACTCGAATCTGCCGGGGAAGGTGGGTCTGCGTTTTCTGCAGTCGCAGCTTGTGCCGGCGCAGTTTCGGCTGAAGCTGCCGCAGCAGCGGCGGCAACCAGATCCTCTCGCTTGAGAAATTTCGCCGTGTTCAAAAGCGTGCGGCCCAGCGATGCATTGTAAGTAGTCCAACTGGACTCGTAGGCAGCTTCACGTTCGAAGTGCGCGCGCATGCTCTCCATCTTTGAATCGAGATCGTCGAGATAGTGAAGCATGAGGGCTTCGGGAAACATGGGCAGCTTGGGCGAGCCGAACTCGTATTGCCCGTGATGGCTGATGATCAGATGCTCAAGCAGCGTCTTCATCTCATCAGGAAAGCCCGGGATCTGCGCAATCTTAGCTTGCAGCATTTCGAGTTCGATAATCATGTGCCCCAGCAACTGTCCGCGCGTGCTGTAAGAGAACGATCGCGAATACGTGAGCTCGTGGATCTTGCCAATGTCGTGCAGGAACGCACCGGTTAAAAGCAAATCACGATTCACTTGCGGATAATTCTGGCTGACCAGATCGCAGGAGCGAAAAAGCGAGACGACGTGATCGAGCAATCCGCCGATGTAGGCGTGATGCAACGTCTTCGCCGCCGGCGCGCTGCGGTACGCGCTGGCAATTTCAGGATCGGACATGAACGACTGGACCAGCGTGCGCAGATTCGCATCTTCGAATGAGCTGACGAAGCCGCTCAGGGTACGCCAGAGTTCGTCAATGTCCTTGGTGGTTTTGGGGAGATAATCGGCGAAATCTACTTCTGTATCGCCCAGCTTGCGCAGCTTGTGTATGGTGATCTGGAAACGGTTCTTGTACTTGTTCAGCAGGCCCTTGATCTTGAGGAAGTCTTCCTGATCGAAGGCGTCGAGCGCGTCCTCGACGTTGTCCCACATTTTGGCGTCGATCTGCCCGCAGCGGTCGCCCAAAGTCAGCGCCAGATAAGGCTCGCCTGTCTTCTTGGGCTTAACCTGCTTGGAAATCACAACAAAGCTGGAGACAACGACCTTGTTCTCGAAGCGGGGACAGTCGGAAAGAAAAAATTCTTTCATGGGTATCCGATTGAACGGGACTTCCTCATGCCGAGAAAGCCTTCGGTTCGCCCAGCTTACCTCAAAACACGCCTAATTTTTTCTTCTTTTTCAGAATCTTGGCATTGGTTTCTTTGGCCGCTGTGGTTTCAACAGGAACGCTTTCGTTCGGACTCGCCCCGGTGTCAACGTATCCCGGATAAACCTTGACGTAAGCCTGTTCGCGAAGTTTTTTCAGGTACTCGCGCAGCGCGGGTTGAAGCTTCTGCATGTAAATGGCTTCCTGCACGCGAGGCTCGATGTCTTTCAACGGCGGCACTCCCGCGGTCTGATGATCTGTGACCTTCAGAATCACGAAGCCCTGTTTGGTGCGGATCGCGTCGGAGACATCGCCTTTCTTCATGCCGAAAGTCATGTCCTCGAGCTGTTTTGCGAGTTTGCCGCGCTCGAACATCCCTAAATCTCCGCCTTGCGCGCCGGAGGGATCTTGCGATTCTTTCTTCGCAAGATCTTCGAAGCTGGCGCCGCCGCGAATCTGCTTTACCAGATCGTCCGCCTTAGCTTTCAGTGCGTCGATTTTTTGTTGATCGTCGCCGGCGGAGTCGGTAGAGATCAAGATTTCGCTTATCTTTACGGCTTCGGGGCGCGCCAACTCTGATTTGTGGTCCTCGTAAAACTTCTTGATCTCATCGCTACCCACATTCATGTGCGAACCGACTTCCCGCTGGATCACCTGCTGAGTGATAATCTCGGTTTTCATGTTCTGTTTGAAATCTTCGAACGATACGCCCTGCGCAGAGGCCGCCTTCTCAAGATCGTCAAGACTGTTCAACTTCATCTGCTTGCGCATTTCATCGAGGCGCTTAATGACCTCGGTGTCGGCGGTGATTTCCAGTTCCTTGCCCTTGTCGAGGAGCAATTCGCGGTCGATGAGGCCGCGCAGCGCATCTTTTTGAGTCTGCTGGCATTCCTGTTCTGTGCGCGACGAATCCTGACGCTGGCAATCTTCCTTGAGCTGCTGCTGTTCGTGCTGGTATTCGGAACGCGTGATGATCTGGTTGTTGACGCGCGCAATGATCTCTTCGACCACACTGTCAGCGGAAAGGACCCCGGGCACAAGAATGGAGCATATGAGAACAAAGTAGATCAACGGCTTGGACATAAGGGTAAGAACCTGAATTCTGGGCTTTTTGTTGATTGTAATCCTCAGGTTAGGTGCCTGCCAGGGGGTTACCGGGAGCGGACAAGGGACAGCGCGGTCACGTCGTTGTGGGTGGGCGGGGTACCCATGAATTGACGGACGCGGGCCAGAAGTCCCACGCAGGTTTCGTGGGCCGAATCGAAGCTGACTTCCTGAAGATATTCCTTGACGCGATCAAGACCATACTCTTCGTGTCGTTGCCGGGCTTCGACTACGCCCTTAGAAACCAGCAACACAGTCTGGGTGGGGCCCAGCGCAACAAGGGACGAGTCAGGTATGGAATGAGAAAAAAGGCCCATGGGAAGCGCTGTGGCCTTGAGTTCCTGAATCTGTTGTCCGTCCTTCACCAGAGCGGGCGTGTGACCTGAATTCACGTAGGAGAGCGTGTGAAGTTCCTCGTCGTAGCATCCGAGGAAAGCGGGACAGGCATGTACGCCGGAAGCGGCGCGCATGATCGCCGCATTCAGCCCGATCCAGAGTTCCACCATGGCTTCGAGTTCGTTGCTGCTATCGGGTTGCAGCAGATCAGCGGCTTCGATGCGAAAGCGCTTCTGCAGGGGAATGGCAACCGGACGGTTCTTTTCACGGTTCCCAGCCACATCGAACAGCGCGAATACGACGCGGCGCGGACTTACCCGCACAAAGTCGTAGAAGTCCCCGCACAAACGCTGCCCATAATAAACGGCAGCCATCTCACCCCCGCGGACTCCAGGAATATTGCACTGAAGCGGGTCTTCGAACGGCATGGCGCCAGGAGCGGTATTTGCGGCAGTGGACATCGTCAGTAGAGAAGATCAGCCACGATCGGAACACGATGACATTAGCATTGTTCCTGATCGAAGCCAATAAAATCACGTGCCGGGGTGCACGAAGGTCAGAGGCTAGGTGCCGATCAGGGCAGAGGCTCAGTTGCCGGCCTGTCCCACGACGTAGGCGCCAATCTCGCCTTCCATGTGGGCGTAGTCCGTATGGAGCACTGAACGCAGCGATGTTTCCACGGAATCACCGCGGCCGATCTGCTGCAGCACCCGCACTATGTCGCCCATTCCGTAGTGATTGCGCATGTATTCGGCCGCAGCAAGCGCTTCGTCATAACCCAAATGGGCCTCAGCCCCATTGAATGACGCGAACCCGCGTTCCAGCGTATTGAGCGGGATCTCCTGATCATTGCGATAGAGCTGGGCCAATGCCTGGGCTCGCCCACCGAGTTGTTGAGGCTCAAGCATTTGGGCAATACCTTCGTTCAGCCAGTCGGGGCAGCGTCCTAATGAAGTGGCATTCACGAAAGAGTGCGTCACTTCGTGCTTCAGGACGCGGGCCAGCTCGGGCGTTACAGAATCAAGGCCTTGCAACGGAATCCGCAGCTTGCCATCATTCAACGCGCCCATCCACGTGGGTGCGCGCGTCACGTCGAAGAAAGCCTGATTGGTGTACAGCACAACCTGGATGCTTGATCGCGGCTCGGTACCAAATTGGCTGGACAAATCCTGATATCCGGCTTCGAGCGTCGAGAGCAACTGCTCGCGGAATGTTTCCGAGCTTTGACGGCCCTCGTAGTGAAGGACGAAATGTCCGGTTTCACGTTCTGAGTAATTGTTTTCGGCGGTGCTTTCCCGTTCTGCGCGCTCGATCATCTTCTGGACGGAAGGGTCGAAACGCAGCGCAAGGGACTTCTTCCAGCTCTGGATGGCATCGTGGTTACGGCTGGCGGAGAATTGTGCGTAACCCAATACAGCGTAAGCATCTGCAGAATCAGGCGCAATTGTGACTGCGCGCTCGGCATAAGAAATCGCGTCCATCGCATTACCAGTCCGCACCAGCACGGCCGCGTAATAATTCAGCACCGCCGGACTTTGCGGATTGTAGCGAAGCGCCGTCTCCAGGTCGCGCCGGGCATCGGGGAACTTGCCCGCCTCAAATTCCGATCGCGCAGCAATGTAATACGCAATGGCGCTGTCGTCGGCACGTCCCTTGGACTCAATCGCCGTTAGCACCGTGCGGTCGATCTCGTGGCCGTGGACTATCTGATTCAGCAGTTCGTTGGGGGTGCTGCTTCGCAGATCTGCGTTGAGGTCCGGCATGGCAAGCGCCTGAACGGGAGCCTGCGGGCGAGCCCCGGCCTCAACACTCTGAACCCGCGATTTGGGAATGGTGAAGCTGTTGTCGCGAACTTCATAGGAAACGCTGTTGCCGTTGTCCTTCACTGAATCGGCATAGATGATGTCGCCGCTCTTGAGGCGGACTACGTCGCCAGAACCGGAGCTGACCAAGCAAAGAACCAGGGCAAAGCCCCACGGGATGACAAATGTGCGCACTCAGGCGCATTCTAGAAGGCAAACGGGGCTTCTCCGAAGTGACCAACGTAATCCGTAAAGCAGGCGCTTTTACCTGGCTGACTGCTGTTTTGGCATGCAGTGTGTCTGCCCAAGCACTGACGCCAGCGCACATGTCAGGATCTGCCGAGTCTTTGTACTTCAAACTGCACTCTGTCGGGCTGGACAAATCCCGCGTGTATAAAATTCGCGGCGGAGCGCTGGATCGTGCTTCTGTCCATATGTCGTTTGATGACGGTACGATTGCCTTCACTGAAGACGCCGGCGGCCGGATCACCGGAGCGCTGTTTCTAGGCGATGGTGACATCCTGCTCTCTCCACCGAATCCTGCCGAGCGCTCATCGTTAGCGTTGTTCACAGGAGCGGCGATCCTGGAAGAGAAATTTTCGCTGGCCTATTTGCGATTCAATGACGATGTCTTCGACGCCTTGCAGCCATACCTGCGTCCTCCGGCTGATGCCGAAGGATTCATTAACTTGTGGAATCCGAGTGCGAAGGAACTGGCACAGGAAGATGCTTTGCGGCTTCTGATCAGCATGAGCCAGGGCGCGACTGCTGCAGCCGATCATCCGGACCACCTGCTGCACACCTATTTGCGCGGCCAGCGTCTTGGAATGTTCGACGTGCGCTATGACTCTACGTTGCTCGAACAAGTGTCTGCGGGGCAGCATCGCAGTGTGGACGGCGTTAACTACTATGATGTTTGGCTGTCATTTGCGACGCCTAATCCAAGCAGGACGCTGGCCCAGACACCTCGACCGGAGCCAGATTTTGACATCACGCAGTTTCGCATTAAGGCGCAGATCAAAGTTCCATCCGATCTTTTCGCGCGAACCGTCATCACCATCAATCCGCGGCGTACCGGACGCCGGGTATTGCTCTTTGAACTCTCGCGGCTCTTGCAGGTGAAAAGTGTCGAGGCCAACGGCCGACCCGTGGAGTTCATACATAATCAGGCAATCGAAGGATCGCAGCTGGCGCGCCGTGGGAATGACGCGGTGGCGGTTTTTCTACCGGAGCCGCTGCAGACCGGCCAATCGGTTGAACTATCGTTCGACTACTCGGGCAACGTGCTGTCCGAAGCTGGCAATGGGCTTTTGTATGTGGGGGAGCATGGCACCTGGTATCCCAACATTGGGTTCGCCATGTCGCAGTTTGATCTCGAGTTTCATTATCCCGTGGGCTGGACCCTGGTCGCTACGGGCGTTGCCGGACCTACCAAGGTGGAGGGCGCGGAACAAATCTCGCATTGGAGTACCGAGCGCGCCGTACCAGTCGCAGGATTCAATCTGGGAAAGTATTCCCGGACCTCGGCCCGTGCCGGCAAGGTGACCATAGATACTTACGCCACTGCCACTCTGGAGCGCAATTTTCCTAAATCGCGGGAAATCACGACCATTGTTCCCGGACCGGCGCGTACTCCGTCGTTTGCGGTCATTCCGCAATCTCCGCCGTTGCCGCCGAGTCCTTCACAAAACCTACAGATCGTCGCCAACGCTGCGGCGCGATCTCTGGATTATTATCAGTCACATTTCGGTCCGTATCCTTATGGTGCTCTCGAACTCACGCAGTTTCCCGGCACTATGAGCCAGGGCTGGCCCGGTCTGATATTTCTCTCCAGCTATGCGTTCCTGAGTCCGGCAGAGCGGGAGCGCGTTGAAAGCGACAAGACTTCACGATTGCTTCAGGAACAAATTGTTGCTCATGAGACTGCGCATCAGTGGTGGGGAGATCTGGTCACATGGAACGGCTACCGCGATCAGTGGATCATGGAGGCTCTGGCCAACTACAGCGCACTTATGCTGCTCGAAACCCGCAATCCGGCGGGATTTCGCGACGTCATGCAGAAGTATCGCGATGATCTGCTTAACAAGAGCAAAAATGGACGGCCGCTGGGTGATGCCGGTCCGGTCACTTTCGGCTTGAGGCTCTCATCTTCGCAATTCCCAAACGCATATGAGGCAATCAGCTATGGCCGTGGCACCTGGTTGCTGCACATGATGCGCACGATGCTTCGAGATTCAGAGCGAAAGTCAGCCAAGACCTCCGATGAGCCGTTTCTGCGCGTCTTGCGGAAATTGCGGACAGATTACGAGGGGAAATCGCTGACGACAGCGGAACTCGTGTCCGCATTCGAAGCCGAGTTGCCACGCTCACTCTGGTACGAAGGCCATAAATCTCTCGACTGGTTCTACGAAGGATGGGTCAATGGCAGCGCAGTGCCGCGACTTGAACTGCACGATGTGAAGATCACGGACAAGGGGACATCGAGTGCGGTAACGGGAAAAATCGTGCAGGAAGATGCGCCCGATGCCCTAGTGACGTCAATTCCGCTGTACGCCTCCATCGCGGGCAAGAGCGTATTTCTGGGCCGAGTGTTCATTGAAGGACATGAGACAGCGTTCCATGTCTCCGCGCCTCTTCATGCGCGAAAGATTCTGATTGATCCCGAGCAAACCGTGTTGGCGCGCAGGTAGTAGGCAGCTCCCATGTCACTGGCTGGGCCGATGCTTCAGCGCCGAAAGTACTTGCCCAGGAATCTGGTCGAGAGCGACTATTTTTTGCAGTACACCCCGATCTGCGCAGGCGCGCGGCATACCGTATACGGCGCAAGTGGCTTTGTTCTGACCGATAGTGATACCGCTGGTCACATCCATAGAGGGCTTGTGGGTCGTGTCCAAGGGAGAGTCGGCCAAGCAGATTTGGACCTGGTCCGCGCGGTTGTTAAAAACCGTCATGTGTTGACCTGCGGGCGCGATGTACACGGTTCTGGGTGCGAATAACTCTCCATGGCGCGCTTCGTGGACGCTCAACTTACATAATCCATCTAAACGATCCGCAAAGGCAGCAGTAAACCCGCAGGGCATATGTTGTACGACTAAGATGCCGACCGGCAAGTCTCCCGGTAGCTGGCACAAGATGTCCTGCAACGCTTTGGGTCCACCGGTTGAGGTTCCCAGTACAAGCACCTTGGGCACAACGTGACAATTCGAGATATCGCTTTCAAGGTTAGCGAAGAAGGAGGACTTGAAAGGCTGTTTGCCCAGTGCCAACGGGCTGCGCGCGGCAGCTTCGATTTTCTCGACTAATTCATAGCGCAATTGAAGCGCGGCGGCTTCGCGGCTGAGATCTTCCTTAGGCAAGTAGTCGAATGCGCCAGCCTCGAGCGCTTCCAGCGTGATTTGAGCGCCGTCGAGCGTGAATGAGCTGACCATGACGACCGGGCGCGGGCTTTCGCGCATGATCTGTTTTAGGACCTGAATGCCGTCGAGCACTGGCATGCGCACATCCATTGTGACGACATCAGGCTGCAGCAGTTTGGTTTTTTCTACAGCTTCGGCGCCATTTCTTGCTGTGCCGCACACACGAATGATGGGGCTGGACTCGAGCATTCGGACCAGTGCTGTCCGCATTACAGTGCTATCGTCAGCGATCAGCACCCGCACCTGTGGAATAATTTCTCTGGCGGGACTCACTGCACGCCTCCATACACTTGCGTGACCACGGTACGCACTTCTTCCAGGGTGCCCTCGGTTTCAAAGGTAAAGCGTGCAAGATCGAACGGTTGAAACTTGGCAAACTGCGCGGCAAGGCCAATAAAGGCTGGGTCTTCGGCGAAATTGGTTTGGCGAGTTTCGGAGTATCCGTAGCCGATGCCATTAAGGCGGCATAACAAATCACTGAATCCCACAACGCTTACCAGGGCGTGATTTTCGGCTGCCCGATCCGGGGTGTGATGGTGAGCGATGACGTCGGCGATTTCAGGAGGAGGATGCCATATCCCAGCGATGATCTTGCCTGCTTCTTCATGCGTGAGGCCAAGTTCGCGTCTCTCAGCCTCGTGCAGCGGCATGTGTTCGGAACGCGCCAGACGCAGGGCTGTGGCGAATTGCTCCGGAGCAGCCGAGAGCAATGCGATAATGCCGACGTCGTGCAGCAAGCCTGCGGCATAAGCTTTCCCGGGATCAGGAAACCCGATCTTGCCGGCAAATTCGCGCGCCACCAGCGCGCAGCCGAGCGAGTGCGCCCAGAAAACCGACGGGCTGACATCTTTGAGCGAGGGCAACAGCTTGAGAAAAGAGCACGAAACCGCGATCTGATGAATGCGTTCGAGTCCCATCACGACGACAGCGGACTGAATGCTCTCCACTTCGCGACTGGTACCGAATAGGGGCGAATTGGCGATTTGCAGGCAGCGCGCCGCCAAAGATTCGTCCTTGGCGATTAGATCCACGATCTGATGCACGTCCTGCGACTCGAGTGGGCGCTCGAGATGGCGCAGCAGGGGTATCAGAACTGCCGGCAATGTGGGCAGTTCGCGCGCGGATTGTAATTTCTGCAGCAGCTTCGGATCGCAAGGCATACGCTACCCGGCCTCCTTTTGCGCGCGGGCCTCGGGCTTGACGTACGCAGTTGATGAAGCCAAGTGCACCAATTGAAATTCGTCGCTGATGCCAAAGAGGGACTCGGCGTGTCCCAGAAATAGATATCCGTGATTGTGCAGACTGGAATCAAACTGATGAATCACGCGCTTTTTTGAAGCCGTGTCGAAGTAGATCAGTACATTGCAACAGAGAATGACGTCCACGGCGGTCATGGCCATCATGCGGCATCGTCAGAGAGGCTCAGTCGAGTGAAGCGGACCTTGGCTTTGACTTCGGGAGTAACTTGCAGCTGGTTGCCTTCGAAGCGAAAATACCTTTCGGGCAACGGAGGCTCAATATTGCGCACGCTATATTCGCCGTAGCCTCCGACCTCGGCCGCTGCGAGTGAGCGCTGGTTGAGGTCAGTGGCTAGCACCTCGAATGTCCACCCTTTTAAGCGGCTTTTGGATTCTTCGAGCAGGATGATGGCGAGAGTGTAAGTCTCTTCGCCGGTCGAGCAGCCCGCACTCCAGATGCGCAGATGGCGCATATGCATCCGCGATTTCGCTTCCATCACTCGCGGCAGCACGACATTGCGAATGCCTTCCAGTTGCGGCTGGTTGCGGAAGAAGAAGGTTTCTCCGATTGTGATTTCATTCAACAAGCTGCTGAGTTCTCCGCGCGCCATGGGTTTATTGGTGAGGCAATCGAAATAGTCACGCATGGTGCGCAGCCCCAAGGCTTGCATCCGCTTGTGGCATTGCTCGTCGAGAAAGCGCAAGCGGTTGTTGGACTGGAAAATGCCCGCAGTTTTGTAGATCAAGTCGCGAACTTGCATCAGGGACGGAGATGCGGTGAATTGTGCGCGTGTGACCGGAGCAGCTGCGGCGGCAGCAATCATCCTGCGACCGCCTGTCGACGAGGCGGAGCAGCCGCTGCGAGTAGCCCCGCAGGATCCAGCACCAGGCGCACACGGCCGTCGCCATCGACGGTGGTTCCGGCAATTCCGGCGCAATGGTTCAGGTAGGGCGTCAGAGGGCTCACTACCGTGGATTCCTGCCCCACCAACCCGTCCACTAGCAGGGCAACGCGCTTTTCCGCGGCTTCAAGGATGACGACCTTTTGTCCTTCGGTCGGTGAGCAGACGCTCGAAAATAGATCGCGTAACCGCAGCAGCGGCAGGGCTTCGGTAGCTCCTCGGACTCCACCAG
>QHZW01000251.1 GCA_003224815.1 Acidobacteriota bacterium | reverse complement strand
AATGAAACCGAGAACCATGCCGTTGACTTCCAGAATCACAATGCGCGACTGACCATCATGATGCTGCTGCTCCACGCCAAAGTGCTTACGCAGTGCGATTACCGGAATGACCATTCCGAGGAGATTGACGACACCTTCAACAAATGCCGGAGAATTCGGCACGCGGGTGAGCGCCTGGTGCCGGATAATCTCCTGTACCCGCTGAATCCCCAGCCCGAAGTCCTCGCTTCCCACGCGGAAGCTAACCACCTGCCGTGACTCTTCTGCTTTCGAGGGATCCCAGGATTCCGACACATCACTGGATTTTCTTGGGCGAGATTCCATGGACTCTTTCCACACCCCGAGGCTAGGCGCGGTGGCAGACTGCTCCACCACACTGGTTTACATCGGCTCACGTATAGGCGGCTTTAGTTACGACGGGATTACCTTCACACGGTGAGATTGAAGAGGCTATGTCTGATTTCTTTCAGCTAAACTAGCGTCCGTGTCTTCCACACCGGCCGGCAACAAGTCAGGGATCGCGCGCTTTGGCGTGTTCGAGTTTGATCCTGAGGCGCGGGAAATGCGCAAGCAGGGCAGAAAGTTGCGTCTGCAGGAGCAACCGTTCGCGGTCCTCGCGGTTCTGCTCGAACGTCCCGGTGACATCGTGAGCCGCGAAGAATTGTGCGCCCGCCTGTGGCCCGCGGATACTTTCGTGGAATTCGATCACAGCCTGAACACGGCGGTGAATAAGCTGCGTGAGGCGCTCGGCGATTCGGCATCGAGTCCGCGATTTATCGAAACAGTTGCTCGCCGTGGCTACAGATTTCTGGCGGCAGTACGGTGGGAAAAAGACGTGACGCACGCAGCAGGCGCGGCTGCAGAACCTGCGCCGCCTGAGTTGCCCAAGCCGCATCGAAGCGCGATCCGAGGTTTATTTGGGCTGATTCAGATCATGTACCTGGTCTTCTACATTGAGGCACTGATTCACTGGCAGGGAATCGAGCGGGTCTCGTGGACGGCGGCCCATAGGGTTGTGTTTGTTTGCATTGTCTTGATTAGCGCTTCGATTGGAATTCCCGTGCGCCTGTATCTGATCTCGGCAGGCGCATTCGACTACTCGCGGTTAGGTGAGAAATTCCACCGCATCTTTCCTGGATTGTTCGCGCTCGATGAATTGTGGGCGATCGCGCCGTTCCTCATCGTGGATCGAATTGGATTGGGATCTGCGCTGGGCGCTACCGCAGCGTTGCTGTACGTCCCGTTCGCTGAACGCACGCTGGTGAGGATGGCGTATTCGTCTGCCGATTACTTCAAATCCGCAGAGTCGCGGTCAGGGTTGTAGAGGAAGGTAAAACGCAGCCCAAGATACTGGCCGCCGAACTCCGTTGGCAGCGGCGGGAACGGAGTCGAAGATGTAATTCCGCCATAAGCCGCACGGTCAAGCGCCACATCTCCGGAGCCGTCTACGTAACGAAGTCCGGCGATCTGACCGTTTTTCAAAATTGCGAACTCGATTGAAAGCTTTCCCTTTTTCAGCAGCGGCGGCATTGCGGACTCTGGAATGAGGTGATACCAGTTTTGCTTAACATCGTGCAGAATGCGCTGCATGTATGGGCCGAAGTCCACGCCCATGGTGTCACTGGTGATTTCGTAGGGGCCCACGCGGGCAGTTGGTTGACGCTGGCCTAAACCCAGGTCTCCGTTATCACCGCCATATCGCCCATGGCTGACGGCCGCCTGGCGCGCAGCTTGATCGATTGCGCGACCGGCCGACATCGGTTGCGTATCAAACGTCGGCGTTGGCTTGCGCGCAAGGGGTGGCGTCTGCAACTTTGCCATCTGCTGCGGTTGAGCTGGAGGCTGCGGCTGCGCCTGCTGCTGTTGTGGTTGGGGTTGCGGTTGAACCTGTGCCGCTTGGGCTTGCGGCTGCGGCTTCGGGGTTGGGGGCGCGACCGGCCCTGGACGTCCCTGCCGCGAAGCATCCAACAACTTTTTCAATTCCTTCTGGTCGAGTTTCGGCGCGCGCGAGGTGGCGACACGCGACTTGTCCGACATCACATTCGTTTTAGGCCGCTGTGTAATCTTCTGCGCATCGGGCGGAAGTTCAAGGAATGTGAGCTTGCTATTGTCTTTGCCATTGACCATCATCACCGCGCGATGCGGCAGATACTTCTCCAGGCTGGGGGAGTTCACGATGATCAGGATGAGGACAATGTGCCCGATCAGCGAGATCGAGAATGCCTCTCGTTTACGGGAGCGGGCCAGTTCGTCGCGGGCCTGAATGAGTAGGGTGGGAAAATCGTGCATTTCCCGGTAAGCCGATTCCCAAGTCTGCGAATCGAAAAGATCGCCCTGCTCTGGTAATCGTTCAGTAGGCGGCTCTAACGGAATTTGGGTCAGCGACATCGAGGGCTATCACTTAGGATGCAGGCCGTTTCACTATTCTCTCATTATTTTGGCCGCTGCCAAGAGGTTCTTGTGGCGCAATTAGTTACGGACGAAACCCATCCCCAAGGCTACTGAAAGCAGCCTCCGTGCGCTGTCAAAAAATGTAAATAGGAAATTGAGGGAAATGCGCGTCTCATCCGCCCAGATTCAGCTTGCGCGCGTGTTCCTCAATCTGAGATAGAACCTCAAGCGCGACTGATAATGCCCGCTGTCCGTCTTCGAGGGGTACGAGAGGAGCCTTGCGGCAGCGAACCGAATCAAGAAACGCGCGAATCTCGGCCTTTAGTGGTTCTTCGGCAGTGATGGGCGGTTTTGAAACTTTGATCATGGAGATGTATTGGCGGGGCTGAAAGAAACGCAGCTTGCGTACACGCTCGGTCGAAACCCGACTGGCAGTGAAGTTTGCGATGCAACCTGACTCGAACTCGATGCGGGCGTTGGCAATGTCGACCTTGTTGGAAAGAATGGGCAGGCCGGCGGCGCGGATTTCCTTCAGGGGAGAGTTGACGAACGCCAGCACGGCATCAAGGTCGTGAATCATTAGATCCAGAACTACGTCAACGTCGAGCGATCGTGGCGTGAATACGCTTAACCGATGCACTTCAAAAAACATCGGCCTGGTGATGAGCGGCATGGTGGCTTGCACCGCCGGATTGAAACGCTCTAGATGACCGACCTGCGCAACAACACCCGCACTCTTTGCGGCGTCGATCAATTCATCGGCCTCGGCAAGTGATGGCGCAAGCGGTTTTTCAATCAGGACGTCCACGCCCGCCTGCATGAGTGTTTTTGCGGCAGCAAGGTGATGCATGGTGGGCACAGCGACCGATGCGGCCCGGACTTCGCTGTGCGTTGCGAGAAGCTGGTCTATAGATCCAAATGGACGACATCTGAATTCTCTGGCTATCACATCGGCGCGGGAAAGGTCAGTATCGACAACGCCGACCAGGCGAACGGCAGCGCCGTCCTGTTGAAGCTGGTGATAGATGCGCGCGTGATTGCGTCCAAACGCTCCAACGCCGATTACCGCGACTGGAATGAGTTCTTCGTTAGCCAGAAGTCTTTCTCCGGGCAAACCACGGGCAGCATAAACTAGGAGGAGGAACAAAGCATACCGGATTGCCCGGACAAACCGCAATGAATTAAAAATGGATTCCGAGTCGTGTAACCTAAAGCTAATGGCTCCGCTTAATCCAGCGCATAAACCAGCGTGGCACCTGGTACCAGTACGAGTACTGCTGATTACCATTACGCTCACCTTGTTGTCGTTTGCGGTGAGCTTGTTTTTAGGGATTTTGGGTACCCTGGTCGGGGCAGGCTTGCGTGGCGTACGTCCAAACATGGCATTCGCTTACCGGCATATCGCGCTTCCGGTTGCAATCACTGCGGCCGCAATTGTGCTGGTGGCAGCGGTGGTTATAGAAATAAGGCATTACCGCAGGGCGCGAGCTCTGGAACAGATCGAACAGCAGATGAGCCGTGCCAGCTGAAATGAAGCCGCGCGTCGCGATCCCCCTTCCGCATGGCGCCGATCCCGAATACGCCCTCCGCGCAATTCCTCAATATGAGCGCGCGGTCGAATTTTCGGGTGGCGACCCGGTCCGCATTCCCCTTGATCGCACTCCTTCGGAAGTGATGAAGATGATCGAGCACTGCGAGGCTGTGGTGCTTCCGGGCAGCAAGGCCGACGTTGACCCGGCAAAGTTCGCCGCGCCGCGCCATCCGAAGACCGAAGCTGCCGATCGTTTGCGCGACACAGTTGACGAACTTCTGCTGCAAGACGCATACAACATGCGCAAGCCCGTACTCGGAATCTGCTACGGGCTGCAAACTCTGAATGTGTATCGCTCGGGAAATCTGCTGCAGCACATCGAGTCGGCGGTGAACCATGAAGCTGGACGCCAGGTGCCGGTCGCGCATGAAGTGGCAATTGAGCCGGACTCACTGCTGGCGAACGTCATGGTGAAGTCGCACTCACTGCTGGCGAACGTCATGGTGAAGTCGCACGAAGACAGCGAGTTGGCCACAACGATGAGTCGAGCTTTGCTCGACCGGACCCTTCGGCTGCGCTCAGGGCAGGCTTGCGATGTCGGCCGTCCCTCCAAGGATTCTGCTGAGATCCTCATTCCCGTCAATTCCAGCCACCATCAGGCGGCCGGAGACGTCATCGGCGACGGCCTACGCGTGGTGGCTCGCTGTCCCGATGACGGGATTATTGAGGCACTGGAGAGCAATGATCCCAATCATTTCGTCATTGCCGTGCAATGGCATCCAGAACGGTCTTTCGATGACGATCCTCACTCCCGCGCTATTTTTGCTGCGCTAATCGAAGCCGCGCGTCAGCGTCAGCGAGAGCTGGTTGGAGAATTCGAAAGCACCTAAGGCTGCCAATAAAGATTCCCTCGGCGCAACTAATCTGGTTTAGCCGGGTTTTCAGGACAGGCGATGCTCCGTCCAGAGCGTCGCGACGAATTTCAGTCCATGAGGTCTATTGTGAGACTCTCGCGTATTTTCCTGTTCTTCCTGCTTGCCGGTTGCGCATCTTTTGCTCAATCGCCGCAGAACTGGTTTCCACCTGTGCTGGAGAATCTGGCGCAGACCGCGTCCTCCAAGACTGAGTTCAGCTTTGATCACTCGATGCTGGTGTTGGCTTCCAAGGCGGATCAGGACGACGAAACTCTCCGGCACGTAATCGCAGGCGTGGATGGCATCTCCGTGCACCGCTTCCGGTTCCAGAATGTTGGTATGTACGATCCGCGCATCCTGAATGCTGTGCGGCATGAGTACAGCGCGGCTGGCTGGCAGCACATCTCCAACGCGCATGATAAGTACGGCTATCCCGGCGGCGCTGATCTCTGGATTCGCCTCGATCACAACACCATCCGCAACATCGATGTCTTGTTCGCCGGGCGCGATCAAGTTAACTTTGTAGCCGTTTCGGGATCGATCAGTCCTATCGATCTATTGCATCTCGCCGGACATTTTGGAATCCCAAGAATTCAAGCGGGTGTGGTCGTGCCCGTTTCGGTTGCGCAAGTTCCGCCAGCGTCGGATGGAGCGGGTGCTCCGCAAGGCGGGCCGTATAGTGGTCCTCCGACGAACGATTCAGAACCACCATACTCGGACAGCACTCAGGCGCCGCCTTCAAATGAAAGGCCTGAGGGCTCGATGCCTCCGGACACTTCGGCGCGGCCTGGCGATTCCGCACCTGCGCAAAACGGTCCGGGAGCGGACGATGACTATCGTCATCCGCGTACGGCGCCGAACGCCAACTCGCCTAACTAGACCTTCTCCAATTCCCGCAACGTAAACTCGTTCTCGACGTTGCCGGTGTTGAGAGTCGAAGCCGGCTCGAACAGCACAATCCAGCATTCTTCGTCGGCAACAGGCTTGTGCTCGACCCTGCGCGGCACAACGATGAACTCGCCCGGTGCGAGATGCACGATCTTGTCGCGGAACTCAATCCGGAAGCGGCCTTTCACCACGAGAAACATTTCGTCTTCATTCTCGTGATGATGCCAGACGAATTCACCTTTTAGCTTCGTGAGCTTTACCTGCTGACCATTCAATTCGCCAGCGATATGCGGCTTCCAGTATTCGTGGATTTGCGAAAACTTTTCAGTGAGGTTGATTTTGTCCATGATGGTTTGTAGATGAAGCAGCGGCTCGATGCGGTGCGAGGATTTTACAACTGGGGTTTCTTCTCTAAATTTCGGATCTGGTTGACTCTATCGGACTCGGACACGCATTCGGCGCCGACACTAAGTCGCGGGGCGATGTATCGCTCAAATTGAAAATCGTTCTACGCCGATCAAAATGTGGCCCTCCGCCTGGCTTCCGCTGGATTTTCTAAGTAGAACACCTGAGAAATCGCCGGTTTTGTCGCGCTTTTGCCAGTAAAGTTGAACATTCTTCTTTGATGTCAGCCAGCAATAAGTGATACTTACGTTCATCTTCTCAGTTTTGCCGGTCGTCGCAGGTCAGTCGTTCTGTCTGCGGATTCCCTGAGGAAAACACTTCGGAGCTGGTTGTGATGTATTCACTTCGTCTGCTATTGCCCTGGCTGTTTTTGGTCTTACTGTCGGTTGAAGCATTTGCTCAAACCGCCGCCACCGGATCGGTAACCGTCGCCGGGAGCCTTCAAGGGCCGATCTATCCGTGTGGCAACCGATCCTGCGCAACTTATGACTCGGGACAAATCGCAATCACGATTAACGGCTTTACGGCGACGACGAACTACAGCCATGCGTCCAACCAGAAAAGTGCAAATCAACTGGCAGTATCGCTGACGAATTTGCTGAACGGGGCGAACTCGCCCGTGACCGCGACAGTTTCTAAAGCCAAAATTTCTCTGGTCAGCAAAGCCAAAGGCACAACGGCAAATTATCCACTCTCGACTGCAGTCACACACAGCGCTTCGTTTGCGAACCCGTCATTTACCGCGATTGCCTCCGGCCCTTCGTTAACCGGAGGCAGCGGCGGACCTACGCCTATTGGCACACTGATCAACCAGTTATCGAACAACACCAGTTTGTGCTCTTCCTCGAATGATCCGGGAGGCAATCTTCCTTTCTGCTCTGCATTTTTTGATGGCTTCAATACCAATCCGAATGATCTGGGCGCGGAAACCTTGGTACCGAATGCTCCTGCGGGCCACATTTCACCGTTGAGCGCCAAACAGCTTATGTATCCCGGCTGGACCGGCCGGCTGATCTGCGAATATCAGCCATGGTTCGGGCTGGCGAGCCATAAGAGTGTCGGATACAACGAGAATCTTCCGTCCACAGTCGGGGCCCAGAATTCCTTCATGATTACTGAGGGCTGCGATATCAATCTGGTGGACTTTTACGGCGCGTTGAACCCCAACCAGAGTTTCAATCTCGCGACGACGAATGCGGTCTTTGCCGATCTCAACAGCCGCTCAGGTTTTCCGTTGAAATTTGGAATTATGGAAGACAAGGGTGCGCTGACTGCAACCTGTCCGACTTCAAATCAGACCGAGGCTGCGACGGTGACGTGCCTGCAAAATGCGCTGATCACGGAGGTGGACTACATCAATATCCACTATGCCAGCAGCGGAGTGTATTTAACAGATAATGGCAATCCGCTGATCTTTACCTTCATTCCGCCGAGTACCTGGCCCGTTCTCACGTCGGCTGACTGGACCACAATCTGGACCGCGGTCAAGGCGCACACCGATACCTATGTCGCGCCTTTCAAATACATTTTCCAATTTGGATCCTTCACAACAAACGCTTACGACAATGGACGCTTCGGCTGGGTGCAGCCTGCCACTTATGACGCTACGAAACAATTCTGGTGGGGATCGAACACGAACGCTTCACCCATATATCTCGATAATCTCTACAGCGCAGGTATAGCGCATCCGTCGCAACTTACGGTGGGAGTGATCTACAAAGGCTTCGACGACAACAATGCCTCATGGAGCGGCAACCGCGTGATGGCGCAGCAATGCGGGCAAGTGCTGTTGAAAACTGCCAGTGAAATTTCAAAGTATTTCGGCGGCACTAAGCCGCAGATTCCGTATGTTCAGATCGCAACCTGGAACGACTACGAAGAAGGCACGTCTGTCGAAGACGGTATAGACAACTGCTACACCGTGAGCACCTCGCTGACCGGGAATCAATTGACGTGGTCGCTCGTGGCCAGCGACTCAACTTATGCTTCGCCCTCGACGGTACATCATTTCAACGTGTACTACACTGATGTGCTGGGCAATCTTTACAGCGCGGCATCAAATCTTGCGGTCACTGCGAATGCGCTGGATCTTTCAACGCTGATTCCGTCAGGGACCTGGAACGTTTACGTGGAGATGGTGGGCCAGCCGCTGATCATCAATCGGATGTCGAGTGCGCTGACATACATTCGTTAATATCCGAAGTTGTGCCCGTTACTGAGGTAATTCTCTTTAGTAATCTCGCGCTCAATCTCGCCTGCAAAGGGCTTAGAATCAGGGCAATCTGCGCGCCAGCAACATATTTCGGAGATTCGCGTTTATATACGTGTGACGCGATTCCGACAGCCGTACTGATTCGCCACTCCCCGTCAATACGACTCAGGCCATCAACTCAGACCGCCGCAGAAGGGCAGCTGAGTGAGAAGAGGAGATATCATGCACATTCCGCGCTTTGTTCGTTATTCGATACTTGCGCTCGCGATGTTGGTCATCCCGGCCTCATCGTTTGCCGGCGTTTTCGTCTCCGTGAGGATTGGTCCGCCACCGCTGCCGGTGTACGTACAGCCGGCTTGCCCTGGCGATGGCTACATCTGGACGCCGGGCTACTGGGCTTACGGCCCTGATGGTTATTACTGGGTCCCGGGCACCTGGGTCGTTGCGCCTGAGCCTGGCCTGCTTTGGACACCCGGTTATTGGGGCTGGGGCAGCGACGCTTACATTTGGCATGCCGGCTACTGGGGGCCACACGTTGGATTTTATGGCGGCATTAATTACGGCTTCGGATACTTTCGCGCTGGCTATGCCGATATCACCAACGTTCACGTGTACAACCGAACCGTCGTCAATAACTACACCGTGAATCGCGTGAGCTACAACGGCGGGCATGGCGGCGTCAATGTGCGCCCAAGTCACGAGCAGCAGCGGTGGGAACACGAACGCCACTTCCAACCGACGCACAATCAGATCGACCATGAAAATGGTGCGCGGGGCAATCGCGAGTTTTTGGCGTCCGTGAACCACGGGCGGCCTGCTATTGCAGCCACTGCCCGTCCTGCAGACTTCCATGGTCGTGACGCAGTGCCCGCTCGCGGCCCGAACCGGCCCGAAGGTCGGCAGCCCCAGGGACGCCAGATGGGCCACGACAGTCCGCGTCCGGACAACGGAAATGGACGCAGCATGGAGCGCCCAGCGCCGCACCAGGAAGCACGCGGCAATGGCGGACCCCGTCCGAACGCAGCGCCTCGTCCAATGGAAAACCGCGGCGGCCCAACTTCGCGTCCAGCAGGACGTCAGGAATACAACGCGCCGCGTGAGAACATGCAGCCCCATGGAAATCCGCAAGGGCATGGAAACGCTGCACCGCGTGAAGCTCCTCGTGGAAACTCGGGACCGCACGGTAACGAAAACCACGGCGGAAATGGGGGTCGTGGCGGGAACCAGCCCCACGGCGGAAACGAAGGGCACGGGCGTCACTAAATCTCAATCAATTGCCCCACCCTTTTCGCGCTCTTTGCGAGAGGGTGGGTTTTTTATTTCCAGCCAACATTCTCTTTGGCGATTTGCCGTGCTTGACTCAATCGCAGCTTCCGCGTTGAATGAATGTTCGCCGGCTTTCGCAATCTGAGCGCCGGCGTTTAATCATTCAACGAGGAGCGTTCATGTCCGCACCCAGCCGTCGTCCTGAGATCCGCCGTCGCCGCACCCGCAAAGAAAAGATCAAGAAGCTGCAAAAGCGTCTTGCTGCCGCGGGCTCCGGATCAGACCGCACACGAATTGAATCCAAGCTCGACCGCCTGGGTCGAACCTCGCCTGGACAGCCGCTGGCCAAAGCCTAACGCTCGGCGGGCCAACTCGCTCATTCACAGCGCCTAGTAGCTAACCGCGGATCGGAAATTCAGATCAGGCGCGCGCCCGCTTCAGCAATGCGATCTGCCCGCCATGATAGGCCGCATGCTGCGCCGCTCCGTGCAACATAAATCGAAGGTCATAGGGCTTACCGGGAGTTCGTGCGCTTAGCTTTTCCTCCGCAAGCTTGGATACGTCTTCGATCAACTGTTTATGGGTTTGACGCAGGTTGGTCACTGCCTGCTTCCAGGCAGTTTCGCTGGTGTCCCTTATCTGGCCAAAATTTTCCGCGTCACTCAGCACCAGCTTTTCACCGTGAAGCCGCCGCGTGATGACGCGCTCCCATCCCGCAACGTGCAACACGAGTTCCCAAATGGTGTGTGCGGTGGCAATCGGACGGTCAAACGCAGCCTTGGCGTCCACGCCATCCAGAATCTCCATTAGCGCCGGTCCGTGCCACGCTTCGCCGTCGAAGGCGCACTTGAGCTCGTGAACGATTTGGTCGATCTCCGACATGTCTTCCTCGTGAGAGTACAGAGATTGTAACCAAAACAGACCGTGTGGGTCGGACACTCCCTTCGATCGGTACTGAATAATTCTAAGCAGCCGAGCCTTCCTGCACCGGGGCGCAGCAAGAGCGAAGCCAAGACCACAGTCAAAAGCGGTCGGACAAGAGTGTCCGACCCACACGAGTAGTGCTACTCCGCCACAATCGCAATTTCGGCGGCGTCGGCTGCGACAATTACTGCGTCACCATCGATTAGCAGGCACTTGCCAGCATCGAGGGCCAGGCAGGTGGCTCCCGCCTTCTGCATGACTTCAATCGTCCTCATTCCAATCACGGGGACATCGAAGCGCATATCTTGTTTTGGCTTCGCGATTTTTATCACGGTGAGGCTGCGGTCCAAAACTGATTTCTCCGGCTCCAGTGACGTCATGATCTCTCCCGCACGCTCGATAGTTGCGTCAGTTCCTTCCATGGCTTCAACCGCCACGCACGCGTTTTCAGCGACGACGACGGTCTGACCTATATCAAATTCGCCAAGCCCACCTGCGACACTGCGACCGTACTCGATGTTCTCGTGTTCTACATCTGATGGGGCACGCTTCGTGAGCACGCCAGGTTTGGCCAGCAAGGGTTCAAGCAGCATGGTAGAGTTCTCCAGCGCGATTCCCTCGTCGGCGAGAACCTTGGCGACAGCGCCAAGCAAAGAGTCGGTATTGCGGGTAGTAAGCGAGAGCAGAAGCTTGGCCAGGCGCCAGTCGGGACGGATGCTGGAAAAGATCTGCTTGTGCTTCACCTGTCCTGCCATGACGGCGCGCGTAACGCCTTCGCGGCGGAATGTTTCAATGAGCTTGGAAAGTTCTCCCAACGAAAGCCAGTGCACGGCCGCGCCGTGGGATTCGATCTTCGGGGAAGTTTCCTCTTTGATCGCAGCGACCACAACTTCGTAGCCTTGCGCGCGGGCAGCATCAAGCACCAGGAGCGGGAAGCGTCCGTTGCCAGCGATGATGCCGAGTTTGGGGTATGGAGGCATCGAGGACGTCACCTTAACCTTTGCTTGCCGTCACTGCCTGTTGCGCGCTCGGCACACTCTCCAGGTGGTCATCTCCGTACACTTCGCGGATTGCCTGCACATGCTCGGCTGATATGCCGTCCCGAATGGAGCGCAGACAGTCAAGAAACTGTGTTTTGACGTTCAAGTGCGCCACCGTGTCTATGTCCGTCGTGGTTCCTTCATTCGGCGGTTCCTTCTGCCCTTGTGCGGCCCGCATCTCTGTCGCGGCGAACATGAGCGCTTGCAGTCTCACGAACGGCGCTTCCGCAATCCTGTTCGCCTTTCCGAACTCTGTTTCCAAGTGGCCTATCTCTTCACCAGACCGTTCTCCCCCGCCTCTTGGAAATCGCATGATGTTTTGAATGCCGACAAGTAGGCCTTCCGCAAATGAGGGTAACGTTTTCTCAATGTCCTCCATCGAGATCTCTGTACCGGGCAGGTGAGCAAGCATCTCCTCCAAGCGCTCCTTCCTGCTTCTCACTACTGCGTTACCAAGATGCCCCTGGTAGCCGAATCGCTCGAGATCGTACCAGTACTCGAAGTTCCGCTTCTCTTTGTCCCAAACGTCTCTGAACAACCGCGCAATGTTGGAGTGGAGTTCAGCGCGCATCTGCCGCAGGCTTGCCTCCGAGATGAACGGATTGTCCCCCATCACGATATAAAAACGTTCGCTCCAGTCGTTCGGGTCGCTGGACAGCGCGCCCCTGCGGTCGAAGTCGAATGCTGGTTCTCTTCGTTCCGACCACGCGAGCGCTAGTTCGCCGATCTGCCGGGACTTTATCGAGTCGAACGCCTTGAACGTGATGCCGCCCGACAACCGCTCGTAAGTCTTCTTGAGCTCGGCGTTGAAAGGCGATGTGCGGGACTCCTCGACATGCGAGCCCGAGTCCGGGCAGCAAATCATCTGAAGCTGGCGTAACTGGAATAGGAGGTCGTGCAGTCCTGGCCAAAACGGATCCGCCGCCACCGCGGCATGTCCTTTTGTTGCCGGGTTCTTCAGCTTCATCAAGTTGCTAATCACGAACTGGTCGAGGTAGATGATTTTCTTTTGCAGCTTGGGCAGATCGTAGTCCTGCTTATGCCAGCAATCCCAGCAGCGCCTCATGAGCCGCGAGCCGCTGATGAGGCCGACACCAAACTTGTCCTTGCCGCATGCGGGACAGGTTCTCCAAGGCGGCGAGATTAGATCGCGCGGATTGAACCTCTTTTCTGGCATACAACGATTGCTGCTACTTAATCACTCCCCGCTCACTCGCCTCAATAAACCGAATCAGCATCTCCACATCTTCGCCGCGGTCCGGCTCTGACTTTAGCTTTTCCAGCGCCTGTGAAGTGTTCAGTTTCGACGCCAGCAGGACTTTGTAGGCGTGGTGAATCTTGCGGATGCGGTCTTTGGTGAAACCGCGGCGCTCGAGGCCGGTGGCGTTTAGTCCGTAGGCATGGGTGTCGCGGGCGGCAACGGTTTTGGAGAAGGGAAGCACGTCGCGGGTGATGGTGGTGCCGCCTCCGACGAAGGAGTGGGCACCGATGCGAACAAAATGGTGCACCGGACAAAGCGCGCCCACAGTAGCCCATTCTTCGACGATGACATGGCCTCCCAAAGTTGCGGCGTTGGCCAGAATGACGTGGTCGCCGATCACGCAGTCATGCGCAACATGGCAGTAGGCCATGATGAGCGCGCGATTGCCGATGCGGGTCAGGCCTCCGCCCTTTGCGGTGCCGCGATTGATGGTCACAAATTCGCGGATGGTATTGTCGTCGCCGATTTCGAGGCGCGTGGGTTCGCCGCGATAGCTCAGGTCTTGCGGGGCTAGTCCGATGGAGGAGAATGGGAAGAAGCGATTGCGGGCGCCGATCTTCGAAGGGCCTTCGACCGCAACGTGCGATATCAGTTCGCAGCCTTCGCCAAGTTCGATGTTCGGGCCGACGGTGCAGTATGGGCCGATTTTGCAGGATGGATGAACCTTGGCTGCGGGATCAATGATGGCCGTGGGGTGAATACTCATCTCGAAATTTTGCAGGCGCGGACTGGTCGGAATCCCACTTCTCGTAAAGGCGGCGAGAAATGGGGCACCCCATCTATTCTTCCGGCGTAGAACTCCCCACAGCCGCAGAACCTGTTCCGGCTGCTCTTGGCACCAACTGGCAGGTCACAATGGCTTCGGCCACCTTCTTTGAATCTACATAGCCGATGCCTTCCATACGGACAGCGTTCCGGCCTGCACTTTCGCGCCAGGCTTTAACTTCAACTTCGATCCGCAACTGGTCTCCGGGGACAACCGGACGCCGGAAACGCGCGCGCTCGATGCCGGTGAATACCATGAGTTTATTTTCCCGGTCGGGGATCTCGGTCAGCAGCAACGCGCCTCCAGCCTGCGCAATCGCCTCGATGATCAGGACGCCGGGCAAATCAGCAGAAACGGATAGCGGTGCGGCAGGATCGCAAGAATATCCTGAATATTGAGCTTGATGTGCTCGCCCGCAGGTGGCGCGGCGATGGTTTCTGTAATGTCGCTCATGCTGGTTACGCTGGCGCCGAAATTATACTTGATTGCGTCAGAGGCGGAAGGTGCATGATCCGCCGAAATGGGTTAAAATCTATGTCTTACACTACAATCTTTGGTTCTATTCGGAGCAGTCATGGCACAGGTTTGCGAGATTTGCGGCAAAGGGCCGCAGTTTGGAAATAACATCAGCCACGCCCACAACGTAACGAAGCGGCGCTGGAACGTCAATTTGCGCCCGGTGCACGCCAAAGTAAAGGGCGCGACCAAGCGGATGCGTGTATGCACGTCCTGCCTGCGGAGCGGCAAAGTTCAGAAAGCCTAGCCGAATTTTGTAATTGGGTAATTTGGTAATCGGGTAATTTAACCCCAGCTGCAGAGTTGAAAATTACACAATTAGCAAATTACCCAATTATCCAATTACAAATGCCCTACTCGGCTCCTACCAACTGCACATCAAAGATCAGCGTGGCGTTCGGCGGGATTGCGCCGGGGAAACCCTTTTCTCCGTAGGCCAGCTGCGGCGGAATGCGCAGTTGCCGCTTGCCACCGACTTTCATGCCGGCAACGCCCTCGTCCCATCCCTTGATGACTTGACCATTGCCTAGAACGAAGTCGTAGACTCCGCTGTCAAATTTCTTCCCTGTCGTCAACCAACCGGCGTATTGAACTTTGACCTTCTTGCCAGGAATGGCCAGAGCACCGGTGCCCGGCTTGATATTCCAGTACTGAAGGCCGGAAGCGGTGGTGACGGGAGCGCCGGTGACGTGGGTTGGGCCACCTGGGTGGGTGGCAGTGGCGGGTTTTCTGGCAGTGGTCGTGGGCTTTTTTGTCGGCGTCTGAGCAAAGCCGATAGCGCTAATCAGAAGACCTGCGGCAAAAAGTGCGAGCGATTTCGACATTCTTCTTTCTCCTGATTTCCTTCGTGTCCTTTGTGGTTATTGATCCTTATGAACCAGGAAGGTCACGAAGTTCTTCGAACCTAAACAGCCAGCGCGATGACATCGATTTCCACCAGCACATCTTTTGGCAGGCGGGAAACCTCGACGGTCGAACGGGCCGGAGGACTGGCGCTGAAGTATTTTCCGTAAACCTCATTCATTGCAATGAAGTCGCCCATGTTTTTCAGGAACACCGTCGTTCGCACGACCTTTCCCAATCCGCTTCCCGCAGCTTCAAGGATTTCGGAAATATTCTGTATTACGCGCGCAGTCTGCGCGGCTATATCGCCTGTTATTACTTGTTGGGTTGCGGGATCGATTGCGACCTGGCCGGAGACGAATATGAAGCCGTTGGCGCGAATGCCCTGCGAGTACGGGCCGATGGCCTTAGGAGCATCGGGAGTAGAAATTACGTCACGCATATTTTTGATTTCAGATATCAGATATCAGTATCTCAGATTGTAGATTGCAGATTTTAGATTTGTCGATGGATTTAGGGTGCCGATCTGAAATCTACAATCTCACTCTCTGCAATGCTTCACACTCTTTGCAGTCTCTGTACATCGTGCACGCCGGGAATCTTGCGAACGCCTTGAATGATGCTTTCAAGATGCTTCAGGTCCTCAATCTCCATCACAATTTCCACGTTGGCCTGCCCATTTTCGGTGCGCGCGCCGATATTGCGGATATTCGTTTTTGAATCGCTGATGACGGCAGTAATCTGCTTGAGCATACCAAACCGATCGTCGCAAAAAACCGTGAGCTTGACCGGAAATGCAGAGGGCGCACCCTCTTCCTTACCCCACTCTACATCGATGCGGCGCTCCGGCTCGTACATCAAGTTCACAACATTGGGACAATCGATCGAATGCACGGCCACACCTTTGCCGCGGGTCACATAACCGACGACCGCTTCGCCGCGTATGGGATTGCAACAGCGCGCGCGATAAACGAGCAGGTCGCCCTGCCCCTTCACGCGGATGGCGCTGCTGTGATCGCCACCGAAGACGCGGCGCACCACGCTGCCGATCGCGGACTCATCTTCAACTCCGGTAGCCGGAGATTCGGCTTCCGCAGCGGGTGCAAGTTTTCCCAGCACCTGCCGCGCTGAGTACTTGCCATAGCCGAGCGCCGCCATCAGATCGTCCGCCTGGCCCAGACCGTACTCTAAAGCAACGCGGAGCCAGTCGCCGTCCTTGATGTCCTTGAGCGAGATGCGATATTTGCGCGCCTCTTTATCAACCAGCTTCTTGCCGATTTCAATCGCGCGTTCGCGCTGATGAATGTTGAGCCAGTGCTTGATCTTGTTGCGGGCGCGGGATGAACGCACCACACCGAGCCAATCACGGCTCGGCTTGTGAGCCGGTTGCGTGATGATTTCGACAATATCTCCGCTATGCAGTTTGTGCCGCAGCGGTACCATGCGACCGTTGACCTTGGCGCCCACGCAGGTGTGGCCAACCTCGGTGTGAATGGTGTAGGCAAAATCAATGGGCGTTGACTCACGCGGCAGTACGACGACTTTGCCTTTTGGCGTGAACGTGTAAACCTCTTCGGGGTAGAGGTCGATCTTTAGCGTGGAGAGAAATTCGTTGGGATCGGAAACATCGCGTTGCCACTCGACTACCTGCCGAAGCCAGGCGAGCCGCTGTTCATCCTGCGCCGAAACGGGGCCATCTTTGTATTTCCAGTGCGCCGCAATTCCTTCTTCCGCCATGCGGTGCATTTCTTCCGTGCGAATCTGGATTTCAAAGCTTGTGCCTTCTTCGGTGATGACTGATGTGTGCAGGGATTGATATAAGTTCGGCCGCGGCATGGCGATAAAGTCTTTGATCCTGCCCGGCACCGGCCGCCACAGGTTGTGCACGATGCCGAGAACCGCGTAGCAATCCTGCACCGAGCGCGTGATCACGCGCATGGCATAGAGGTCATAAACCTGGTCTACGGAGATGCGCTGCTTCAGTAGCTTCTTGTGGATGCTGTAGAGGCGCTTGATGCGGCTTTCGACGTTGGCCGTGATGCCCGCTTCCTTGAGCTTGTCTCGAAGCACGTGCTCGACGCTCGAAAGGAACTGCTCGCCCTTTTTCCGCCGAGACTCAACCGCCTCGCCGACTTGGTCGTAGGCGATCGGGTCGAGATATCGGAAGCCGAGGTCTTCGAGTTCGCCGCGAATTTTGCCCATCCCAAGGCGGTGCGCAATTGGGCCGTAAATGTCGAGTGTTTCTTTCGCGATTTTCTGCTGGCGGTCTGGCTGAAGATGCTCGAGCGTGCGCATGTTGTGCAGACGGTCGGCAAGCTTGATAAGCACTACGCGGATGTCGTCAACCATGGCGAGCATCATCTTGCGGAGGTTTTCGGCCTGCTGCTCTTCGCGCGACGAGAAATCAATCTGGCTGATCTTGGTCACGCCCTCGACAATGTGCGCCACCTGCTCGCCGAATTCCTTGCGGATATCAACGATGGTGATGACAGTGTCTTCAACTGAATCGTGAAGCAGGCCGGCGGCAACGGCGACGGCGTCCATTTTCATTTCGGCGAGGACCAGTGCCACTTCGAGGGGATGAACCAGATACGGCTCTCCCGAAGCGCGCTGCTGGCCGGAATGATATCTTTGCGAAAATTCGTATGCCTTGCGAACAAGTTCGACGTCGTCGTTAGGACGGTTCTCGTGCATCCGCCGCAATAGTTCACGGAACTTAGTGACGGTAAGGACGTTGGTCGCGAATTGTTCGCGAAGCGTGGTCATTTGGCTCAGCCTGCGGGAAGGAGGGCTTGCAACTTGGTCCCGAACGGCTTGTTCTTTGCTTTTGATTATATCGACGGGTGTAGCGGGCCACAAAAGGCCGGTATCGGCAGGCCCGGGTAGAATGTCTACATGTTGCGGATTCTCATTAGTGGGGCATCGGGGCTGATCGGATCGGCCTTGACGGCATCATTCGAGGAGCGAGGAGATGAAGTGTTTCGACTGGTGCGGCGGCGGCCTCGATCATCGAATGAACTCGAATGGAACCCCATGCGAGAGATCCCAGCGCAGCTTGTTTCAGGCTTCGACATCGTGGTGCATCTCTCGGGTGAATCCGTGGCAGGGCGGTGGACGGAGGGAAAGAAGAGTCGTATCCGCGATAGCCGCATTAGGAGCACTGATCACCTCGCGCAAGCTCTGGCAAAAGCCGAAAAGAGAGCCGCGACGTTCATCTGCGCTTCCGCCATCGGCTATTACGGGAACCGTGGCGAGGAGACGTTGACCGAAGAGTCGCTTTCCGGTGATGGATTTTTGCCGGAGGTTTGCCGCGAGTGGGAGTTCGCGACCGGAACTGCTTCAGATACGGGCATCCGGACCGTGAACTTGCGGACGGGAATCGTGCTGAGTGCGCGAGGCGGAGCACTGAAGCAGATGTTGCTCCCTTTCCGACTGGGGCTCGGAGGTAAGATCGGCGACGGCCATCAGTGGTGGAGTTGGATTCACATCGACGATTTTGTGGCGGCCGTCCAATGGATCGTTCAGCACACGCAGATCGGTGGGCCGGTAAACATGACTGCGCCCAATCCCGTGACTAATGCCGAGTTCACGAAGACTCTCGCCGGCGTGCTGAAGCGTCCGGCAGTTTTGCCGGTCCCGGGTTTTGCGGCCAAGCTGGCTTTTGGCGATTTCGCGAGAGAAGGATTGCTGGCGAGCGCGAGGGTGGTTCCGAAAAAACTGGTCGAAGCAGGATTTCAGTTCAGGTGCCCGGAGATTACGCAGGCTCTGGTTCATCTACAGCACAAGAATGCATAGGTCCTTCGCTGTGCTCAGGATGACAGAGGAATTACTATTTCCCCCTTGCTTTAGCAAACGCTTCCACCCGCTCGCGAACACTTAAAACGTGTTTTGGCAGGGACAACCGACTGCCTTCTTCGAGGATCGGGATTAGCTTGTCGAACTCCGGGCCGGAATGCGAGCCCGTGATGATGATCCTAATGGGATGAAACAGATCCTTACCCTTTGCGCCGGTCTCTGCTTTCACTTCGTTAACTATCTTTTTGAACTGCTCGGGTGTTAGCTTCGCCTCTCGAGCCGATTCGTCTTCCAATGTCTTGAAGGTGAATCGAGTGAGGACGGCGTCGGTATTGGGCAACGCGAGCACTTCAGTATTGTCGCGAAAAGCCAGCGCAGCCTTCGCATCGTAGTTGAATATGAGCGTTGCCCTTTCCGGAAGTTGGTCCAATCGATCTACGGAAGGGGCTAGCAGACGTATCACCTTGGCAAACCAATCAGTAACATCCGAAGCTTCGGAGGAACTTGCGGTAGCATCGTGTGGGACGGGAAGCTCGCCGATTGAACTCACAAACAAAGGGGCGGCCAATCTTTCGATCCGCTCCGGCGGGGCTTCTTTGATGTAGTGCCGGTTCAGCCAGTAGAGCTTCTCCATGTCGAAGACGGCCGGGGATGGTGTAACGCGCTCCAGTGAGAATTCCTTGATCAGTTCCTCGCGCGAGAATATTTCGCGTGTTCCCCCCGATGGCGCCCAGCCCAGCAGCGCCAGATAATTTACCAGCGCTTCGGGGAGAACTCCCATATCACGAAAGTTCGCGATTGAAGTTGCGCCGTGGCGCTTCGAAAGGCGCTCGCGGTCTGCGCCAAGAATGGTTGAAAGATGCGCGAACTCCGGCACCCGCCAGCCCAGCGCTTCATACAATGCCACCTGCTTCGGCGTGTTCGATAGGTGATCATCGCCACGAATTACATGGGTGATCTTCATCAGCGCGTCATCTATCACGACCACATAGTTGTAAACCGGCATCCCCGACGAACGCAGGATGATGGGATCGCTGACAACCTCGTTCGAAAACTCAACTTCGCCGTGCGCGATATCGTGAAAACGAATGGGGCGCTCAGGAATGCGCAGCCGGATGGCGCAAGGTTCTGCATCTGTCCGTCGTTTCTTCGCCTGATCGGGATCAATTGCCCGGCACTTGCCTGAATAAATCGGCTGCCGGTGCTCGGCCGCGGCCCGCTCGCGTTCGCGCTGCAGCTCGTCTTCCGCGCAGAAACATAGATAGGCTTTCTGCTCGCTTAGCAACCTTTCTGCATGCTCGCGATAAATATTGAGGCGGTCAGATTGGCGATAAGGCCCATACGATCCACCGACGTCCGGGCCTTCGTCCCAATCGAGCCCGAGCCACTTCAGATCGTCGATGAGCTGACTTTGGAAACGCGCTTCGCTCCGGTCGACGTCGGTGTCTTCGATGCGGAGCACCATCGTCCCGCCGGTCTTGCGCGCGAACAGCCAGTTGAACAGCGCCGTGCGGGCATTGCCGACGTGGAGATGGCCGGTAGGAGAAGGCGCGAAGCGAACGCGGACGGAATCGGTCACGAAAATGATGGTAGCAGAGGAATTGGAGAGACAAGGCGGGCGAGGGCGCCCGCCCCACACAAGAAAATCCTACTGCGGCACTCTGCGGGTCTGGATCTCGTGCAAGTGCTCTTTCATTCGGCGCACAACTTCTTCTTTCCGCGAATCCGTCATCTCGCCGCGCAACTCTTCGAGGGCGAAGTGCACGACGTCATGATGATGAATCTCCTCGGGCGCGAGATCGCTACTCAATTCAAGCCAGATTCCGTGTAGAAGGTCAATTTCTTTCGGGGTCAATCGAGGCGCGTGCGGCCCAAGATAAAAAATGTTCTCTTGACCGCCCGGTGAATATATTTCAAGCGTCAGCTGAGGCTTTGGGTGGGGTAGACGTTCCCAGGCTTGTCCTGCAACCCAGGCTTCTTCCGGAACCGGACGGTTCGGAGATGCGCCCAGCACAACCACCGATGATTCCAGGCTTTGCGCGGCCCGCAGAATGGCATCCCATTTTTCGGTTGCGCCGGCGACCGCGAGATGGATGGTCTTGCCTTTCTTCTCGGCTAATCCTAACGCTCGCGTGAACAGCGTCTGCTCCTCAGAGCTGAATAGTTGCTCAGGTGATAATTCGTATTCTCCTGCGCCCGCTCGACCCAGAAAGCGCAAATGCAGTGCGACAACGTCCTGCTTGCGCGTGTCCACACGGTCGAGCACCGCACCGAGGTTATAAAGCGTGTTGTAATTACGCACCATCACCAGAATGTTTTCCGGACCTACTCCCACGGATTCCGGCGAAAGATCATCACCCGGCTCGACATTGAATTGATCGAGTTCTGCGTGGGCGCTGGCCCGCTTGCGCGTGATCTTCTCGGAAATCTCAAACACGGAGAAGACGATCACGGTAAACGCCAATCCGGAAACTGTGGCGACTTCTTTGGTGAACAAGTTTATTCCGCAGAGGGCGATGAGGGTCAGAGTGATCAGAGCAAGGCCGAGCGGGATCTCGGTTTTGCCGGTCCGAAAATTCAACGGCACCTTGTATTCCCGCTTCCCGGGCTCGGTATAGCGGAGGACCAGCACCGCCAGCCCTTTCATTGAGAAGCTCCACATCACACCGAACGCATACGCTTCGCCGAGGACGAACACGTCGCCGCGGCTCAGGACGATCGTGAGCAATTGAAGCACAACGACCAGGTTCAGGATGCGATACGACGTGCCGAACTTCTTGTGCGGCTTTCGGAACCACTCCGGCAGAATGCCGTCCTCCGAGACGCGGTTCAAGACTCCGTTCGATCCGACGATCGCGGTGTTAACAGCCCCCGCCAACATGAGCACGCCTACGGTGACCACGAAAATATGAAACGCAAGCTTGAGCCATAAAGGTCCGACCAAGCTCATCGCAAGACCGCCAATCAGGTTTTCCTGGAATTGCGCGCGAATCGAGTCAGGAATGATCATCACCGCGAAGAAGGTCGCGCCGGCGGTGAACACAAGGCTGTAAAGAAAAATCACCCACGCGGCCTTCTTCAGATTAGGCAGCTTGGGATGTTCGATCTCGCGATAAACCTGAGCCATCGTTTCTTCGCCGCTCATGGCGAGAACCGAATGGCCGAGACCGATCAATATGCCAATAAAGCCGATTGTGTAGGGAAGTGAGGATTTGTGCAGCCATCCCAGTGCGCCCCCGTGTGCTCCCTGGTAATAAACAATGTTATGCAACGACGGCAGGGGCGGAAGATGAGCGCCGCGCACCCACAGCGTGTAACAGCACCAGAGCACCATGAGCACAACCATGACCGTGGTCACGTACATGATGCGCAGAGCTTTCTCGCTCGATTCGTGGATTCCCTTAATGTTCTCCCACCAGAAATAAAGCGTGCACAGAATAGCGAATGCGGCTGCGGTCGAGTTCTCCGGCAGCACCAATTTGGAATGCGCAAGATGCAGCAGCTCGTTCAAAAGTCCGACGAGATACTGGCCGGCAGAAACGCCGCTGATAGGCCCGGTGAGAACATAATCGAACATCAGCGCCGACACTGAAAATTTTGCCAGCGTGCTGCCCATCGCCTCTTTCACTACGCGATACACGCCGCCGCGAACGAACATTCCGCAGCTCTCGATGTAAAGCGCCGCAACCGTGGCCGCGATCAGCATGATCGCCAGGATGAACCAGGGCGCGGTCTTGCCGATGAAGTGCTCGG
>QHZW01000449.1:1298-3594 GCA_003224815.1 Acidobacteriota bacterium | reverse complement strand
TTATGAGTACGTATCTCATCGGGTCGTGCGTGCTGGAGTATCGAGGAAGGAGGGCGCATTTCTTTGCTCAGCTGGAGAACTCGATTGAGAGCAAAGAACACGAGTGCCGCGGGCCCTTGGTCCGCGATAAGAAATTAGCTCAGCAACTCGAACAGATTAATCGGAAGCGAGAGATCCGTCTGAAAAACACCATCATTTCATCCACGGCGCGTCAGAGCAGGAGTTATCGGTTTACTTCTGGCACCCTTTCTGGCAGCGGTCGTCCTTGTTGAGCCCGGAGAAAAATCAGGTGAATGAAGAACATCACGACCAGAACTGCTCCGAAGGTGCACACAATGGTTGCGCCTGTAGGTAGGTCCAGCAACACCGAGAAATACACTCCTAAGGCAGACACCAGGGTTCCCATCGTCCACCCAATGGCGAGACGAGGGCCAACTTTGTCCGCAAACAGCATTGCGCCCACAGATGGAACAATTAAATAGCAAAACACCAGCAGCACACCCGCAATGGCAACCGACGAAGTCACTACAAAGCCGAAAGACGCATAAAACAGGAAATCCCAAAAGCGAATACTGAGGCCTTGCGCTTCGGCGCGTTCCGGATCGGTTGAGATCAGCAAGAATCTGCGCCGGAAGATGTAATGAAAAATTCCGATGATGCCGTAGAGAACGGCCGTCTTAAGAACTTCGCGCCGTGAAACAGCGAGGATATTGCCCACCAGCATGTCTTTCAGGTGTTCGGTTTCGCCGGTCGCCTTGCTCATCGCCAAAATAGCGGCTGCCGAAGCCACTGCGTAGGCAATGCCAATAAACGCCTCCTGCGGAATGTGTCCTCGCCGTGTGCGTGCGAAGGCAAAGATGGCAGCGCCTACAAAAGTAAATGCCAAACTGAGCCAATACGCACCCTGTCCGTGCGGATCCATGCCGGCGAGAATGGCTATGGTCGCGCCCAAAGCGGCGATCTGGGCCAGAGCAAGGTCGACGAAGATGACGCCGCGTTCAACCACATGAACGCCAAGATACGCATGAATACCTGTCAAGATAAGGCTTGCCATGAACGGCCAAACCAAAAATGCCAGTATTTCCATTTCATCCCTTCTATTGCGTGGACTGGAATGCCTTGGTCAGCAAAGCGATATCGTAATCGAAAAGATCGAAATAGGTTTTCACCTGCGGTTCGCCTCCGACCGAAGGCAAATACACGATGACTTTCGCGGCGGTTGCGGCGCCGATGCTGTTCGGGGTTTTCAAATCAAAATATGGTTCAACTAGGACCAATTTACAGTTCTCGCGTTTCATTAGTCCCATGAGTTCTAGGGTATGGCTGGGGGTTGGCGGAATTCCCGGCCTGGGCTCCACATATCCAATAACATCCAAATGAAAGTGTTTCGAAAAGTTGGTTGCTGAATTGTGATATGTGACGATCTTACGACCGCGGTAGGGCGCCATCTCAGCGTCCCATTTTTGCTCGGCAGTGCTAAGCCGCTTGTCGAAATCCTGAAACCGTTGCTGAAAATAGGCCGAGTCCCCAGGGTCGAGTTCGCCGAGTTTTTCCGCAATCCCACGCGCAACCCGTCGCCCATTGTTGGGGTCGAGCCAGTAGTGCGGGTTACCGAGGGGATGTACGTCTCCCATGGAGCGATTCACCTCTCCCGTCGGCTTCTCGAGTATCTCGGCAAATTGCGACGCGTCCAGGTACCCGGCCGCGCCGACTTGAATTCGAGGATTGCCACACTGTGTGACCAGTGGCGGAAGCCAGCCAATCTCCAGTTGCAACCCGACGCTAATCAGAACATCCGCTTGGCGAAGTTTGAGCAGAAAGCTAGGCTTTGCCTCTACGAAGTGCGGGTCCTGATAGCCCTTCGCAATCGATTCGACGTTGACGCGATCCCCGCCGACCTCCTGCGCCAGCGCGGCCATGTCAGTTGTGGATGTGACTACATTGAGCTTCTTGGCCTGTGCGGCACCGAACGCTAAGCAAAGAAGTACTGCAACCGAGATGATGAAATAAAATTTTCCTGAAATCCTGTGCATGCGTTCTCCTAGAATGGATGTGCGCCGTGCGCACCAAGAGAGAAGATTAACTGCATAAGCAGTTCGTTGCTGTTCCGGTTCTCAGCATAATGAGTGAAGCGATACTCTCCGCGAATTTGACTGAATTCGCTGGGCCAGTACGTCAAGGTAGCGCCAGCCCCTTTATCGGTCAGATTGGCAAATTGGCTCCGGTCAGACCAGTCGAACCGCCCGCCAGTAAACCATCGTCGGCCAAGCTGATAGTCCCCTGAAACGTAGTAGCC
>QHZW01000449.1:0-1156 GCA_003224815.1 Acidobacteriota bacterium | reverse complement strand
AAGATTAGTAGATTCCGTAAGGTCCTTGTAACCCCGCAGGTGCTCCACCGTGCTTACATCACTTCGCTGCTGCGCGTGAAACACGTTGTCTGAATCCCCGCGGAAGATCTGCCCCGTGGCTTCGATGAAAATTCCTTTTGGCGCGGGCAAGATTCGTTGGATCGAAGCGCCTGTATCATCAATTCCATCTTCTCCGCCGACGAGGTTGGTTGTTGCCAAGGGGCGATCGATCCAGGGCAGCACGTGATTGTGCATCATGTTTACTTTTCCGAACGCCGAACGCATCTTACCCACCTTAGCCACGAAGCCGGCTGGCAAGGCAGTGAACGTGATGTAACCCTCTTCGAGATTTACGCCCTCCTCTCCGAACGAAATGAAGAAATCACCGCGAGCGTATGGATCGATGATCGCCTGCAGTCCGATTTCTGACTCGTGCATTTCAAGCGAGGGCATCGGCTGCAGGGTCGCCAGAGGCGGCGGAGTGTTTCCACCCGCAGCACCAATAAAATCCCCGATCACGCTAATATCAGGATTCAAAGCCTTCGAAGCCCCGGTGTTTCCGCCATAAACTGGCAACTGAGCTGTAGTTCCTCCGACGCCGGGTTGAGCTTCATTTGGCGAAGGAGCAACCGGTATCGTAGTTTGCGCCGGTGCCTGGACCCCACTTTGAGCCGCTGTCGCAGGCTGGGCAGCTTCCGTCGGCTGCGGTTCCGGCGGTTGGGCGCTCTGTGTGCTCTGCATATTCCTAAGCTTGCCCTCAAGTGCAATGACGCGGTCCTCAAGCTCTCGAACGTGCTGCTCTAGTGCGGCTGTGCTCTGGGCGTTCGCATCCGGGGCGTTTGTCTGTCCAAACGCTGGAATACACGACCACACAAAAATGATGATGGGTATGGCGATTCTCTTCATACGCAAATGTCCTTATAGTCGTTTATTGCTCAATATCCCGCCAAATACATTGTGGCAATTGTCCCGATTGGAAATTTGGGACGGCGTTTGCTTAGACCAGCGGCGGAGGACGGATATAGAGCGAAGACTTCGGCGCGAAGGAATGAGTTGTATGTGCGATTTCGTCGAGCGTCCCCGACGCAATAAAAACGGGAGCCACGTGTCCCAGCTCAACTGTTAATACGCCGGCGTGCGCCAGTGCGCATGTGGG
>QHZW01000448.1 GCA_003224815.1 Acidobacteriota bacterium | reverse complement strand
TCGAGAGTGTTGCGGGTATGGTCGGCGAACGTGCGCACACCGCGCTCGCAAAGAATGACGTCGTAATTCCCCTCGCTCATTACATACTCGGCGGCCATAAGAAACTCTTCGAGTGTGGCTGACATGCCACGCTTCAAGAGCACCGGTTTCTTCGAGCGTCCGGCACGCTTGAGTAGCGAGAAGTTCTGCATGTTGCGTGCGCCGATCTGAATAACGTCAGCGTACCCTTCGACTAATTCCAGTGATTCGTTGTCGATGGCCTCAGTGATGATTTTCATGCCAAAACGATCGCGAATCGCGGCCATGATCTGTAACGCTTCTTCTCCGAGGCCTTGGAATGAATAGGGCGAAGTGCGAGGCTTATACGCGCCTCCGCGGAAAAACTGCGCTCCGGCGCGATGGACGCGCTCGGCAACGGCAAACGCCTGTTCCCGGCTCTCGATCGCGCATGGACCAGCGACTATAGCAAGGCCGGGACCGCCAAAGCTGGCGTCTGTACCGGGAAAAGACACGACCGTGTTTTCCTCCTTCATGTCACGACTTACCAGCTTGTAGGGCTTAGTGACGCGGATGACTTCCTGCACGCCGGGCATATCGTCGAGCGTGCCCGGCTCGACCTCTCCCTTGTTGCCCGTGATGCCAATTGCGGTTCGCTCGGCTCCGGGGATGGAATGGGGGCGATATCCTAGCGCTTCAATTCTGGCGCACACGGCGTGAATCTGGTCCGCGGTGGCGTGCGCCTGCATGACTACCAGCATGGGGTCTCCTGATCCTCCAAATGGGGGGAATTCACAAGTCTAATCGGGAGCCGCAAGCAGAGCAATGCGGGACCCGCGCCAAACTCAGTAGGCTAAACGCCTCAGGTTATTGAATAGGGTCTACGGTGCGGTACAGAAAAGCGGTGTTGCTGGCTTCGTCGCGGATCACGGCAAACAACCTGCCGTCCACCGGATTGACCACGAAGCTCAGCGCTCTCAGGCCGGATGGAATTCCAGAGTCGCACGCCTTCCAGGTAGAGCCGTCATCAGTAGAGCACCGGACGGTGGTCGAATCGGATGGATCCGGGTTGTGGCCATAGAACAGATCGCCAGCAGCATCCCGTCCCATAGCTCTGCCAGCGGCGGTGTTGTTGTTGGTGAGAACATTGGTCCAGCTGAATCCTCCGGAGGTCTTCGAGGATTTCCAAATGCCACCCTGCGAGCTGAAAAGAACATTGCCGTTGCGGTCGAAAGTGATCCCATAGATGTTGCCGTCGCGAATGCCGTTCGTAGGATCGACGTTGGTATCCGGGGGTGACGCCTGTGTCCAGGTAAAACCATTGTCGGTGGAGCGGTAAATTCCCATTTGTTCAGTGCCCAGCCAGGCATCACCGCCGACTGGATTGACCGCGATGGAGTAAACGCTCGATCCCATATTCGAGGAGTTAGAAACGCTGCTAGTGCTCTGCCCTCCATTGGTCGAAACCCAAGCGCCGCTGCTCGGGTTCGGTGCCCAGAAACCACCGCAAATGATGTTTCCATTCGACGGAAAAGCGCAGCCAGTAAGAGTGCCGGCCGAACTCAGGGAGACCGACGAGATCGCGGTCCAAGTGGCGCCTTCGTTCGTGGAACGATAAAACTGCGCACGGCTGGTGCCTGAGCTGCCGGCATACGTGCTGCCTATGAGGTCGCCCGTAGCTGGATTTACATTGATACTCCAGCCAAATGTATTTGCCAGGCCATTGTTGATGGCGGTCCAGGTCGCGCCTTGATCGTTCGAGCGGTAAAAACCTCTGTTTTGGTCGGCGATAAACCAGTGATTGCTGCTGCTGACCGCAAAGGAGTTGACGTCCGTAGCGCCCGACGAAACGCTTACCTTCTGCCAACTGAGGGTTCTGCCGGACTGCAGAACGCTCCTTGATCCCGTCCCGCCGCCGCAGGCAGCCAGGACGATAAGCAGAACGACGGTGAAAAAGCTGTTAATCGCCTTCATGAAAAATCCTCCCCAGTCGGCGGGTGAAAATAGTATCAGGAAATCCGGCTCCAATCGTCACGGACTGTATGGACGCGACAGCGCTCAACGAAAAATGAAAATTGTGTGAAGTCTGCTCTGGACGGGGATTCTGACGAGGATTGGTGATCGGAGCCTGACAAACTTTTTCAGCAACTAGAACAAAACCTGAAAGATGTGCATTTCGACTTTGACCGATACGACCTCAGGCCTGAAGACCAATCGACCTTGCAACAGGCGGCTAACTGCTGAAATCCAATCCCTCGGTTTACGTGACCATTGGGGTGACGCCGACGAATGCGGCGAGATTGTTTACAATCTGGCGCTTTCTCACGAACGCGCGAAAGCAACACGGGATGCCCTGATCGGCATGGGCGTACCGCAGAGCCAAGTTGTCTTTGCGACCGGATGGGGCAAGCTGTACCCGACGTGCACAGAGTCGGGTGAAAACTGCTGGAGCCAGAACGGGCGGGCTCATTTTGAGAGGTGGTAAACCGACGGTGTGGCGCGGGTGCCATCCCGCGCCTGCGCAGCAACAGATAGGGCGCTATCGTCCTATAATCCTGTGTGCCTCGCTACATTTCCCGGAAATCCACCACGCGGTCCATTGCTAAAGAACAAGACATCCTGAAAACCGCGCCTCCGATGCGGCCGCCGAAGCTCACCTCGCGGCGAATTGGGATCCATACGTCG
>QHZW01000447.1 GCA_003224815.1 Acidobacteriota bacterium | reverse complement strand
TGGACTGAGAGTGCGCATCCATACTGAATCGGTGTGAATTTGTGGGGACAACCGCCCTCACAAGTTCATTACTGCCCGCTTTCTTTCAGCTGCCTGGATTTTTCTTCCACTCCCTTGGCCAGCTTTTCTTTGTGCGCGTGGAGCTTTTGTGTAATGCCCGCGTCGGCGACTCCGATAATCTGTGCGGCCAGGATGCCGGCGTTCGTCGCTCCGGGCTTTCCGATTGCGACTGTCGCGACGGGAATTCCCGCGGGCATTTGAACCGTGGCGAGGAGCGAGTCGAGTCCATTGAGCGAAGTGGCTGAAATCGGAACGCCGATCACAGGCAAAGTTGTATGTGCGGCGATCACTCCGGCAAGATGAGCGGCTCCGCCTGCGCCGGCGATGATCACGCGAATGCCGCGGTCGGCAGCTTTGCGGGCATAGTCTGCGGTTCGGTCGGGAGAGCGGTGGGCCGACGTCACGTCTATTTCGTAGTCGATGCCGAATCCCTCGAGCGCCTTCCCGGCCTCGCGCATGATTTCAAGATCAGAGTCGCTTCCCATCACGATTGAAACGAGTGGCTTGGACATTCAACTCTCCAGGATCGAAAATATGAACGGCAGTTTCGAAGAAGGCAATGTAAAGAATCCAGTTGGAAACTTTGAACACCGAGCAGCAATCGTCCTTTACTTTTTGATCGTGTTTAGCGCCCGCGCGGCGATGTCTGTGCGGTAATGGACGCCGTCAAAACGAATTTTAGCAGTGGCCTCGTACGCGCGATCGACCGCTGATTTCAGATCCGGCGCGCGTGCAGTCACGCCGAGTACACGGCCGCCAGAGGTGTAATAGGATCCATCGCGCGCGCTCGTCCCCGCATGAAAAACCTTTACTCCCGAAACCTTTTGGGCGTCGTCTATTCCTGTAATCTGCTTGCCAACTGCAATCGTTCCCGGATATCCGCCCGAAGCCATGACCACGCACACGGTGGCGTCACTCGACCAGCGGAAATCGCCATCGCTAACCCGGCCCTCTATCGAGGCTTCAATCGCTTCAAGCAGATCGCTATCCATGCGCATCAGGATTGGTTGCGTTTCGGGATCGCCGAAGCGGCAGTTGAACTCCAGGACCATGGGCCCACGGGCTGTCATCATCAGCCCGCAATAAAGAATGCCTTTGTATTCGGCGCCCTCGGCTTTCATGCCGTCCACCACAGGTTGCGCGACGTGGTGCAGCAGCCATTGCGTCATCTGCTCGTCGAGCAACGCAGGAAATGAATATGCGCCCATGCCACCTGTGTTCGGCCCGGTATCGCCATCGTCGACACGCTTGTGATCTTGCGCAGCGACCAGCGCCGCTACGCGTTCTCCGTCACTGAGTACCAGAAAAGAAATTTCGTCGCCCTGCAGGCATTCTTCGATCACGACGCGGGCGCCAGCTTCTCCCACCATTTTGCCGGATAGCATTTCGACCGCGGCGGTCATAGCTTCGTCTTTGGCCTTGCACATGACTACGCCTTTGCCGGCAGCTAAACCATCGGCTTTTACGACAACGGGCGCGCTGAAGCGCGAGAGTGCAGCCTTGACGTCGGCCTGAGAGGTGCAAATTGCGTAGTGAGCCGTCGGGATGCGGTGCCGCTGCATGAATTCCTTGGCAAAGCTCTTGCTCGTCTCCAGTTGTGCCGCGGCCCTCGTCGGGCCAAAAACGGGCCAGCCTCGGCGATTGAACTCATCTACGACTCCGAGTTGCAGGGGCAGCTCCGGCCCGACAACGGTTATGTCCGGGTGAACTTTTTCCGCGAGCTCCACCATGGAATCCAATTTCTTTTGGTCTACGGAAACACACGTTGCATCAGCGCTGATGCCGCCGTTGCCTGGCGCACAAACGATTTCCGTAACGCGCGGCGATTGCCGAAGCTTCCACACCAGAGCATGCTCCCGCCCACCGCCACCGATCACCAGAACTTTCATATAGAAGGAATAAGGGTAGGGGTTGGGGGAAATTAATGTCAAACCCCGAATCGCGGATAGTGCGCTAAGCCGAAATGCCCACACCTGAGATGGAATGGAGTGCATAGCGTGACCGGCTGTGGGCGCTCAATGTGGTGTGAGGGCGATTTATCGCTCACCCTGAGCCGAGCCCAGTTTTCGGTTTGCCGACTACTCGGGAGTTGATGCGATACCTGTAAACACAGGTGTGTTACGCGCGGTCAACCTTGGGTACAGACCACTTCCGGGAATGTAATTCCTGAGCGCTAGCTCACGCGCGACGTTTCACACCGTTTGCCGGACGTCGAGGGCCGGTGTGGTGAAGCCACAGCGCTTCAGCAGGTCGACAAAGCGGGCATCGCCGCGAACCGAATCCCATTTTGGATCGGCAGGCAGGAGAACGAGGTGAACGTCGCGCACCTCGAAGACTCGCTCTACGGCTCACCGATCATCATCCTCACCAATGACGGATTCATCTATTTCCCAATCTCTGCGGACATGCCCGACTCCGGCCAGCGTGCAAAGATGATGCCGTTCGTCGGCAAGTATGTGCAAGCGACC
>QHZW01000423.1 GCA_003224815.1 Acidobacteriota bacterium | reverse complement strand
CGCCTCCTGTGAAACATCCAGCTTTGACGTCCACACTTGTCCGGGCAAGCCCTGGACCAGATCCACTACCCGCTCCAGGCCTTTGACATCAATGTCTCCGGCCGCCACCGAAGCACCGGCGGCCGCAAGCCGCACCGCAAAATGTTGGCCCAAGCCGCTGGCCGCCCCGGTCACAATGGCTCGAGCACCCTGCAACTGCATCAACGAGTCTCCGATTGAGGGCCACCGCCCTCAATCTCACTCGCGAGCAGGCGTTCCGCTTCTTCGTCGGAAAGGCCTTCGAGTTCAGTCAGCACTTTTGTGAGTTCTTCGTCTTCCGCAGTCTGCGGCGCGCGGACAATCTCAGCCGCCAGTCCGGCAATCGTCGGCGCATCGAACAGGCTGCGCAAGGGCAGCTGCACATGGAATGCGCTTCGCACTCGTGAGATCACCTGCGTAGCCAGCAGCGAATGCCCACCGAGATCGAAGAAGTTATCTTCTACGCCGAAGTTGTCAATGCGCAGCACTTCGCGCCATATCTCGAACAGTTGCTGTTCTGTCGCATTGCGAGGCGATGTCCCCGTCTTTGCCGCTGCATGCTCTGGCGATGGCAAGGCGGCTAAGTCAATTTTCCCGTTCTTGGTCAGCGGTAAACTCTCGAGCTGCATGATCGCAGAAGGAACCATGTATTCGGGTAGCTTGCTTGCAAGCAGAGAGCGCAAGTCGTCGGTGCTGGGCGCCGGCTTTTTCGCCACCACGTATGCCACCAGACGCTTGTCCTCATTCTTGTCTTCGAGGGGGACGACAACCGCCTGTTGCACAGCCTTATGTTGCTTGAGCACGTTTTCGATCTCAGCCGGTTCAACCCGGAAGCCGCGAATCTTGACCTGCTGGTCAATGCGGCCGAGAAACTCCACATTGCCATCCGGCAAAAAGCGCGCCAGGTCTCCGGTTCGGTAGAGCCGGGAGCCACCCGTTTGCGAAAAGGGATTGTTCACAAACCGTTCCGCTGTTTGCTGCGGCTGATTCAGATAGCCTTTGGCAATGCCAGCGCCACCGATGCAGAGTTCTCCAGGAACCCCGACCGGAACCGGGCGCAGCAGCGAATCGAGGATGTAAATGGACGCATTGGCAATCGGTTTCCCGATGGGAACGGTCTTGGAATCCCACTCGCTGCCGGCATTTTCGGTGATGCTGAATGTGCAGCATCCAACTGTTGCTTCCGTCGGGCCGTAATGGTTGATGACCGCGCAAGCGCCCGTGCTCTGTACTTTGCGCACCAGATCCCAACTGGCTGCTTCGCCGCCCAGAACGAGGTATCTGCGCGGAAGCATGCCCGGTCCGTCGGGCGACGCCAGGAGCGTGCCTAAATGCGATGGGGTAATCTTGAGAACGTCAACAGGATGCCGCCTGGCATAATTCGCGAACAGGTTTCCCGCCATCGCTGTTTCATAGCTGATCACGTGCAAGCAACCGCCGGAAGCCAGGGCCGGGAAGATGGCCGTGTTGCCGAGGTCTGCACCCAAAGTCGAAACGGTTGCGAAATTCAATGCTTCCGTGCGCGCCTTTAGCTTATCGCAAATGAAATCGGTGTAGTTCGCCAGGTTCGAGTGTGAAACCGCGACACCTTTCGGGACGCCGGTTGAACCGGAGGTGTAGATCACATAGACCGTGTCCTCAGGAGCGTTGATGTGCTCGGGGTTGCTCGACGGCTTCTCCGCGATCAGCGCTTGGTCTTGATCGAGGCAGAGAATTTTCCCGGAGAATGCCGGCAAGCTACCGAAAAATTTCTTCTCCGTGATCAGCACCGGGGCTTGTGTTTCAGAAAGCTGATGTGCCAGGCGCTCCTTCGGATTATCAGGAATGAGCGGGACATAAGCGCCTCCGGCCTTGAGAATTCCAAGAAGTCCGAGGACCATTTCCGCGGAGCGCTCCAGGCAAAGCCCTACGGCCGTGTCCTGCTTCACGCCCAAGCTGCGCAGCAGGTGCGCCAGTTGATTCGCACGAGCATTGAGCTCGGCGTAGGTGAACGCCGTTTCCCCAAAACGCAAGGCCTCCTGATTCGGTTTCTGGGTCGCCTGCTCTTCGAAGAAATAGTGGAAACACCTGGGGCCTGCATACTGCTTCGCGGTCTGATTGAAATCGACCACCACTCTCTGCCGTTCTGCCGCACCCAGGATTTCAAGCTCTGCGATGGGCGCAGAAGGTTTCTCCGACGCGCTCTTCAGCAGGGCAGAAAATTGGGCAGCAATGGCTTCTGCCGTGCGGCGCGAGAAACTCTGCGGATCAAACGCCACACTCAGCGTCGATGAGTTCTCCTTGCTCAGGCAGCGCAGTTGCATTTTGGAGCGCATGCTCTGCGAAACCTGATTGAGCACGGAAAACTTCACATCGCCGGCAGAAATGGGTCCAGCAGGGGTTTCGCCAACAAAAGAGACCGGAGATCCAGCGTCCTCACTTGGCACAAAATAGTCCTGCTGTTCATACGCGCGCTGCTTCGTGATCTGCAATTCCCGCAGGACAGTAGAAAAACTCCGTGTCCCCTCAAACTCATAAGGAATCGGCAGGGTTTTGCTGAACAAGCCGACAGAAGCCGCGACTTCCTCGTGATTGCGGCCATCGCTGATGTAGTCCACAGTGATCGCGGCTTGGCCGGTGAGTTTCCACTGCAGGATGTGCCAGCAAGCAGCGAAAAAATCTGCATCCCTGCCGCCGGCCG
>QHZW01000250.1 GCA_003224815.1 Acidobacteriota bacterium | reverse complement strand
TTTGAGATCTGCATCCTTATAGATCACGTTCGGCGACTTGCCTCCCAGCTCGAGGGAAACTTTCTTCAGATTGCCAAGCGCCGCCTGCACGATCAGCTTGCCGACCTCGGTTGATCCGGTGAAGGCGATCTTGTCCACGTCGTTGTGCGCCGCCAGTGCAGCGCCGGCGGTCTCGCCGTATCCGGGGACGATGTTGACTACACCTTCCGGGAAACCAGCTTCCAAAATCAGTTCGCCCAGTTTCAACGCAGAGAGCGGCGTCTGTTCCGCAGGCTTCAGAACCACCGTGCACCCCGTCGCCAGCACTGGGCCAAGTTTCCATGCTGCCATCAGCAGCGGGAAATTCCACGGAATGATTTGCCCCACAACACCGACCGGCTCACGTAATGTGTAGGCCAGATATTTTGCTTTCGGCGTGTACGGCACCGACAAGGGGATCGTATTGCCTTCGAGCTTTGTCGCCCATCCCGCCATGTAGCGGAAAAGTTCAGCTGCAAGCGGAACGTCAGCTGCGCGTGCAACGGTGAGTGGCTTGCCGTTGTCCAGCGATTCGAGATACGCAAATTCTTCGACGTGCTCGTCTATCAGATCGCCGAGTTTCCAGATCAGCCGGCCGCGCTGGCTGGCCGTCATCTTGCGCCACGGGCCTTCAAATGCCTTGCGGGCTGCTTTCACCGCGAGATCAATGTCCGCCTTATCGCCTTCGGCGACCTGCGCTAGGACCTCGCCAGTTGAAGGATCATAGGTGGGAAATATTTTGCCGTAAACAGATTCAACCCAGTTTCCGTTGATGAGCATTTTGCGCGGCTTCTCTAGAAAGCTGACCACGCGAGGATCTACTTGCGCGAGAGTAGTAGCCATAAGACCTCCTGAGTGTCAGAGCTGGTTTGAATGCAAAGCTGATTCGAGCGCGAGCAACGGCACCATGCTAGTCCTCTCGCGACGCTGAAAGCAAACGACTGAATGTCCTTGTGCACCTCACGGTGGTGTGCATACACATAAATGTGGTACTCTTACACATTGAAGATAGGATATGCGTACAAACATTGATATCGACGACCGCTTGATGTCTCAGGCCATGCGCCGCAGCGGAGCCCGCACAAAAAAGGCCGCAGTCGAGGCGGGTTTGCGATTGCTCGCCGAAACCCACGCCCAAAGCTCCATCCGCCGACTGCGGGGCAAAGTGCAATGGGAGGGAGAACTCAGCGTCTCCCGTCTAACGCGAGATTTAAAAGCCTAGCTTTTGTATGGTGGTCGTTGACTCCACAGTTTGGATTGATTACCTTCGCGGCACTGATACCCCGGAGACCGTGTGGCTTGACCGAGAACTTACGCGTCAGCGACTCGGGCTGACGGACCTGATCCTCTGCGAAGTTCTGCAAGGCATCAAAGACGACAATTTATTCGTCCAGACTCGCGACGAGTTACTCAGGTTCAATGTCTTCGAGACCGGCGGCAACGAACTTGCAATTGCATCGGCACTGAATTATCGAAGACTTCGACGGCGCAGCTATATGATCCGTAGAACCATTGACTGCTGGATCGCAACCTTCTGTATCGAGGCCGGGCACGAACTACTGCACCGTGACCGAGACTTCGAGATTTTCGAGAAAGAACTCGGACTTAAGGTCGTACATCCTTAACTACCCAGTCCCACGCCTGTAAGCCATTGCTGCAATTGGAAATCCAGTGCTTGACGTTATATTGCAATATGCAATATAACTATTGCGATTAGAGATATGACAGTAGCCGAGAAAATTCGATACCTGCGGGAAGTCGAGGGCTCGCTGCGCGGCCTGAGCCGCCCCATGACGCAACTGGAGCTGGTAAACGCCGTCCGCAAAGAGCTCGGGAAGAGCATCAGCCAGTCATATGTCTCGCAAATCGAGAGCGGTTCTCGCCCACACATGACGCAGTCCACGCGCTCCCTGTTAGCAAAGTTTTTCAAGATTCATCCCGGATTTCTCGTGGACGACCCTGAGGGCTATCATACCGAACTGACTTCGGATCTACGGACTGTGGAAGGCAAGCTCGATGTCTGGTTGCTACAGGGCTCAGAACGTTTTGCAGGCGATCCTGAAGTAAGCGAGGTTCTGATCAAGGCTGCGCGGGAGAAGGACACGCGCAAGTGCATTCTGCTTCTCGGCGCGATTCTGGACACTCCGGGCCTCGCTGATCGGTTGCTCGAAGCCTTGCAGCCGCACCCCAGCGCCAACGGGCGCAACGGCAAAAGAGGAGGCCGGCTATGACCTGGGCTGATTTTTATCTTGTCTGTTTTGTCGTTGGCTTTTTTCTGAGTGTCGTAATGTTTCTCGCTGGCGGATTTCAGTTTCCGCACGTACACATTCACGTGCCCGGATTCCACGGTCACGGATTTCACGGGCACAGCGTCGGAGCGCACCCGCCAACAACTGCACACTCCGGCAGTGGCGGTGATTTTTCTCCGTTCAATCTCATTACATTGACGGCGTTTCTTGCCTGGTTCGGCGGCACAGGATATTTGCTGGCGCGGCATTCAACCATGTGGTTCGTGAGCGCGCTGATCATCTCTTTGCTTGCTGGCACTGGCGGCGCGGCGATCATCTACCTGTTTCTTTCGCGGGTACTCAGTTCGCCTGAAGAGGCGCTTGATCCAGCTGATTTCGAGATGGTCGGCGTGCTAGGGAAACTCTCGGTGCGGATTACCGAAGGCGGCACTGGAGAGCTGATCTATTCTCAAGCCGGCACGCGGCGAGTTTGCGGCGCACGTTCTGAGGGCGGCTCGCCAATTTTGAAAGGCACCGAAGTTGTGGTCACCCGCTACGAGCGCGGGATTGCTTACGTGCGCTGCTGGTCCGAAATGTCTGGCGAAAATTCAGACCTGGAAGAATCGGCCAGTGCACAGGACAGCAAAGAGGCGAGGCCACAATGATTCACACGCTCGACAACTCGGGATCACGACGCGCTTTCAAAACGTCGAGCGCGCTGATCTGGATTGCCGTGCCCGTGACTGCAGTGTTGTATGCATTGGCGTGGAATCAACTGCCGCAACGGCTGGCAACGCGCTTCAACTTTGCAAACCAGCCAAACGGCTGGATGTCACGCGAAGGATTGTTGATTTTCTTTGTGTTATTCGCCGCGCTGATGGCAGGCACAGCGACTTGGGTCTTGTCACGGGTTACCCGGCCGGATCCAACCGCGTGGGTCCTGCTGATTTTCTTCTATGCGATCCTCGGCGTGCTGATTTGGACCGAACACTCGGTCATTGCCTACAACGTAGAAGGGCGCCCGGTGAATGTGGTCCCCGTTTTCGCCGCGGGCATGTTAGCGGCAGCTGTAGTCACTGTGATCGCGCTCGGAACGCATCGTGGTGCCCCACTTTCGGCAAGTGGCGCGTTCGCCGATGAACGCCATGCATCTGCGGCCTGGGCAGCTCTTTGCGGCGTAATGACGATGATCTCGATTCGCGTGGCTGCACTGGCGCCAAGTACTGCTTTGCGCTTCGTGATCGGACTTCCCGTACTGATGATGGTCGGCGCGACCGCCCTGGCCTGGAGCGGATTCCATTATTTGTTCACCCCTGCTGGAGTGGAAATCCGCACCCTGGGATTCCGTTTGCGCTCGATTTCCGCCGACGACATTCAAAGTTACGCTTCTGACCATTGGAATTGGCTCGGAGGCTATGGCATCCGCGGCTTGGGTGACCGCCGCGCTTATGTCTGGGGCAATCGCGGTGTGCGGATCAAGACCGCGCACGGCGAAGTTTTTCTGGGACATGGCAAACCAGAAAAGATCATTCGCGATCTGGACGCAGTAACGCAGCATGAACGCTAGGAAGTTAGATCGGGTCCTTAATATGTTTTTATTTCGTGTCATTCGTGGTTAAAGTGCAGTTTTGAGCTGGAGAGGAGGAGGTTATGGTGTTAGGGCTAGCAATTGAAACGTGGGTGATTATTGGGCTAAGCGTTCTGGGGCTTTTGTTGCTCATGAGCTTTATGGCCAGTCTTTACAGAAAAGTTGGACCACACGAGGCATTGGTTGTGTATGGGTTCCGAAAGAAAAGAGTTATCAGCGGCGGCGGCACTGTCGTCTTCCCGATGATCGAGAACTGCCATGAACTGTCCCTCGAGCTGATGTCATTTGATGTCGCTCCACAACAGGATCTGTACACCAAGCAAGGCGTCGCAGTTACTGTCGAGGCGGTCGCTCAGATTAAGGTCAAGTCGGATACCGAATCGATCTGGACCGCATCGGAACAGTTCCTCACGAAGACCGATCAGCAGCGTGAAGCTCTCATCAAGCTGGTCATGGAAGGCCATTTGCGCGGCATCATCGGCCAGCTCACGGTCGAAGAGATCGTTAAGCAGCCGGAGATGGTCGGCGACCGCATGCGCTCCACTTGCGCCGACGACATGAACAAGATGGGTCTGGAAGTCATTTCATTCACCATCAAGGAAGTCCGTGACAAGAACGAATACATCATCAACATGGGCCGCCCTGACGTCGCTCGCATCAAGCGCGACGCAGACGTGGCCGCCGCCGAAGCTGATCGCGACACCGCGATTCGTCGCGCGCTGGCCACTCGAGAGGCAGCAGTCGCCAGGGCCCAGGCCGATCAGGACCGCGTGCTGGCAGAAACTCTCTCCCTCGCAAAGCAAGCCGAGGCGACGCGCGATCTGGAAGTCAAGCGGGCGCAGTACGTTGAAGTGACCAAGCGCCAGCAGGCGCAAGCCGACAAAGCTTATGACATCCAGACCAACATTATGCAGCAGCAGGTGATCGCTGAGCAGGTGAAGGTGCAGCAGATTGAGAAAGAACAGCAGGTTAAGGTTCAGGAAGCGGAAATCAATCGCCGCGAGAAAGAACTGATCGCAACCGTGCTCAAGGGGGCGGAGATCGAGCGTCAGCGGATTGAAACACTCGCAGCCGCCGAAAAGCAGCGGCTCATAGCCGAAGCCGAAGGGCGTGCTTCTTCGATTCGCGCCCAGGGCGAAGCGGAATCGGAAATCATCTTCAAGAAAGGCGATGCCGAGGCCCGCGCCATGAACGTGAAAGCCGAGGCCTACCAGGAGTACAACCAGGCCGCAATTTACGACAAGCTGCTCACCAGCTTGCCGGAAGTAGTGCGGGCGCTGGCGGCTCCTCTGGCCAATGTGGACAAGATCACCGTGATTTCAACCGGCAACGGCGATGCCACGGGGATGAACAAAATCACCGGCGATCTGACCAAGATGGCAGCGCAAGTCCCGGCACTGTTCGAGACGCTTTCCGGAATGAACATGTCCGATCTGCTTTCGAAGGTGCGAGGAATCGGTGACAAATCGCCGAAACCACCGGATTCATTGCCGCCGGTGGGCGGAACGAGTGATGCGCCGAAGTCGAACGGCAAGTAGCACGAATTGTGTGGATCGGACGGTCGAAGCCGGACGAGGGCGTCCGGGGCTAGACGAACAAACCACGTAGGGGCGGGTGCCCTCACCCGCCCGAATAAAAACAAGCTTTGTGCACGTGAATTCCAACCTCGGTTTGATCGGAGACGGCGTTGCACCGGGGCCGAGACAGGTTTCTGAAGTATGGGAGCTGATGTTTTGGATTTTAGAAATTGTCCTGGATCTTGTTTGGTAAGAGTCAGCACTGGTTTGCCGAGCATGCACCAGCCTCGAAGAGGCGTCAGCCCTGGGTAGGTTGGACAACATGAGCAAATCCCAGAAGGACGGTAGAAACGGAACTGCATTATGAAGCGACCATCTATGCAAATCGGACTTGGCATCGCGCTCGGCGCGGGGATCGGCACTGCCATCGCGGTTGCACTCGGATCAGGCGGGGCATGGCTTGCGATTGGAATCGCAATTGGCGTGATTATCGGAGCAGCAATGTCCAGAAAAGCAGGGCATGCTGCGAGCTTGCCGAAGGCTTCTTCATCGCTGACAACCGTTCGCAATGACAAGGTTTTTTGAATTGTTAACCCACAGTTCGAACACTGTGAAGGGTGGGCAACCACGGTTTTGTTTTTGGTTTGAGCTAAAAGCTAATAGCTAACAGCTGGTTTTCGAAAGGAGTTCCCCATGGCACTACTCGAACGCGTTTCAACACTGGTCCGCGCAAACATTAACGACCTAATCGACAAGGCCGAGGATCCCGAAAAGATGATCAAGCAGGTCATCCTCGACATGCAGAACCAACTTTTGCAGGTGAAGACGCAGGTGGCGATCGCCATCGCCGATCAGCACCTGCTCGAAAGGAAGCAGAAAGAAAACGAAGAGAAGACCTCCGAATGGACGCGTAAGGCCGAACTCGCCGTCGGCAAGAAAGAGGACGACCTCGCCCGCGCCGCACTCCATCGTGTGGAGAGCTATCGCGAGCTGACCAGCAACTTCACGCAGCAGGTCGGCGACCAGAAAGCGCAGGTCGATAATCTCAAGACTGCTCTGCGCCAACTCGAACAGAAACTGACGGAAGCCCAGGCCAAATCCGATCTCCTGATCGCGCAGCATCGCCGCGCCCGCGCTGTCGGCAAAGCACATGACGCTCGCACCGTGATCGGCGACCACTCAAAAAGTGCCGCCTTCGATCGCATGAAGCGCAAGGTCGCGCACAACGAAGCCGTGAGCCAGGCCAAGTCCGAACTCGGCGCCGACAATGTTGAAGACCGCTTCATGGCAATGGAAAAATCCGATCGGATTGAGCAGTTGCTGGCAGAGATGAAGGCACGGCACGCGTGAGTCGTATCCTTTGTGAACCGCGGGAAGATAGAGTGCGAGATTCGAGTCGAGCGATCTTGATCTCAATTTCAGTTTGTATCATTGGGCTCGGGGCTTGTTGCAATGACGTGAATCCGTCGCAGATATCTGGAAGGTATGCAACGCGTCACCAGAACGGTTTCGAAACATTAGACTTGCATCCTGACGGAACATACATGCATGAATTTACGGCGACGAACGGAACCAAGTCGACGAGCTCCGTTCGATGGAAATGGGAACCGTTTGAAGGTGAACCCAAAGTCGCCTTGTATGATTTCACTCCTAGATTTCCCCGTTCTCAGAGTGGTGGGGTTGTGCTCCTCGGCGTGGAGAAAGCTTGGGGTCGAATACGCCTTTATCGCAGCTACGACCTCGATCAATATTACGCCAAGGAGTGATCGCGATTGGCAGCGGACGCTCGTTATTGGGAGACCACGAAGATTGCGCCGAAGAGGCTTGGTTGAGAGATGTTTCTGCCGTTTCTGCGGGACTCGGTCATCTCATACGCTTACCCAGGGCTTACGCCCTGGGCTAACATATTTCGCCCCTCCGGGCTGGAGTTGAGCTGCTCAGGATGACAGGGCAGTGGTGCAGCATGAGAGAGCACAAATATTTCGTGTACTTCGTGTGCAGTAACTCGGGAACGCTATACATCGGAATGACGAACAGTATTTATCGCCGAGCACTGGAACACAAGCGGTGAAATCGAGGGATTCGCGGCTAAATGCCATTGCACCCGCGTGGTGTATTACGAAAGGTTTGATGATGTGACGAAAGCAATTGACCGCGAGAAGCAATTGAAGCGATGGGTGCGAAGGAAGAAGATTGCGCTGATCGAATCGAGAAATCCGCGATGGGCTGATCTTGCGGAACACTGGGGAGCGCAAATGTTGTTTGCTGGTGAATCAATAAAATGAACTGTCATCCTGAGCGAAGTGAGTTCATTCCGCAGCGCGGGATGAATTCACGGAGTCGAAGGAACCCCGGCGCCGCTGGTCGAGGCACAGGCGTGTCAAGGCATTCTTCCCTTGAACTCAATCGAGCGTTTGTGAGAATGCCTTGAGTCACCCGTGATGGCGCAAAGCAGACGCGGGGTCCTTCGACTCCGCAAAAAGTTCGCTAGACGAACTTCTTGCTGCGCTCAGGATGACAGAGCTGGAAAAGAAGCAACACTTATATAGGAGCGCCCATGCAATCACGCATCACCGGAACCACAATGCCCGTGCTGGAGTTCGTTCTCGAATCCAACGAGTCGGTCATCTCCGAGGCGGGAGAGCTTTCGTGGATGGGAAGATCCATCCAGATGACCACGCACACGCAGCTTGCCGGCGGCGGAGGGCTGGTTGGTGTGCTGAAGCGCGTAGCCGGCGGCGGCTCGATTTTCATGACCGAATACCGCGCCATCGGCGCCCCGGGCGAGGTGGCGTTCGCGACCAAGTTGCCGGGACACATCGTCCCGGTTGAGGTCTCGCCGGGACACGAATACATGATCCATCGCCACGGATTTCTTTGCGCGACGGCGCAGATTCAGATTTCAGTCGGCTTCCAGCAATCTCTTGGCGCGGGCATTTTCGGCGGCAGCGGCTTTCTGCTCCAACACCTCAGCGGACAAGGCACCGCCTGGCTCGAACTTTCCGGCGAACTCGTTATTCGCGACCTGCAGCCGGGAGAAACTTTGCGTGTGCATCCCGGCCACGTCGGAGCATTTCAATCCGGCGTCTCGTTCGACATCACGACCGTTCCCGGCATCAAGAACATGATCTTCGGTGGCGATGGAATTTTTCTCGCCTCCCTCACCGGCCCGGGACGGATCTGGCTGCAAACACTGCCGATCACAAAGCTCGCCCATGCCATTGACCAGTACTTGCCTCACGAAGGTCGGAGAGAGGTAGAGGGCGGGGTTGTGGGAGGAATTGTCGGTTCGCTTCTGAACGGAATGA
>QHZW01000249.1 GCA_003224815.1 Acidobacteriota bacterium | reverse complement strand
AAGATGCTCGGGCTGTGCACCAGCCCGCGCGCAATTTCTAGGCGGCGACGCATTCCCCCGGAAAGAGTTTTGGTCTGCGCGTCACGCCACTTTGTCAGGTCCACTACTTCCAGCAGTTCGTCAATGTTCTTCTTCCGCTTTGCCGCCGGAACATCGTAAAGCTTGGCGTAAATGCTCAAATTCTCTTCGACTGTCAGATCAATGTCACTGGTGAGCGCCTGCGGAATCACGCCAATCCTCCGCCGCGCATCATCCGGATCGGCGGCGACGTCGTAACCGGAAATCTTCGCGCCTCCCGCAGTAATGGGAATAAGCGTAGTCATCATTCGAATCAGTGTGGATTTCCCCGCGCCGTTCGGTCCCAGCAATCCGAAAATTTCTCCCTCTTTCACATAGAACGAAACATCGTCCACTGCCGTGAAGTCTCCGTACTTCTTCACGATATGCGTGACCTCAATTGCGTTCGGAACATCAGCGCCGGGAACACTGGGACGAAAGTCAGGTATGGCGCTCATTTGCCGCCGCCCTCGCTTGCCGCATTCACGCTGCCTGCCGCTCCATTTAACTGCTGCTGTGAAATCAACACATCCGCTGTCATCCCGGGCACGTACGCGCCTTTCGGATTGTCCAGCCGAACCTTGAGCACAACAGTTTTTATGTCGCGCTTGCGGCGGCTTACATCCCGCTGTGTGGCGAAATCGGCTTCAGCGGATTTGAAGTAAACCTTCCCGGAAGTTTGCGTCCCGCCGGGCAGACGAATGCGAAGCGTATCGCCGAGCCAAATGTGATCAGTTTGCGTCTCAGGGATTGCGGCCCTCACCCACGTGTCGCCAAAATCCACAACGGTAACAATCGGTTGGCCGGACGTAAGAAATTCGCCTTCTCTCGCGGCGCGAACAGAAACCGTTCCGGTCACGGGCGCATAGATTTTCGTGTACCCAAGTCGAACTTCAGCTTCTTTCAGCTGCGCCTCAGCGTTCGCAAGCTGGGCACGCGTGGAAGTAACGGTGCTCTGCGCCGCGTGTGCTTGATGCGTGTTCGCGATCGCCGAATTTAGATCCGCCTGCGCGGCCGTGACCTGCTGTTGCCAAGATGTAACAACTGCCTGCTGCGCCTTCAGATTTGCCTCGGCTTGCACCCGCTCCTGGTCTGAGGCTACGCCCTCCTTCGCGAGTTCGACGATTCGACGGCTGTCGCTTTCTACGCGTTGAAGTGTCGCTTCCGCTTCCACCAGTTGCGCGCGCGCGGATTCAAGCCGCGCCTGTGCATTCGCCACGCTGCTGGTGGTTGAGCCCTGCGTGGCAACGCTCGTTGCCTCCGTCGCCGAAACCTGCGAGCGCAAGCTGTCAATCATCGCCGCCGCAGCACGCGCCTGGGCCTCCAGTTCCGAGGGGTCGAGCACCGCGATCAGATCTCCCTGCTTCACCGCAGTGCCTTCATCAACCAGCAGCTTCGAAATTCGTCCGGCAACTTGCGGGCTGACGATGACCTGATTTGCGTCCACGACACCGATCAGGTCCAGATCGGAGCCGCGGGGTGTCGAGAACAGATAATAACCAAGTGCAATCGCGAAAATAACTGCCAGAATGATGAAGAACTTATTTCGTGCGTTCAAAGGCGCTCTCCTTTTTCGGGAAGATTGCCAGCCATATGTTGGCCCGGCGCACTCGCGCGAGAAGTGAACAAAGCAGCGGAAATGAAATCGATCACAGCCGCCCGGCGCTCGACCAGGCGCTCTGGAGCCAGAGGATCGAAACCGGTCAGCACTTTCATAATCGGCGCAGTGGTGAAGTAGAAAGCGATTACTGAAATCATTGACGGCACAAAGTGGATTGGATTGACCGCTTGAAAATCACCGCTCTCGGCGCCTTCTTTCAGCAACGCCGCGAGACTCGAAAAGACTGGACGGAAATATTGCTGCGCGACCCGCCCCATACGAGATGATTCACGCCCGGCGCGGAGAAATTCCGCATTCACGATACGGTGGTAAGGCGGATGCGCGGCAATGTAGTCAAAGTGCGCACGTACGTACGCCTTCAGACGCTCGGGCGGAGGAAGCGGTTGTGAAAGCGCGCCGCGTATCGCGTGACTCACGCCGCTGAATACTTCATCGAGCACTGCGTCATACAGAGCCTCTTTGTCTTTAAAGTAATAATAGAGAAGGGCCTTGTTCACTCCGGCAGAGCGAACGATCGCATCAGTGCGCGCCCCGGCAACACCTTCGCGGGCAAACTCTCGGACTGCAGCTTGCAGAATTGACGCCCGGCTCTCTTCTGGACGACCACGAGTTCCTGATCGGGATTTCTGGACAGAGTGCATTTAACTAACTAGTTAGTTAAATGGTAGGCGCGGTCGGTCGTTTTGGCAAGGTTCACAATCCTTGCCCCTCCGATTTCCCGACGTGTAAATTGTTCCGAATCGAACCTGAGACTGAGAAAAAAATGTCCTAAGGTCTTTTACCTAAGTATCCTAAGATTCCACAGGGCAGTTAGTCAGGGCTAGTCCCCGGTTTTGCATCGGGGCTTTTGCTTAGCCCAAACGTGGGGGGATACACCTTACGAGGCATGTTTTATGTCGATGATTGCAAGCAGTTTCCACCAACTATGTGAGCACTCGATCATGGACTCCGAATGTCGGGGATACGTTTTCCGGATCTCGCAAAGGGCACCTCAGAGGGCCTAATGTTGTGGAAAATTGCACGTCCTTTCTGATTTCACATGACGTTCATGGCAAACCATGTGCAAACCTTTTAATAGTTGTGCCTCCTGAGCTTCACATTATTACCGGCTCAGATACCGGCATTGGCGGATCAATCCAGCTCGAGGGGATCTTATGGAGGAGAAATCGTTACGTCCGAGGGAGCGGCAGGTCGTCGAACTGCTCCTGCAAGGTTGTGACAATGACGAAATTTCCCGGCAATTGCACATGGCACGACGAACGGTAAAGGCTCATTTCAACCGATTGTTCGTGCGATTTGGGATTACTGGCGGAGTCAAGCGGGTGAAACTCGCAACACTTTTATATAGGAGGCAGCTATGTTCAGAGCAAACGGAAGCGGTACCCCCAACGACCGAGAGCAACGAGTCATTGAGCTCGTCGCCCGGGGACTCAAAAATCGAGAAGTCGCCGATGAAATCGGCACCACTGAACACGTCATTAAAAACTATCTCCGGACCATCTACGACAAGCTGGGGCTCTGGAACCGCGTAGAGCTTGCACTTTGGTATGAGGCCCGTCGCCACGAAGGATTTATGGCGATGCAAACCAGCTAACAATCAGGCGCGATATTTCGAAGCCGGTATTGCAGAATCGCAGACCTCCCCCAAGTGATTCTGCAATTTCGGCTTTTCTATTTTAGGGACAAGCAACACGCGTGGCAGGCTCGAATTCATCCTGTTGCGCTTCACGCTGTGTGGCGAAGTGTCCCCCTGGTGTTTTGCCGTAGAGATCTGAGCCTTGGCAGTAATAGAGAGCAGTATGCACGTCGACCCAGACGCGCACGTCCGGACTGCCCGCGAAGACAGGGGTGCGCGCAGGAACTTCCGCGAGTCCCAATTCAACCAGTACAGATTGAAACCAGGTCAGCTGCGAATTCTTGGACGACGGCCATACCGCAAGCATCATAAATACAAGCAATAATCCCACTGCGGTCAACGCCAGTATCGCGTGCCGCCGTCGCGTCCGCACCCAAACTGCGTGCCAAGTGCTTTGCAGAAGGTCTTGGTCACCGTTGGCAGCCTCAACCATATTGGCCGCATCGCCGGCGAAATCGGATGTACGCGTGGTCGGCGTTGGGTTCTCTTCCTCGGAATCAAAGAAAAACAATGACTCGTCGTGAGCTACCGGCTTCATGCCACTGGATTGGATCGGCGAGCTCTGAGCATTGCGGCGGGTAGCGGGTTCCGGCACCTGCCAAACCCGCACCGTGGGATCAAGAGGTGGCGGCGGTATGATTTGGCCGGAGGGGCGCAGGTTCAGATTCGGTGGCTGGGGAGCTTTCTGTTGTTTCTCATGCGCCTTCTGCATGTACCACATCGACGCCCACTTGCTCTGCAAACCCTCGGACGGCGCACCTGCAAGCCGTGGCATGCTGCATTGTCCGCAAAAGGCTTCATCCACGCCAAATGGACGCCCACAAACCCGGCATTCGCTTGGGAGATCGATCCCAGCAGCGGGAAGATCGTTCTCCGCCACGGATTTGGCAGGCGAAGGTTGATCAGAGCGCCACGGTTTGAGGCGGTCTTGACCTGGCATCTCCACCGGCAACACGCAGGGATCCGCTGGCCGAATTTGCCTATTTTCGGAATGATTGGGGAGTGAGGAAGAATCCTCGAAATTCCCACTTGGCGTGGTGGTGACCGGACCCGCTGCGGCCACTTGAGGGCTGTGAGTGATAGAAATTTTCTCGCGGCTCTCCGCTCGAGCCGTCCGCTCGAACAGACTGCTCATCAGCCCGGACATCAAGCCGGCAGCGCGCGCGTCACATTCCCGAAAGGCATTGACTCGGCTAGAACGTAACTCGATGGCTCCGGCGAACTCGTCGAAACGGTGGATCGGGGACGCGATCAGAGACCCGGTGCCCTGGTATAAGCCAGGATTGAGGAACGGGTCTCTTTGGGCGTCGCTGCTTTGAAACAACTCCCCGGATTTCAGCTTCTCGTTCGCAATGATCGAATCAGAGATGCAACAGCTCCGAGCCTGGGCTGCGATGGGCCCAGCTTCTGCAATGCAGTCGAGTGCGCCATTGTTCAGGATGAAAATATGCGCGCGATCGGCTTTCGTAATTTTCTGAAGCCGCTCAATGGTGAGTCTGGCAGCGGCACTCAGATCGAATCCGCCCGCCCTCACCAGCACTTGAATCTCCGCAATTTCAGAGAGCACCCTCGATGTGCTCTCGGCGGGATCCTTAGAGCCCAAACCATCGTTGTGCTGCTGGACAACGTAAGCTGCTGCGAGAAGTTGTTGAAAGGATCCCTCGTCCAACGCGGGCTTCGATTTCGCGCCAGAGGCGAGGGTCAAGAGGGTACTCCGCTGTGGAATATTGTAAAGCAGTTGTGCGCAATTCGCCGAAAACAATGCAATTCCAGTGCACTCCTGGTCCGGTTCAAAGCCTTCTTAGGATATTCAACCTACTCACTTCATCCAGTGATATCCAACGCTGACCTGAATGCCGTTAAACTCGGGGTTGCGCGTTCCCAGGTTCGCGTTGGAAATATGCCACCAGCGGCACGCGACTTCTAAGGCCTGGTTCGGTTTGGTTAATACGAGAAGGCCGCCGCCGCCCCGCGTGATGAAATTAAAGGTCGACGTATCACCGGCCGGAAAGTTCGCTGTCGTATGCACCGCGCCTCCGCTCAATTCGAGGAAAGGCGTGATCGCGCCGCCCCGAGGACTGGAATGCCAGCGGAAAATGAGCGGATCGAAGGCTGTTCCCTCAATCCGTTGCGGCTGGAATTGCACAAATAGCGGCGCGACATCGAATCCGTACTCGAATCGTCCCCGATACCAATGATTGCCGAGTTCGCCGGTTATTACCCTGCCCACATAGAAGCCTCCGGTCAGAATCTGTGCTTCGGAAAAGGAATTGGTTGCCTCTTCGCCGGTTGCTCCACCAGCCCAGATGCCGAAATCCCACTTTGGATTCTGTGCCTCAGCTGATTGAGAGTGGGCCAGGGTTGCGGAAACCGTTGTCACGGCAAGCAGCAATGTCGCAGTCTTGCAGCGCAGTTCGTGCATGCTTCATTCGCCGCCATGGCCCGGGGTGTTTCCCGGGAAATGATGCATAAAGTAAATCTTCCGGGCGTCACGTGAAGCCCGATACCAGGGCGATTTACCGTGAAGAATATTGGCCCCTCCGCGAATCGGATTCAGAGCGCAACGCGTGAGGTCAACGAGGAAGTGGTTTTGTGTTGCCCCTTCAACCCGGCGAGCAATCTCCTTATCGAGGAAGTCCTCAGTCAGTTGCCAGGCGAAGCCGCCGACCGGCGTCGTCACCAGATCCACCTGTCCCACCCCCGTTACGCAAGGCTTGTGAGTACATGGCCATGAGCCGTCTTTATTCCACGGCTGTCGTGCGGAAGTGCCGTACTTTTCAACTGTCAGTTCGCTTAGCGGCCCAATGTTCCACTGCGTGCTGTAAACCGCGTTCCACGCCAGCGCCTTCAGCCGGCTATGCCAATATGCTTTTGTGTTGGAAAGCTCGAGGTCCCTGCCCTTGGGATCGTTCTGAATTTGTATGTACTCGGTCAGCGCTCCCTGGACCGGATGCCCAACGTAGCTGTACAGCACTGGATCGCCATCATCCCATCCTGAATGGATCCAGGTTGAGAGCGACTGCTTATAGTCGCGCCAGTAGTGATTAAACGGGACACCGTTTTCGACGACCACCCAGCGATAATCGTCTTTCACCACGTAAGCCTGTTCGATCGCCAGAAACGTGAACGACTCAAACAGCGCGCGCCCCCAGTGAAAGTGTTCTTCCCGTCGAGATGGCGGCGAGGCGATGAATGCATCGGACTGCTCGTCGTCTCTGCCGTCGGACGTGACCACCCGCAACGAGGTTGCGGTCCTCGCGTCGATGCGGTCGCGAGTCATGCTGGATCTCGACGATGCGGTGATTTCAGGGCAGTCCTTCAGGGCAACCGGTAACGCGTCACATCGGGACGATGGAAGTTGAGAAGTTGCAGTCGTGGAGAAAAACAGAACCGGCACGAAAATACGTTCCAGGAAGCCCATCGTACAAAAACCGGTCCAGTCGAACTGAACTTAGGATGGGAGCACGCCGGAGCAGGTTGTCAGGTAGAAAGGGGCCTTCTAGGTTGTTGAGCGGGTTAGACTAAGCAAGATACAGTGCTACTCTGAAAGTTTTGCCGAGATATTCAAATTCGAAGAAATCGCGTCTTGTGGTCGTCAAGCCCGCCATAAGATGCCCAGCGATTTTCTCGGCTACCTTCTTGCCGTCGGCTTTCCTTCGGTTCCCGTAGTGGGCATAGTCGTAACTCGTGCGCCTTGGCTGGCGCCCTGAGCAGCGCTTTGTGCCTGAGCTGCAGGTTGAGCAGGAACTAAACCCAGAGCCTTACGCACCTCGCCTTCGAGCTTTGCGGTTACATCCTTGTTGTCCTTCAAGAACTGACGTGCATTCTCGCGGCCTTGCCCAATACGCTCGCCCTTGTAGCTGTACCACGAGCCCGATTTCTCCAGAATGTTCTGGTTCACGGCCAAATCAAGCAGATCACCTTCACGAGAGATCCCCTCCCCATAAAGAATATCGAATTCGGATTCGCGGAAGGGGGCGGCGACCTTATTTTTTACGACTTTGACTCTGGTGCGGGAGCCGACGACCACGTCGCCTTCTTTGATGGCGGCGATGCGGCGGATGTCCACGCGGACGGAGGCATAGAATTTCAGGGCGCGGCCGCCGGTGGTGGTCTCGGGATTGCCGAACATCACGCCGATTTTTTCGCGGATCTGGTTGATGAAGATCAGGCAGGTGCGTGACTTTGAAACTGTGCCCGTCAATTTGCGGAGGGCCTGCGACATCAGACGTGCCTGCAGTCCCATGTGGCTATCGCCCATTTCACCATCCAGTTCGGCTTTTGGAACCAGCGCGGCGACTGAGTCAACGACCAGCACATCGATCGCGCCGGAGCGAACCAGTTGCTCAGTGATTTCGAGGGCCTGCTCGCCGTAATCGGGTTGCGAAACCAGCAGATTATCAACGTCAACGCCGAGTTTCTTGGCGTACCCGGGGTCGAGCGCGTGCTCGGCATCCACGAACGCTGCCATTCCGCCACCCGCCTGGGCCGATGCGACCACTTGGAGAGCGATTGTGGTTTTGCCTGATGATTCGGGGCCGAAGATTTCAACCACGCGTCCACGCGGGAAGCCGCCTACGCCGAGGGCGCCGTCGAACGAAATCGCGCCAGTCGAAATAACCGCGATCGGGACAATTGCCTCTTTCGACCCCAATCGCATGATCGACCCTTTGCCAAACTGCTTTTCGATTTGCGCGAATGCCAAATCTATCGCCCGTGCCCGCTCGTCAGCCATGTGCTCTCCCGTGTGGGGCGGGACGCTTCCTTCGACTACGCTCAGGACAAGCTTGCCCGCCTATGTTCTGAAACTTGGTGGAGTATATCGCTTATGGTAAGCGAATAAAAGGCGAATCGCAAAATAAATATTCAAATGTTCCCGAAACAGACTTGGCGGGGCATTTCGCTACTGCGAAGGCAGCGTTCGCTGAGAATTCGAAATCAACGAAGCAC